>CAMWTJ010000010.1 GCA_947177185.1 uncultured Porphyromonadaceae bacterium | reverse complement strand
TCGTAAATTTGCGCTATGAAAAAGCTTGAAGATATGACTCTTGAAGAATTATGGCAATTATTCCCGATAATTCTGACTGCACCCAATCCCGAATGGTCGGATTGGGCTAAACAAGAAATATCCTATCTTCAAACTGTACTTGGTGATTTAATTTTTCGCATCAATCATATTGGCAGTACTGCTATTAAAGGTATCTGGGCAAAACCCATAATAGACATATTAGTAGAAACTGACAAGACTGCAAATTTCACCGCCATAAAAAATCTTCTTGTGAAAGCCGGTTATATTTGCATGAATGAAAATAAAACAGGGCTTGATTTTAATAAAGGCTATACTACTAACGGCTTTGCTGATAAAGTATTTCATATTCATATCAGATTGAATGGCAATAATGATGAAATATATTTCCGAGACTACTTAAATACTCATTCAGACGTTGCCAAAGATTATGAAAAGCTCAAACTATCCTTGTGGAAGTCATTTGAGCATGATCGAGACGGCTATACTAATGCAAAATCGGATTTTATAACCCACTACACGACCATCGCAAAACAATCCTTATAAGCGTCTTTTCGCAACCGTCATAAGGTCCATAACTTCGCTGAAACTTCTCGTGCCAGTGAGAACAGAGGGGAGCTTGCTCCACCTATGCCGAACGCAGCCGAGATTGGCTGTAAACAACAATTCAGCAAGTTATGGACTTTTCATTTTCCGAACTCAATCTCAACTCGGTTGTTATCGACAACGTCGCTATGCTTCCAAGCATAGAAAACCTGCTCGGCTTCAAGGCTCATGCAGTGTTTTTCCTCCGGCGAGTGCCGCAAGATTCGCGACTGCTGCATCTTCCGTGTCAACGACCTTGAAGTATTTTTGTAGCCCAATCGTTACGCATATTCCTCTGAAAATGCGTAACTTTGCAATCTCATCAATGCATCGTAATTATGAAATTTAAGATTCATTCAGTACTACTAATTGTTTCCATATTAATCGCTATGGCATCTTGTACTCATGACGTGCCGGAAGATTATATGGACTGGGAATTGGTTTCAGTATCTGACGCAGAAGATATTAAAGTCGTAATTCGGAATCGCACAGCTACTGATTTTCCCAATTCTTCAATTATATACATTGAAGCAAATTATCGAGAAGGAGATGTCGTTTTAAAGTGTTCTAATCACGACATCAATTATACATTGGTTGGTCCGAATGATTCATATACAAATCCCGAAATGGGTTTTTCTTTAACATCGGTTGACCGCAATACGCTTAAAATCTATTTTAACGAAAATGCTTCAGGAACGCCTGAAATGTCTGACCAAATAACTATAACAAATTCTAATGGCGATGCCGTTTGCAATACGTTCCTTTTTATAGACAGAACGTTTGGTGAGATAAATCCAACAGAATAAACGCGTCTTTTCGCGCGGCCCATAGAGTCCATAACTTTGCTGACAAATCAGCATCGTTATGGACTTTCCTTTTTCCGACCTTATTTACAACTCCGTCGAAACGCTTCCGGGCTACGAGGCCCGCGCCGCGTTCACTGTCAACTCGGCCACAATCTTCCGTGAGGAAGTTGACATTGTGCCTACCATCGTTGACGAAAATCTCTCTTATATTCCGTGGGGCGGCGACAACCTTCAGATTATCGACCGAATGGGAGATAATCAAATGTCGTTCGACTTGCTCGCGCTCGTCGAGAAAGACGAAGCGGCAGTTCACTTTTGACACAGCCTCATTATTTTTATGGGTTAAGCGCTGTCAGGCATTGTGGAACACTGCGCCCACCAGCATATAGTAGGGCGGGTGTACGCCGTCGCGGGCCCATAATATTTCCTTGTGCAGGCATTGCGACGCGATGGCTGCGACGTCGAAACCGCAGGCTTCGAGCGACGGGCGCGCCAGGTCGGGGTGGCGGCAGGGCTGCCCTGCGATGCGGGCGCATGGTGTGCGGTCGCAATACGGACACCGGCCGCTGAAGCCGCATGCGCGTCCGCCGAGCTCTTTTTCAAGTCTGAGCAGCTGCGCCTCGAAGTCGCGGCGCTCGCCGGCGAGTATGGCTTCTGCCGGTGTGGCTGCATCGGTCGCTGTGGTGAAAATCTGCAGGCCGATCATGCGCACGTGAGTGAAGCCGGCGAGCTGCTGTATCACGGCGCTGTCGAGCGGCGGGCACAGCCACGAGCGAGCGTGCTGCGGACACGAAAGACAATAGCTGCCTATGCGCCCGGCATCGCGGAAGGCGTCGAACGCGCTGTCGGTAGTAATTACGGCCTCAAGCCACTCCAGCCGTCGCGTCATGCGCAGGGATCAGTCGGATTCACGCTCAAGTTCCATGAAGCCGTGCCATATGGCGCTGAGAGTCATGCCGATGCAGTTCTCCCGTATGTAGTCGCGGCTCACTTCCTCGTCGAGCATGTAGCTGTACTCCATGCGTATGGCTCCGTCGCGCACCACCGCGGTGGGGAGATTGCGGCGGCAGTTGTGGCGGTTGGCAAGGAAAAGGAGATCGGCCTGCGGTTCGTAGCCCTGTGCGGCCGCAAGAAAGGACAGACGGTTGTTGTTGACCAGTATGTAGATAAATACGTCGTAGACAAAATCCTCGTCGGCCGACTGTATCACCATGATATCGCCGTCGTCGTCGATAGTGGAGGATATGTGCATCTCGTCGAGTATGCCCCGGATAATATTCTTGTCGATGCTGTTCATAGGAGTGTAGGGTATTAATAGTTTGTTGACTGTCCGCCGTGGCCTATCTGACCACAGGCCATCCGAGTTTTCCGCTCAATATCTCTACTTTGCGGTGCGCGCCGATGCGCAGACGCCGGTAGCCGGCGGCGTCGGTTGAGCGCCTTACGGTGGTGCTGTCGGGCAGCATTAGAGTGTATTCGTAGTGGTAAATCTTGCGGGAGCTGTCGCGCACATATCGCCTGCCGACACGCCGTGTGGCTGCTTCCGTGCGCACATGTTTGCTTATCACCGTGCCGCTTACTGTCTGCGGGTGCTCGCGGTCGGCGCCGCAGGTGTTAGTGAGCAAAAGGGCGAAGAACATGAGTATGGCCCCGGCGGCGCCGACAGTCACGGATGCCGCCGCTGTGCGGCTGAAGCCGGTGATGGCGGGCGCGAACCGGCGCAGGCCGATGCCGCAGGCGAGGCCGGCGGTTGCGGATATGCCGAGTGGAATCCATGCTGCGACGCGGGTGTCGCGAAGCATGAAATACCCGAACGCGGCCATTATCAGGAGCAGTGCCACGGCCGCCGTGCGCAGAAAACTTGCCATTCTCATGAAGCTTTTCGGTTTTGTCCTGCAAAAATAGTGAAAACAT
Source organism: uncultured Porphyromonadaceae bacterium (assembly GCA_947177185.1). Taxonomy (GTDB): domain Bacteria; phylum Bacteroidota; class Bacteroidia; order Bacteroidales; family Muribaculaceae; genus CAG-873. The sequence continues at coordinate 59,441 of CAMWTJ010000010.1, read as the reverse complement.
CGTGAAAAATATCGGGGAAGGATGTTTTTTGATAAAAAAAATAGCTAATTTTGCACCTATCATAACCAATCAAACATTCTTAAACCGAATAATATGTCTAAAGTAACAGTCGTAGGCGCCGGCAACGTAGGCGCAACATGTGCTAATGTGCTTGTAACCAATCAGGTGGCAGACGAGGTGGTTCTTCTTGATATCAAGGAAGGCGTGTCGGAAGGCAAGGCCATGGATATCATGCAGACAGCCAGCATCCTGGGAATCAACACCCGTCTGACCGGCGTGACCAACGATTACGCCAAGACCGAAGGCAGCGACGTGGTGGTGATCACGAGCGGTATTCCCCGCAAGCCCGGTATGACCCGTGAAGAGCTGATCGGTGTGAACGCCGGTATCGTGAAGAGCGTTATGGACAACGTGCTGAAGCACTCGCCCAACGCTATCGTGATATGCGTGTCGAACCCCATGGACACCATGACCTATCTGATTCACAAGACCAGCGGTCTGCCCAAGGAACGCATCATCGGCATGGGCGGCGCCCTCGACAGCGCTCGTTTCCGCTATTTCCTGAGCCTTGCTCTCGGTGTGAACATCACTGAAGTGGAAGGCATCGTGATCGGCGGCCACGGCGACACAACCATGATACCTCTGGTGCGCTACGCCGCCCACCGCGGCATCCCCGCATCCGAACTCCTTGATGCCGAAGTGCTGGAAAAGGTAGCTGCCGACACCATGGTGGGCGGTGCCACCCTGACCAAACTGCTCGGCACCAGCGCATGGTACGCTCCCGGCGCAGCTGCAGCACAGCTCGTAGAGGCTATCCTGCACGACGAGAAGAAACTGATTTCCTGCTCGGCTCTGCTCGAAGGCGAATATGGCCAGAGCGACATCTGCATCGGCGTGCCCTGTGTGCTCGGCCGCAACGGTATCGAAAAAGTGGTTGAGTTCAAGCTCAACGACGCCGAAAAAGCTCTGTTTGAAAAGAGCGCCGAGGCTGTGCGCAAGACCAACGCCGCTCTGGCAGGCGCACTCTGATAGCAGACCGCATCCCGGATTAAGCATACAGGGGCGCACGGACTCCGTGCGCCCCTTGTTTCTTGTCTGAGGATTTTTTCAAAAACGACGCGCGGATGCGTAAAAAGCAGTCCGGCGTTGTTATATATAATATACAAACAACGGAATATGAAAAAAATAGCTATTTATGTGGCTGTGGTGGCAGCAATGCTCACAGCATCCTGCGCAAAGACGCAGCAGGCCGCGAAGGAAGCCGACGACGCTGTAAAGGAAAGCGTGGAGGCAACGGCACAGGCTGCCGAGCAGACCGTGGCTTTTGTCGACGACCAAATCCAGAGCGTGGAAGGCGGAGTGATAGACCTCGCCGACGACAATGCCTACAGGCAGAACTCCAAGGTGCGCGTGCTCACGGTGCTTGATTTCAATGCCACATGGTGCGGCCCCTGCAAGATGCTTGCGCCCGTGTTTGATGCCACGGCCAAGAAGTACGACGGCAAGGTGCGTTTCGTGTCGGTGGATGTGGACAAATGCCCGCTTACGGCAGAGAATTTCGGCGTGCGCGCCGTGCCTACTGTGGTGCTTATGAAGCCCGACGGCACATCGGTGCGCTTTGAGGGAACCAATGAGCTGCTGCCTGCCGAGAAATTCGAGGCAATAGTAAATGCCAACCTCTGAACCGGGACCGACAGTTTCATCCCATAGTATTGTATGACCCGAAAAGAGATAGCCGACAACATACGCAGCCGTCTTGGCATCGAGAACCTCAATGCCATGCAGCGCGCCATGGAGCGACAGAGCTCGAAACACATTGTGCTGCTCGCGCCCACCGGCTCGGGCAAGACCGTGGGCTTCGCTCTGCAGCTGCTGCGTGCCACGGGGCGTCCCGACGGCCGTGTGCAGGCGGTAGTGATAGCTCCTTCGCGAGAACTTGTGATACAGACGGCGGAGGTGCTGCGCCGCATAGCGGCGGGCGTGCTGAAGGTGTCGGCGCTGTACGGCGGCCATTCCGTAGAGGAGGAGAAAGCCACGCTGTCGGTGGCGCCCGACATTGTGGTGGCCACTCCGGGGCGTCTGCTTGACCATATGCGCCGCGGGCGTGTGGATGTGTCGGCTGTGCGGGCGCTTGTGCTCGACGAGTACGACAAGTCGCTCGAGCTCGGTTTTCAGGACGACATGCGCTCGATAGTGCGGCGCATGCGTTCGTTGAGCCTTGTGGTGCTGACGTCGGCCACACAACTGTCCGAATTGCCGGATTTTGTGGACCTCGGCGGTGCAGCCACGGTTGACTTCAGAGGCACGGACGAGGGCGCCGGCGGCGCGGTGTCGCTGCGGCGTGTGCTGTCGCCGTCGCCCGACAAGCTGGAAACACTCGAGGCTCTGCTGCGCGCTATGGGCGGCGAACGCACCATAGTGTTCGTGAACTATCGCGATGCGGCGGAGCGCGTGTTTGGCGCCATGAAGCGCGCAGGCTTGCCCGTAGGACTGTATCACGGAGGCCTCGACCAGATAGACCGCGACAAGGCGATTGTGCGCTTCAACAACGGCACTACGCCGCTGCTCGTGTCGACCGACCTCGGTTCGCGTGGGCTTGATATAGACACTGTGCAGGCGGTGGTGCATTACCATATGCCATCTACGGCCGAGGTGTGGACACACCGCAACGGCCGCACAGGGCGCATGGGCGCGTCGGGCGAGGTGTTTGTGATTGAATCGGCCAAGGAAGATGTGCCCGAATTCGTGAGCACGCCCGACGGCGATTTCGACCCCGCAGCAGCCGTTCCGGCCGAGAGCCGCGAGGCTGTGGCCACTTTGTTTTTTGACGCAGGCAAGAAGGACAAGATATCGCGAGGCGACATTGTGGGCTTCCTGTGTCAGCAGGGAGGTATCGATGCCCGACAAATAGGCAAAATCGACCTGCGCGACCGCTGTGCCTATGTGGCTGTGCCGCGCGCTGTGGCCGCGCGTCTGCTGGCTGACCTCGGCGGCAAAAAAATCAAGGGGCGTAAAGTGCGCATAAGCGAGGCGCGCTGAAATTGCATGTTTCGCTGAAAATCGCTAAATTTGCGTGACAATACTACACGGATTATGAGTAAAAAAATCGCGGCGCTGTTTGACCTGGACGGTGTGCTGATAGACAGCGAGAGCATATACACCGAGTTCTGGACACGCATGGACTCGCTGTTTCCGACGGGAGTGGAAAACTTTGCCTACGCCATAAAGGGCACCACACTGCCTGATATATTGGACACGTATTTCCCGGCTCCGGCCGCGCAGGCCGAGCTGCGCGTGCACCTGAAGGATCTTGAGGAGAACATCCGATACAGGATTTTTCCGGGTGTTGCGGACTTTCTGTCGGCGCTAAGGCGGGATGGCATACCGAGCGCAATAGTCACAAGCAGCAATACCGACAAGATGGAGGCGCTGTTCGCCCAGCTTCCGCAGTTGCGCGAGTTGGTGGACGTGGTTGTGACCGATGCCGATGTGGCCAACTCCAAACCCGACCCCGAAGGCTATCTGCTGGCTGCTTCCAGACTCGGAGTGGCGCCCGAACGCTGCGTTGTGTTCGAGGACAGCCGCGCCGGACTTGAGGCCGGCCGACGCGCGGGAGGCAAGGTGGTGGCTGTGGCCACTACGCTGAAACCGTCCGACATAGAGGGGCGCGGCGATATCGTCATAGACTCTTTCGAGGGATTCACTCCCGAGCGTATGGAAGCATTGTTTGTGTGATGGAGCAGAAATTCGCATCGCCGCTGCTTGAATCCGCCGTGACCGAGCTGTCGCGTCTGCCGGGCATCGGGCGCAAGACCGCGCTGCGCCTGGCGCTCCATCTGCTGCGCCGCGAGCCGCGCGAGGCCTCGGCGCTGGGGCGTGCCATTATCGATATGCGCGAAGGCATCCGCTATTGCGACGTGTGCCACAACATCAGCGATACGGAGCTGTGTCCCATATGCGCGTCGCCGCTGCGCGACCGCCGCACGGTGTGTGTGGTGGAGAGTGTGCGCGATGTGATGAGCGTGGAGTCTACGGGCGAGTACCACGGGCTTTACCATGTGTTGGGCGGCCTGATATCGCCGGTGGACGGCGTAGGCCCCGACATGCTCGAGATAGATTCGCTTGTGGAGCGCGTGGAGGCCGGCGACGTCGACGAGGTGATATTGGCCCTGAGTGCGACCATGGAGGGCGATACCACCAATTTTTACATATACCGCCGCCTCTCGCAGCACGCGGGGGTGCGTGTGACACAGCTGGCACGCGGAGTGAGTGTGGGCAACGAGATAGAATTCACCGACGAAATCACTCTCGGCCGTTCGCTGCTCAACCGCACGCCGTTTTCTGACTCGTTTGCCTTATGACACCGCGTTTCTCCACTCCTATGCTGTCCGACGGAACTGTGCGTATGCGTGCGCCCGAACCGTCGGATACCGATATGATGTATCTGTGGGAAAACGACCCCGGGCTATGGGAGTGCGGTACCGGCGTGGCGCCTGTGAGCCGCCATCAGCTGGCGGAGTATATCGACAACTACGACGGCGATATATACAGCTGCGGCCAGTTGCGCATGATAGTCGAGCTCGAGGCGACGGGCGAGGCAGTAGGCACGCTTGATTTCACGCATTGCGACGCGCGCGACCGCCATGCGCGTGTCGGCATATTTATCGCACCGGCCTACCGCCGGCGCGGTCTTGCCTCGCGGGTGCTGTCGGTGGCCAAGGCTTATGCGGCCTCGACTCTCGGACTGCACATGCTGATGGCACTTGTGGCCGTCGACAACGAAGCGTCGCGCGCATTGTTTGCCGCCGCCGGTTTTTCCACATGCGGTCGTGTGCGCTCGTATCTGCGACGTGGCCGCAGTTTCTGCGACATAATTCTTTACCAAGTGTTATTATAATATGAAGAACGTTATCTCTACCACAAACGCTCCCGGCGCCATTGGCCCCTACAGCCAGGCTATCGACACAGGTTCCATGCTTTTCGCAAGCGGACAGATTCCTATCGATCCCGCCACGGGTCTGATTCCTGAAGGCATCACAGCTCAGGCGCGTCAGGCTATGGCCAATGTGAAGGCTATACTCGCGGCAGCCGGACTCACTACCGCCAATGTGGTCAAAACCACTGTGTTTCTGGCCGACATGGACGATTTCGCCGCTATGAACGAAGTGTATGCCGAGGCTTTCGAGGCTCCGTATCCGGCACGCAGTGCCGTTGCGGTGCGCACTCTGCCCAAAGGTGTGCTCGTGGAGGTGGAAGTAATCGCCGTACGCTGACCACGGTATAATTCTCATTCTTCTCTCACCTTTTTTATAGAATTTAGTTTTATGCTGACAGCTTCTAAAAAACGCAAGGAAAATATAGCCGAGTATCTGCTGTATATGTGGCAGATAGAGGATATAATCCGCGCATTCGGCCTGGATGCGGAGCGCATCTCGGCGGCTCTGATAGACAGTGTGCCCGATATGTCCGACGCGCAGCGGCGCGATGTGCGTGACTGGTATGAGTCGCTAATCGACATGATGCGCCGCGAGGAGGTGGTGGAGTCGGGCCATCTGCAGATAAACCGCAACACGCTCGGCGAACTGGCCGACCTGCACCGTCGACTGCTGGCCGACGGGCGCTACGACAACTATACGCGGGCGTTTTACGACGCTCTGCCGGCTATAGTGGAGTTGCGCGCGCGCGCAGGCGACCATCCGGCAGGAGAGATAGAAACCTGCTTCAACGCTCTGTATGCGGTGTTGCTGATGCGCATGAAGCGGCAGGATATAAGCGAGGCCACCTCGGAGGCCATGGCTAAAATCACGCGTCTGACAGCGCTGCTTGCCGCATATTATGCCAAGGACGAGCGCGGTGAGCTGTTCGGCAAAGACGAAGACTCTGACGGGCAATGAAGCGGCTGTTTGCGAAATATCTGCTTGCGCCGGCGGCGTTCATGATAGTGTTTGTGCTGCTGAAGCCGGCGTTTATGCTTGCCTATGGCAGCCTTTTTCAGGGAGTGAGCTTTGCGCAGAAGTTGGCTGCCGTGTGGCACGGCCTGTCGATGGACCTGAGCATGGCCGCCTATCTGTCGGCGGTGCCTGCGCTGCTGCTTGTTGTGGCGCAGTTCGCCGGCCCGAGCCGCTGGCTTCGGCGCCTGGAAAAAACGTACTATGTGGTGGTGGCTTATGTGCTTGCCGGCATTGTGATACTCGATTTCGGCCTGTACGGCTATTGGGGATTCCGGCTGGACACTATGCCATTTTACTATTTCTTCTCGTCGCCTGCGCTTGCACTTGCATCGGTGACACCGCTGCAGATGCTGGGCGGAGTGCTCGCATTGGCCGTGCTCGGCGGGCTGTTTTATGCGTGCTTCTATTATGTGGCCGTGCGGCTGCCGTACGCGCCTGCGCGCTCCATCACCCTCGACCGCTGGCGTAGGGCGGCGGTGGCGCTCGTGCTGGCGGCTCTGCTTTTCCTGCCCATGCGCGGCGGCGTCACGGTGTCGACAATGAACGTGAGCCGCGCTTATTTCAGCGACAACATGCGCCTGAACCATGCGGCGGTGAACCCGGCGTTCAGCCTGCTGTACTCGCTCACGCAGCCCGACCGCTACCGCACGCAGTTCCGCTTTTTCGACAGCAAGCGTGCACGCGAACTCGCCGCTCCTTTTATGGCCGACAGGGCTTCGACCGACCACACGGAACGTCTGCTGCGCGTGGAGCGCCCCGACATATACCTGGTGGTGCTCGAGAGCTTCTCGGCGCATTTGATGCCGGCTCTCGGAGGCGAGGCCATAGCCATGCGCCTGGACACTCTGGCACGCGAGGGAGTGCTGTTCGACAGGTTTTATGCGTCGAGTTTCCGCACCGACCGCGGTCTGGCCGCCATATACAGCGGCCTTCCCGGCCAACCCACTGAGAGCGCCACAAAATATGTGGGCAAAGCCGAGCATCTGCCCTCGCTGGCGCATGAACTGCGGGACGCCGGCTATGACTGCCGCTATTACTTCGGCGGCGACATCAACTTTACCAACCGACTGGCGTATCTGCGTGCGCAGGGCTTCGACAGGATAGTCAGCGACAAGGATTTCCCGCTGTCGAAGCGTATATCCAAATGGGGTGTGCCAGACGGTCCTGTGTTCGACCGTTGCATGGCCGACGTGCGGGACGCGGAGGGCAACGATGCCCCGCGTTTCTTCGTGGTGCAGACATCGAGCAGCCACGAGCCGTTCGACGTGCCGTTCGATGCCCCGCGTTTTGCCGAAGGGCCTGTGCGTGCTTTTGCCTACGCCGACAGTTGCCTGGGCGCTTTTGTCGACAGCCTGCGCGCATTGCCTTCGTGGGAACGCACGCTCGTGGTGGCTGTGGCCGACCACTGGGGCTGCTATCCGGCGCCTCTCGACAGCATGCGTGCGCGCCACCATATCCCGCTGGTGCTGGCCGGCGGCGCGCTCGCCGCTCCCGGCCGCCGCATCTCGCGCATGGCGGCTCAGCCCGACATCGCAGCCACGCTGCTGGCGCAGCTCGGCATGAGCGCGGAGGCCTTTCCGTTCAGCTGCAATGCCATGGACACCACGCGCACGGGTTTCGCCTATGCGAGCGAGCGCGAGGCGGCCATGCTGCTTTTGCCCGACGGGGAGGCGGCCGTGTATCAGGTGCCCACCGAAGCCACTTCCGGCCCGCAGCAGCTCGCTGAGCAGTGCAAGGCCTATCTTCAGGTGCTTTATGAATATATCAACGACCTGTGATGCTGGAACTGCTTAACGATATTGATTCGCAGGCCTACCTCTTGCTCAATGGCATGCATACGGCCTATTTCGACCGTTTCTGGATGATTTTTACAGGGCGCTTCGTGTGGGTGCCTATGTATGCGGCGCTGCTGTGGGTGGTGGTGCGTCAGTTCGGTGTGCGGCGTGCGGCCGTGATTGTGGCCTGCATAGTCCTCGCCGTTGTCTGCGCCGACCAGTTCTGCGGCCATTTGCTGCGCCCCGCCATAGGGCGTCTGAGGCCTTCGCATCCCGACAATCCACTGTCGGCTATGTCTGTGCTGGTCAACGGCTACCGTGGAGGCACCTACGGCTTTCCGTCGTGCCACGCAGCCAACTCGTTTGCGCTGGCCATGTTCTGCGCTCTGCTGCTGCGCTCGCGCCGTGCCGCATGGTTCATATTGCTGTGGGCCGTGGCCAACAGCTATTCGCGGCTGTATCTCGGGGTGCATTATCCGGGCGACCTTATAGCCGGCACGGCTTTCGGGCTGCTGTTCGGGGCTTTGTGCTATGCCCTGTGTGCGGCTCTGTTGCGTGAGCGCGCGCTGCCGCAGGTGCGTATGCATGCGTTCGGCAAGCTCCTGCCGCCGTCGGATGTGCTGATCCTGGCCGGTACGGCCACCGTGCTCGGCATCGCCATTGCCGCCATATAGCGAGCGGGGCCGCAGACGTGTGTGTCCGCAGCCCCGCAGTGCCGGTTCTGTAGCCGTGTGGTGTCAGACTGCCCGCTGCACCGCTTTTGCTTTTTGGCCTATGAAGCCGACCGCGCGGAATATCGCGTCCTTGACGTAAGCCGCCGAAAAGTCAAGCGCGAATAGCACAGGTACTATCAGGAAAAACGCCCAGCCCACGGCGGCGTCGTCGGAGCCGGCCATGTCAGCGAAGCATGGATATACTATCATGTCGAACACGTAGCTGATAAGGTAGATATCGAGGGACAGAAGCGATATCCTGGTGACGGCGCCGCGTGCGATGCTGCTGCCGATATTGCGGGTGTACAGCAGGATAAATATCAGTATTGCAACCGGGGTGGATATTATGCCGTTGGGATCGCCCGTGAGGTGCAGCATGGTGCCTCCGGGCTGCAGCAGTATGCTCAACAGGGGATTAATCAAGGCCAGTGCGAGCACTGCCAGTATGCCGCGGCGTGTGTCGATGGCGGGACGATAGTCGCGGATATATGCCCCGGCGAAGAAGAACAGCAGGGGATAGGCCGCGCTCTCCCAGTAGCCGGGAGCGAGGTGCACGCCGTAGCGGTTGAAGAAATCGGGCAGTGCCGAGCACAAAAACAGGATGAACAGCAGCAGCTTGCGATGGTTTCTGTCGGCGATTCCGCTCCACAGTATGTTGAGAAACGGAGTGAGTAAAAACAGCCCTATCCACATTTCGATATACCAGGCATAGGGTATGGCCGAGAAATCGGTGATTTTCAGCAGCCACTTTACGGGCGACATGTGCTCTCCAAGATACATCTCGCGAAAAAGAATCATTACCACAGACAGGACCACATAGGATACAAGCACTCGGGTGATGCCCTTGAAATAGCTGCGGCTGATGGTTTTACGGCACGTAAGATAGCCCGTAAGCATCATAAATATCGGGACTCCGATAGCCGTGATGCTATTCAGAATCCCGAGCAGAAACATCGCCGGAGTATTGAACGGCGCACTGTTGAAGCCGGAATACATAAAATAATGCCCGGCCACTACGGCCACAATGGCTACGGTGCGCAGGATGTCAAGACCCGTCGAGCGTTTGTTTTCTTGATGAGCAGGGGCGCTTAAATTACCCCCCCCAGTAATTTACTGATAGATAGCATATTGCGAATTGTTATTGTGTGAGCTGCTTTAACAGGTCGCTCCAGAGAGCCGAAACGGCCGATGTGGAGTAGCGCGCGATGAGGCTGCTGCGTGCGGCAGCGCCCAGGCGCATGCTTTCGTCCGGCGAGTCCCACAGGTGCCGGACAGCGCTTTCAAGAGCATCGGTGTCGGCCGGCGCCACGAGCCGCCCGATGGCGCTGTCGCCTTTTCCTATGATTTCCGTAAAGCCGCCGTGGTCGGGCGCTATCATGGGCTTGGCCCAGCGGGCAGCTTCGAGTATGGTCATGGGGAAACCCTCATACCAGCGGCTTGCCATAACGAAAAAGCGCGCGCCGGCGTAGAAGGCACTGAGTGCCTCGCCCGAGAGATAGCCCGTGAGCTCGACGTTCGGCGGTAGCTGCGCCACAAGTTCTGTGTCGCGCACGGCGCCCGCCAGGCGAAACGGTATGTCGGGATGCCGCCGGGCCACCTCAATGATTAAGTCGACACCTTTTTCGCGGCTGATGCGTCCGCTGTAGGCCACGTAGCCGCCGGGCGTCGGCGCCACATCCGTTCCGGCGTCGACCGAGTTGGGCACCACCAGCAGCTTTTCGGCCGGGAAGCCGGCCTCGATAAGTTTGCGGCGCTGAAAGTCGGTGATGCAGGCGAAGCGGTCCACACAGTCGGCGTAGTGCCGCCGCACACGCGCCACAGCGCTGCGTGCGGCATAGCCGGCGGATTTGAGCAAGGAGTGCTCGCAGTTGTGGCGCACGCATCCCCACTCGTTTCCGCGCTGCAGACACAGCTCGCAAGGCGCGTTGTCGCGCATGAACAGACCCGTGGGGCACATCAGGCGGAAATTGTGTATGGTCATCACCACCGGCACCCCGGCTTTTTTGCACTCGCGCAATGCAGCCGGCGATATGAACGGGTAGAGATTGTGCACGTTCACCACATCGGGCCTTTCACGACGCAAGGCATCGCGCATGGCCCGGACGCCGCCCGGGCAATATATGCCTGCGAGAAAGCCGTGTACTTTGCCTGCGAGGCTTTCGCGCGCGCCGGCGGTGGAGCGACGCAACTGCGCCACCCCGTGTCCCATTTCAGCGAGCATCACAGCCATCTTGTCGACCACAGCCTCCTCACCCGAGTACTTGCCATAGTCGTTGTGAACCAGCAGCACTTTCATAGCGGATTACTTTATTCGGCCGGATTTAATCTTATAATCGTAGGAGTGGCGTCCCTCTTCGCGGAAATCGGCGTGGTATCGCTCAAGCACCTCTTTAAATATCTCGTCGTACTGCGGAATAAACAGGTCGTTCTTGTCGTTGAGATGCTCCACAATATCCTTTGCTAAGGCAGATGTTAGAGTAAGGTCTGTTTTTCCTGCATTGAACGATGTGCCCTTGATTGAGCCGGGGCTTACGTTGAGGATACGGTTGGCCGACCCGGATTTTTCAAGTTCTACGTTCACACTCTCTATAAATATGCGTAAGGCAGCTTTGGTGGCCGCGTAGATGCTGAAAAACGGCGAGGACATGTAGCCGGCAATGCTTACCATCACTGCACACTTGAAATCGGCATCATGGAGCAAGCGCTCGTAGAAATGTCGGATTATACGTATGGGAGCAACGGTATTGACATTGAAACTTGAAATGATGTGTTGTTCTTCGATGTTTTCAAACAAGTTCAGACGTCCGAACCCGGCCGTGATTATTAAAGTATCAATGTCGGCGAACTGATTGAATACATCATAGTTGCTCTCTTCCAGGTCAAAGAGGATACTTTTGAACTTAGGGTGATTGTTTTCTGCGGATACCGCTGCTCTGTCGACGATATAGATTTCGGTATATTTCCCGTCAGTGGCGAGTGTATGGGCTATTGACAGTCCGATACCGTTTGCTCCGCCCACGATTAATGCTTTGCTCATAATGCGATGTAGTGGCCGTTTCGGTAATATTCAATGATACTTGCTATAAGGGCGCTTTCGCGTCTTCTTAATTTGTGAGAGCTGAACCGCCCGCTTAAAATCATAGAGATGAATTCTTGAAGCTCATATCTCAATCCATCGCCATCGTACGGATAGAAATATTTTTTGTTTTCAGTCTGATTCTCATATCTGACCTCAAAGTAACTGGTAAGCCACCACGGAGCGGGGACATAGATATAGCCCTTTGTGCCTGAAATAACGAGATTTCCCTCTGTCTTGACTCCGAGTCCCAACGTGATGGTAGATACTGCGTGGTCGAAATTGAGGACTCCTTTTGTGAACACATCCACTCCATTCTCAATTTTAGAATGAAAATGCATGTCGTGTATATTCCGGCCAAGAATCTTAATGATGGAAAGCAACGGGAAGGGCGACAGTTCTGTCATGCATCCGCCGGCTTGTCCGGCATCAAGTTCGCGCACGTCTTTTCTCGAGATAAGTTTTGACAGAGAAGCCCTGACGTCGACGACGGTGCCGATAACACCGCTTTTGACAAGAGTAACCATATGATTGAAACCGGGACAAAATGCGGTTTTACTTGCCTCGAGCAGCACTACGCCGTGTTGCTCGGCCAGCGCATACAGTTCTGTGGCCTGTGTGCCGCTCAGCACCATTGGAATCTCGCACAATACGTGCTTGCCGGCCATGATGGCTTCTTTGATATAGTCGTAGTGCGACAAATGGGGCGACGCTATATAGACCGCGTCCACGTGGTTCAGCAGTGTGCCGTAGTCGTCTGTCGCTAATCCGATTCCGTGCCTTTCTGCAAAAGCTGTAGTTTCGGCAATTAACGGATTGTAGGCCCCGCATATTTGAACTCCGCTGACAAAGGATGCCTCGGGAATGAATCGGTTTGCGATTCGTCCTGTTCCGACTATGCCTAATTTTACGATTTCCTGCGATTCTTCTCTCAGCATAGTGGACGAAATACCCTCTGTGCGGGGCAGATACACCACTTTGCAGAACTCGTCAAGATAGTCGAACTTGCCTTCCCAGTCCGAGCCTATCGCGAAAATATCCACATCGTATCGTTGTATATCGTCAATTTTCTGTCCGACGTAATCTTCAATGATTATTTCGTCGGCAAATCCCGTTCGACGGACAGCTTCTACACGTTCCAAAACATTGTTTCGGACATTTAATTTGCCGCGTTCACGGTCAAAACGGTCGCTGGTGACTCCGACTATCAGATAATCGCCCAACTCCTTGGCTCTTCGCAAAAGATTAAGGTGGCCTTCGTGAAGCAAATCGTAAGTGCCGTATGTTATGACCTTTTTCATTCTATATCAAGATGTGAGATATACTTTTGTGAAATATTGCTCCATCTGAAGGCATCGCGGGATTTAAAATTGTTGCGTGCGATGGTCTGCAATAGTTCCGGCGATTCGGACAGACTGACCAGTATGTCGGTGAGCTCGTCTTCAGTATCGAACAGATAGCCGCTTTCACCGGCCTTTATAATTTCCGGGGCTATCCCCACAGGCGTTGAAATCACACAACGGCCGAGCACATATGGCTCGACGATGCTTTGCCCGAACGTTTCGCTGTCACTCGCTATAACGGCGATGTTATGGGCTATGTAGGCATCCTTTATCTGCTGCTTGGGCAGAAGGCCGGGAAACGACACGTGCTCCGACACGTTCAGATCGCGTGCAAGTTGCTGCATTTGCTCCATGCGTTCGCCTCCGCCGGGAAGTGTAAGGTGGATATTGTAGCGTCCTGTCCGTTTTATATAAGCGTGCAGGGCACGTATTATAACATCTTGATTCTTACCTTGCCGGAACTGAGCAGGAAATATCAGTTTAAGGTCTGCGACATCCGGCTTGTCAAACTCGGAAATGTAAAAACCGTCGTTGATGCCAAGCGGCAGAATCCGTATTTTATACGACAGCAGCCTGAACTTGCTTTTAAGATACTGCGTCATGCACAATACTCTGTCGGCGAACAGAAACAGAGCAGTGCCGATAACTATCTGAGCTACAACAGCCTTCCTGGCATTGTTGTTTCTAAACCCATGTATGGTATATACTACCTTGAGCTTTTTTCGGAAACGCAGCTTGTTTTTTACATAGGCCACTATTGCTAATTGCCAATTGTTCTGCACGTGAACAATATCGATATTCCGCTCCTTTACGATTCGTTCGATACGTGCGGCCAAATGAAGAAATCGCGCATGCGCGTCAAGGCCCGGTATCCGTTCTATCGTGACTGCCTTTTCTGCGAGTTTGTCAGACAAGCCGGGTTCCTGTTCGTTTTCACCCGCAACGGCATAAACCGGCACTCCTTCTTCGCAGAGCGACAGCAGCTGGTCTGTAAGCAGAGCTGCCAGACCAATCTTGTAGTCTGACGCAAAAAATAAGACTGATTTCATTGCTGAGCGGAAACGGTTTTTTTGCGGGCAATACAATCGGTGCACTTTTCGTAAATCCGATTTCCGAAAGCGTCGACTATGATACAGAATATAAATATCGCTATAAAGAAGAGCGGGAACAGCAGCAGCGATGCGAACCTGCCGCATTGATTAATCTGAGCGCAGAGATCGTACCATATCGGGCGCGAGCAGATATCGGTATGGAATAGGTAAACTGAAAATGCCGACGCCGCAAACAGATTTATCAGCCAGGAATAATTAATCTTCAATTTGCTGAAGAACAGGAACAAATATACGGACTGGATTATCACAATCGGATTCAGATATCCAAAAGGACTTTTCGTAAAGTTTATCTGCAGACAAAATAGGTTGACTACCAACAGCAGCAAGCCTAAAGCGAGATATATCAGCAAATCTTTAGCCGCAGTGAAGCCGGTGAATCTGTCGTGGTATTTGCGAAGGTAAGCGCCTACGAGATACAGACCTGAAAGGTGCAGTGCGCTCATACCCTCGTTGAATTCGGAGGATTTTAAAATCCATCCCAGGAAAGTTGAGCAGATATAAAAAATGATAATATAGCGGAGGGTTTCCTGCTTGGTGCTTTTTTCAATAAAGGCATTAAGCAACGGCGATATGATGTACAGACACAGATATGCTCCGATAAACCATCTTAAAACAAATATGTTGCTGAGCGGATTGCCATATGTATAAAGGTACTCTCGTCCATACATTACAGGAGTGAGCAGTTTGGCGAATAAGAACGAAACGAGGCTCCACAGCAGTATTTTGTATATCAGGTTACCGATGGATTTCAATTTCCATTTTATGCCGAAATACCCGGATATGAGAATAAAGCAATTTACACCTACGAAAGCAAGACTGCGTAATTCGATGTTAATCAGATTGTCAATCAGTGCAGAGTCTTTCGACAACGGAGCTATGATATCGCGAGTAGGGATATAATGCAGCGTCAGTACAAAAAACATGGACAAAAAGCGCAGAAGCTCAAGATTGCTTTGTCTGCGGGGCTTGGTCGCCATGGCGGTGTGTGGTGATAATGTGTTCATACATAGGTTTGTTGTGGCGGTTAGTCTGCAAGCAGATCGTGTTTGATTGCTTCATACATGTTTTCTGCTACAGTGCGGTTGTTCGGCGGCAACAGTTCGCGGTCGTAAAATTCGTTGCGCCTTGCTTGCATGCTGTCGTTTCCGTCCAGTACCACATCGGTTATGAATTTTTCGACGTCGCGGATTACTTCTCCTTTGTAATGCATGTTGTAGCACTCAAGAGAATAGCCGCTCAAATATCGCTCGTGCCCGGACTTGCTCAGGTACAGGACAGGTTTTTTCGTAAACAGATACTCCAGCGAAAAACTTGCGCAATCATGAATCATCGCGTCTGATGTGAAGAACAGATCGTGGTAATCTCCGAGCGCGACAGCAGAGTTGGGCATGTTGCGCCATTCGTCGTAATATCGGTCGGTTTCTTGTTTGCCCCATATCTTCACGAGGCGTTCGTACAGGTATGGATGTGGCTTAAACACGAACTGAACTCTGTCGGAATACCGTTTGGCAAGAGTTACCATGTCGTGGCACACGGTGAGAAAAGTGGAGAAGGGCAATAAATCGTCAGGCGAAATGGAGTGATGCGGGGCCCATATGACGCGTTTCAGCCCGGGGCCGGGTATTTTCCAGTTGTCGCAGGAACGATTCTCTTTCATTATGCTGTCGAATATCGGATTTCCTACGACCATAAAATTCTTGCCGTGCGTAATCGGGTTGGATTTATAAACATGCTCCGACATTGCCGTAGGGTAGAAAATCTTCCAGGATACGTTTTGAAGCAAGGTGTTGTTAAACACTGGGTTGTCGTCTATCGGAATTCCATAGGGTGTCGTGAAGAAAATCGAGTGTTTCCAGAATTTCTCCAGTTTCCAGAACACATATCCGCCATTGTAGTGCTGGGTATAGACCACTATATCGGCATTAAGTTTGTTTGCCGGGATATATTTTTGCGTGTCAATATCAAATCCGATGCTAAGCGGGAATTCGTGTTTTTTGCAATATTCTATTATAGCGTTCTGGAAGGTGTGCTGCTGCTCTTTGGTGTGCCACGGATATGGAAACGGCATTATGGAAACTTTGAAGCGCTCATCCTGAAGTAATATTTTCACAAGAGATTCATATTTCCACATGCCGATATTCTGTATAAAGAATAGTATGTGGATTTGTTTCTGCTGCCTTATGCGCTCCATGTTTTTATTGTGATATCGGGCATAATAATAGCGCGTTCTCAAATTCTTGAGTTTCGGACTATAATATATGCGCTGCAGGAGTGCCCGTAGCTTGTCGGGTTTGCGATACTGTTTCATGTCCGTATAGGCAAAGCTTTAAAGATATCGGCCAAGTATGTGACGTCTGACAGAAGCAGGTAAAATCACAATCAGACCAAATGCGATTGGTTTGAGGTTCTTATAATTCGCCCGCAGGCATTTGAGAATTTCAGAAAAAGTTTCCCTGACCTCTCCGTGGCGCATTGCCACGGATGCACGCATTTTGTGCCAGTGCGAAATGTAGAGGTCAAGGAACGGCACGTCGGGATACGAAGCGCGCAATTCGGATAAGTAGTCGCCGACTATGTCTTGCTTCTCCATCCGTCTTTTAGGCGGATTGTTCTTGTCGTAGACAGGAATATTGTAAATGGCTTTCTCGGACGTGCAGTAGGCTATACTGAACTGACAGGCAAGCCGGGCCCATGTGATAAGGTCTTCGCCCGAGCGTACACCTGTCGGGAAGCCTCCGACTTTTTGCAACGCCGATTTCCGGGCCATTATGCTTGATGTCCACAACGGAGGATTGGAATTCGCCGCTACCTGAAAATAATTGGATAATATGCCCGTAGTGCCGGCAAATGGCAAATGCGTTATATGAGATGCTTTCGACGTTCCGTCGGGATATCGGAACAAATAGTTGGTAGCGAACACACCGCAGGAGGGGTATTTCTCGCTCATCCCGACCTGCGTTTCAAGATAGTCGGGATACCACTCGTCGTCGGCATCGAGCAGCGCTATGAATTCTCCCCGTGCTTCTGCAATGCCTCGGTTGCGCGCTGCCGAAACTCCGGCGTTGTCTTGTGTTATGATGCGTATCCGCGGGTCGGAAACCCGCGCCGCTGCTTGTGCGGAGCCGTCGGTTGAGCCGTCATCGACCACCACAATCTCAAAGTCCTGACAGGTCTGTCGGAGCACGGAGCGAAGTGTGGCCTCTATCAGCTGCGCCTTGTTGTAAAGAGGAATTACTACGGATATCATAATTTCCAGCCGCCTATGGTCTTGATTATTCGTGCCGGAGCGCCGGCAATAAGGACATTGTCGGAATCGTATTTTTTGTTGAGCAAGGAGTTGCCGGCAACTACGCACTCATTGCCGATGCCGGTGCCCTTAAGCAGTGTGCATCCGGCTGCAATCCATACGTGGTTGCCAATGCTTACCGGCGCAGTATTCTGCATAGGAGTATGGTCTGCGCCGAGTATGTGGTGGGCGTCTGAGTCCATCACGAGAGTGTCCCAGCTGAATTGTACGTCGTGGCCGATTGAGATGCTTTTAGAGCATACGATACTTGTGGTGCCTGATATGGCGAAATTACGTCCTGTTGCGAGCTTCGCGTTTTGCTTGACGCACACGATGGCTCCCTGGCCGATGTGGACATCGGCTTCAAACTCAACCACACCGTCAGGGTATATGTCGAGTATGGTGTGTGCCGAATATACGTCCACAGCATCGGCTTCGTGAAACCCGATGCGCACTATGCCTACAGAGCATTTGCCGAGTCGTATGCCGCCACGCCACATGTGCTTGACGCGTACGTTGGGCGCGAGCCACACAGGTAGCCTTAACGCCTGGCGCAGCGGCAGATAGCGGAAGCAAAACCACAGAGTGCGGGGCAGGGCAAGTAAGATTTTCAAGTGACGGTTCATTTCCAGAGTCCTTGCTTGTACAAATCGTTTACTTTAAGAAATATGCCGATGAACACAAACGGCAGCACAAACGACTGCTGCGCATAGGTGACCACGTTGTCGTAAGTCATGGAAAAGAATGTGCCCGCGCAACTGCCGAGCGCCATCGCGCCGCACAATTTCAGGTAAAACGGTGTGCGCGGGCGCCATGTGACGGTTATGATTTTCAATAATGCGGTCAGAACAAACACCCCGAACAATACAACTCCCAATATGCCTATTTCGCAGAGCATCTGCACATAGTCGCTGTGCATCAAGGCTATGGTCGGCAAAGTCTTGGTAAATGCGCCGGCCTCGCCGATTCCCGAGCCGAAGACAGGCGAAGGCTCATAAAAACGCTCCATATTCAGCTCCCACACGTAGCTGCGCATATGGCTGTCGATATTCTCGAAATTAGCATCGCTGGTGCTGAAATCCGATAGCGATATTTCATTGCCTTCAGTGAACATTTTGTCGCGGAACGCCGGTACCGTGAAAAGGATAACGGCTGCTGCCAGTCCGAAACCGGCAATCCAAGGCACAGATTTGAATTTATAGACCACGAACGCAAAAAAGGACAATGCAAGGCAGATGCCGCCGATGCCCGTACGGACCACATCGGCGAAAGTGGACAGCGCCACCCACAGAGCTGCCACTATCCATATTTTATTCTTCGTTATCAGATATAGAGCCACAGGCACGACTATAGTGGACGAATACAGGTCGGCCAACGCTGCATATTTTGTAAATACAGCAGGCAGCAGACCTAACACTATTTTGGGAATGATGGGAACATATTTTTCAGTAAAGCCTCCGATAACGAGTGCGTATATGCACATTGCTATGGCTGTGACTTTGAGGAAAAATATCAAGTCGGTGCTGTCTTCAATGGCTGTGTACGCAAGCCACAGATAAAACAATGGCAAGGCGTACTTTATCAGCATCATAAGGCCATCGAATTTTGTGGAGGTGACAAATATCTCTGAAAACAGACACAATGCGAGAAAGACCATGTACACACCCACGATGGCCTCAACCTTTATTTTCAGTCTGGAAAACGCCAAAAATATCAGCACAATAATCCAATACCCGTATTTCACCAATGATATGGGATTCAGGAATATCATGGCGGTAGCCACACTGTAGGTGAGGAAGAACAGGTCGGGCGATATGCGTATGCGTGTGTCGCGCAGGTAGGGATGAGGCACCTCGCGGAATCCTTTCTTATATACGATAAGAGGTATCGCAAACAGGACGATTGCGACGAATATGTTGACTATTAATGGCATTTCAAAAAAATTATAGGCTCTCATAGAGGGCGCGGATTTTTCGGGCGTAGGCGTCGAGGGTGAAGGCGGCTGCGCGGGAGAGGGCGGCGTCGCTCATGGAGGAGAGCAGTGATGGTGTGTCTGTTAGTATCAATATTTTTGCGGCAATGTCGGAGGCGTCGCCGGGGCGGTGGAGCAGCCCGCTCACGCCGTCGCGAACCACCTCGGGCAGGCCGCCGGTGTCGGCCACGACGGGCACACAGCCGCGTGCCATGCCTTCCACGGCCGTAAGGCCGAAGCCTTCGCTGCGCGAGGGCATCAGAAGGATGTCGATGCGGTCGTAGCAGTCGGAGAGCTGCTCCTGGCTTTTGCGGCCGGCGAAGGCGACTGCGTCGGCTATGCCGGCTTCGGCTGCCTGACGCTCCATGAGAGAGCGCTGCGAGCCGTCGCCCACGACAAGCAGCCGCAGGCCGGGCCGGGAGCGGAGCGCTTCGGCGAACGCCGGCACTACGAGGTCCATGCCCTTTATGTGCTCGAGCCGGCTCACGACGCCCACTGTGACGGGCTCCGCATGGTCCTTGGCGCGGGGAGTCGTGCGCAGGGCTATGTGGGAGGGGATGTTGTTGTAGATGGTGAAATGCCCGTGCCGTTTGGCCGGAGCTTCGGGCGAGAGCAGGGCCGAGGAGCCGAAAAACGAGCGTTCGGCGCGTTCGGTGATGCATTGAAACGCGGAGAGTACGTGACGAGAGAGCAGGCGTATTATTTTCAGGCCGCGCGGCGAGTATATGTCGCCGTCGGTGTGGGCTGTAGCTACTATCCGCCGCACGCCCAAAGCCCGCAGTATCAGTATGGGCAGCGCACCGGGGGCCATGTACTGCACGTGGGCTGCGTGCGGATGTGTGGCGCGCACTATGTCGCGCAAGCCGCGCCATAGCATCGCGGTCGTGGCGGCTACACCGCGCGGGCGGGTGCCCGCGGGAGAAAGCAGGCGCACGTCGGCGCCGGCGCCGCGGTAGCGCGCCACCATGGCGTCGGTGTGTTCGAAATAGCAGGCCACCACCGGCTCGTGGCCGGCCGCCACAAGAGCCTCCACGAGGCTGAGGGTCTGGATTTCAGTGCCCCCGGTCAGCAGGCATGGTATGCATACAAGTACGCGCATGCTAATTGTTCAGTTTCTTAAGAGTTTGGCTTTGTAGTAATTTAGTGTAGGACGCGGGTCTTTTATGTTGAAATTTAATTGACAGCCGGTGCGGATGAAATCGCCAATCCAACGCACAAAAGATATGTGTTTGTGTTTTACATGCATGAAATCTACGGAAAGGTCCATCATATACGTCGGTCGGACTTTACCTATAGGAGCTGTACCGAAAAATCCTTTCATAAGGTTAGCCCCTGAGGCCGTAGCAGAATAAGCCAATCCGTCGTGGCGGAAATTGAATTCCATGAAATAATCGTTATTGCCTTTTCGCAAAAGTTCTACGCTGAAGGGGCCGCGATATTCGGATTCCGTTATGAAACGTCGTATTGGTTCTATATCTACACCAAGACTTTCTGCAGGCATAAACCGTCCGAAAGAGCATGGACCGTTGATATTCGGATAGTGGCGCAGTTTCTTGATTCCCCCGGGCACAATCACTTCCCGGTCAGTGGAAATGCCAATCATGTTGATTTCATAGTCTTTCTCTATAAACTCTTGGACTATAAAAGTTTCGCATATAGAATTGGCAGAGAGGGCTTTGTTTAAGTCGGTCGTGTCGCGGCAAATATGTATGTCGGATTTCTCACCGCAATTACTGTTGGCCGGCTTTATGAGCAGCGGGTATTGTATTTCAGTCGGAAAGGAATTTCCGCGAGTGTAGATTGCAGATTGAGGCACCGTGAATCCGCATTTTTCAGCGAGCGCGCATTGCGCATCCTTGTCGAATAAGTGGTGCAACGCTTTGCCCCGCATGGGTGTATGATATAGAGCGCTTAAGGTTGCCTCGTTTGAGTCGACAAGCAAAGCTGCTTTATCATTGCTGCAGATCAGGGCATAGTTTTGGTGAGTATTATATAAATCAGCGAGAAGAGCTGGAGCGTCGTCAAGAGTGTTTATGTGGTAACACTCAGTAACATATCGGCTGTGAGATATGAAAAGCCGGTCATTACCTTCAAGGATAAGGCATACGGGCACATGTGCTTCGCCAATGCTACGGATAAGACCAAGTGTATTGTTGAACGAATCGCCGAGCACGATTGCGCCGCTGTATTTTTTGTGCGATGATAGCTGCATATCGGTTTGTTTATGCAGCTAAGCGGCTGTGGCCTTGCCTGTTAGGTGCGGGGGGGGGTAGAATTGCCCTTAGTTTCAGTAACTTACGCTTTGCTGCGGTTGATGCCGATCCGGAAATTATGCTTTGCGCGTGCACGGTCTGATGGCCGTCGCTCCACCCGTCCTTATAGTTTTCCTCGCCGCGCAAGTGGTCGTATATCTCAATGCCGTTAAGAATAGCGCGTTCTATGAGTTTGAACAAATGAATCTTTACCGGCGAATATTTCAGGAATTCAGGGTTGCCGGCAGGCATATAGTAGTAATATCTGCCTTTGTAGCTAAAGCCGAGATGCCACGCAAGCTCTGTTTCGCCGGCCATAAGGGCGGTGAAATCCACCACACCCGCCGCCAGTCCGGCTTTAATCATGTTTGCGTGAAACTGCGGCGCCTTATATGCGTTGGGCCAGCGCTGCGAGTGTGCGTGCATAAAGCGTCCGAACGTTTCCGCCCGCAGCATTTCGGCATCGGTGTAGCTCACGAGCTTCATTTCGCCAATTTCGTTTATGCGCCTTATTTGCCGGCGTATATCGCCTCGGAGCGATGTTTTAAGGAACGCCAGTAAAGATTCCCCCGAGTCAAGATTGTCAAGTTTCAGATACGGACACATTTCTCCGGGTTCCCAGGCTTCTCCGCTTTCATGGGCCATGCCGTCGAGTGTGATTCTGTCAAAACGATAATTGGCTGCAAGGGTGTCGGTGAGTTCCTTCCAAAAGCAGCTTCTTTCCGCCGAGTCGGGCTCGCGAGAAAAGATAGGGTCGTGATAGTCGAAATCGCTGAACCCCATCGGCACAATCAATCGTTCGAAGGCGTTCTTCCAATTGCGCTTCCAAAGCACGAGCGGCAGCATGGCCACAATGCCCCGAGGACCTTGCGCCCACACAAATATAGGAGTTAAATTTCGGATCGGCAGATATGTTTCCATCCACGATGTCACAAGCAGAGGATGGAAAAACACGTGTGTACTCTCGGCATCGTCTACATGCGCCTGCCATCGTTTCAAATGGTCAGGGGCGACAATGCGCGCATAATCAGACAATATTGTAAATGACCAGGACATATTAATATTGTATTATTGTTCGGGCACATGTGATATGGCCGGCATAAAGTACAGCTCGACGGGCGAGCGGTGAGCGGCGAGAAACTGCTGGGGCAGATTGCCGCTCCACGGTGTTCCGCAGGGAGCGGCCGGCAGGGTGTAGGCGTCGACTGCCGCCTGTTTGGCCGCCATTTCTGCGGGAGTGAGGCGCAGCGAGCGAGCCGCCTGCCAGTCGAGGCCGCGCCACACGTTGTAGTACCACATCCACACGCAGTATTCCACCACGCACGTGTGCGCGGGAGCAATGGCGCGCACCATGGGGCCTGCGCACACGTGGTCGTTCCATCCTTCGCCGCTGTGGGGCACAAGAACAGCCGAGGGCGAAAGCGCCTGCAGGAGCTGCCTGAGCCTTTCAGCTTCGGAATCGGCAGCAGATACGCGGCCGTCGGGAAAGCGCAGGCGGTGTATGTGGTCCGGCGACACGCCGAGTATGGCGGCCGAGCGGTCGGTGAGCTTGCTGCGTGCGTCGATTATCGCATCGGCCGCCGTCGCGCAGCACGCCGCGTGCGATGCCTCGCCGCCTGTGAGTATAATGATGTGCGGCATGCGGCCGGCTGCCGTGAGCCGCTTGATAAGACCTCCGCAGCCTATGGTTTCGTCGTCGGGGTGGGGCGCTATTATGGCCACCGTGCCCTCCGGCAGCTCAAGCGGGCGGCTTCGGCGGGCGCGCCGGCGAAGCCACGATATGTGTGCGCGCCGGACCATGCCGGCTATTGTCTGCTTCATGTCAGCCTATGAGTTTTCGTCCGATGCGTGTTCGTGTTACCGCCCACGTGAGCAGGAACGAAAGAACAAACGCGAGTAGCGAAAAAACGAGAGGAAACAAAACCATATGATTGATAGCCCAGTCGCGTAGAGGCAGCAGTCGCTGTGCCGACGACGATACGATAAACGCTTCAAGCCAATTATGGAAAATATATATGCCGAAGCTGAAAGTGCTCAGCCACACGAGAAATTTGGTGACAGCGAAATTCTGCCACGGAATTTCGCGGCATGCATGCCATGCGGCGTAAACGCCGCATGTTATTGTAATTTGGCCTATAAATGTATTGTGACCGTAGTCGGGCGGAAACAGTATGGTGAACACGACGTATGCGGCCACAAGTCCCCAGAACAGATGGTAGCGTTTTATGGCCGAAAATATCGCAGACTCCCATTTGCTGACAACAGCACCGAGCACAAACCAATACAGCCAGCACGACACGCTGTGAAGCCCCAAAAAGAGCGGTACGAATTTATCCAGGCACGAAACAACCAGTAGTATTGCGAGCAGAGCGACTGATATGGCCGGCTTCGATGATAATACGATGTTCTGTAATATCCACGTAAAAACAAAACACCAAAATAGCATCGGCAGATACCATAGATGGGAGTATGTCCACTGGTAGAACGGTGCCCAGGAAGCGCTGTTTGTCGTGAACATAAATATTATCGTGAATACAAAAAATGGCAACAGCACACGCATGCCTTTGCCGGAAAATACGGCGGCACATCCCTCACGTGTCAGGCTGTAGCGCTTGCCGAGCAGCTGGCGTCCGAAAAGGAAGCCCGCAATGAACGTAAATATCGCCATAGCGAGATTTATTACCGGCCCCTGATTGAAGGCTTTGTACATCTGCTCGTATTTCGTATATACGTCGGCGTCGAAATGTCCTGTGGCGTACATCATGCCATAGGCATGAAAGAATACTACCACTGCGATGCAAAACAGCCGCATCACAGCTATATCAAGCCGCTTCTGTGGTTTGTTCATTAGTTCGATGTGCTTATGAGCTGTGTGTAGAGGTCGACAACGGTTGCAGGCGAGAAATGCTCGTAAATGGTGCTGGAACCGAGAGTTGAAAGCCTGTTCTCGCGTTTCAGTGCTATAAGGCGTCCGAGAGCGTCGGCTATGGATTCTGGCGAAGTGTTGTCGGCAAGGATGCCTCCGCCATTGGCCGAGATCATGTCGGCAGCAAAACCTTTGGCCGGCGATATGGCCAGAATGGGTCTGCCTGTCTGAGCATAGTCGGTGAATTTGCTTGCAAAGAATATGCCGTTGTCGAGCATCGCCTCAAGCAGCACGAGCACGTCGTAGTCGTGCATGCGCTTCAAGGCACCGAAGTAGTCAAAGCTGCCGATGCACCGCACGTGGTCTGCCAGCCCGTACTTCTCGATAAGCTCGTTTGTAAAGTCGTTGACATGTCCCATGATGTGCATCTCAAAGCCGTTTTCGCCGGCGTCTAAGAGCGCGCGCATGGCTTTGAATGTGTTTTCGGGGTTCCGCTCTTGCGAGAGATTGCCTGAATGTAGGAGCGTGAGGCGCTTCGATGCAGGAGTGGCGTGGTGTATGCCTGAATACACGTCGTCTATAAGGCCGATGTGCGGAATCACGCGTGTAGGCATTGATTCCAGCTCGGGAAAGTGCGCCGCAAAATGCCTGTACAGCGATTCCGAAGGAAATGTGTTTACATCGGCCGCATGCAGCAGTCGGCGCGTGGCTTCCATGTGTCGGCGCTGCTGTGCGGGCGAATAGCGATGTGTGTACGGCTCCGGCCATATCGGGTCTGCCGGGTCGTTCCAGTTGGCAATCCACGTAATGCCGGGGATGCGCCGCTTAAGCTTATGGCCTATGAGGTGGGCTGTGTCGTTAGGCGAACGGGTCAGAAGCGCGTCGTAGTCGCCATTGCGAAGCATGCGCAGTGCTGTTTCATAAGCGCGTCTAGCCCAGCGTACGCCGGGAACGGCGCCACCCATGCGGAGCCCTGAGTATGCGACGTCGGCAATGCGCTGTATTCGGTTGCCGGTCGGGTAGGTGATAAGTGTGGTGGAATCCTTCAGCTTTGTCCACGGCTCGTGCCAGTCGCTGCCATAGGTAGGACCTTCGTCCACGCGCGAAATCACATCTACATGGTGGCCGGCGCGTTCGAGCGCCAGCACGAGCTTGCCGTTGCAGAGGTTTTCGGAAAAAGTGTAGGGCAGATAGCCCGTAGCTATCATCAGTAGTTTCATCAGGCAAGCGTGTTGACGATTCGTGAGCAGGCGAGGCCGTCGCCATAGGGGTTGACTGCATGGCTCATGCGTGCGTAGGCTTCGGGCGAGTCAAGGAGCTCGGACACTTCCGACAGTATGCGGTCGTAGTCGGTACCGACGAGTTTCACTGTGCCGGCGTCGAGGGCTTCGGGCCGTTCGGTAGTGTCGCGCATCACGAGCACAGGCTTGCCCAGGCCGGGTGCTTCTTCCTGTATGCCGCCGCTGTCTGTGAGCACGATGGTGGATTTTTCCATCAGATACACGAATGGCAGATAGCTTAACGGCTCGATAAAGAACATGTTGGAGAGGCCGTTCAGGTTTTCTCCGAACACCTCATGTATAGGCCGGCGCACGTTGGGGTTGAGATGCATCGGATATACGAAATCCACATCGGGATATTTCTCTGTGAGTGCTTTGATCGCGCTGCACATCGAAATGAATCCGTCGCCGAAATTTTCGCGGCGGTGGCCTGTAATCAGCACGAGCGGCCGTCCCGAGTCGGTGCGTGAGGTGTCGAATCCTGCATTTGCGAGTTCGGCTGCCAAAGATGTGCGCAGGCCGGCGTCGTTTTTGATTTTGTCCACAACCCAATACAGCGCGTCGATAACGGTGTTGCCCGTTACGCTTATGGCTTCCTGCGCCACTCCCTCGGCGAGCAGATTCTCGCGGCTCAAAGGGGTGGGGGCGAAGTCGTAAGTGGCTATACGGCCTGTAATCTGCCGGTTCATTTCTTCGGGCCATGGCGAATAGATATCGTGTGTGCGGAGGCCGGCCTCCACATGCCCTACAGGTATCTGCTGGTAGAACGCCGCGAGAGCCGCCGCCGTAGAGGTGGTGGTGTCGCCGTGCACAAGCACTACATCGGGAGCGGCCTCCTTCAGAACATCGCGCATGCCGAGCAGCACGCGGGCCGTGACATCGTAAAGGTCCTGTCCCTGTTTCATTATGTTGAGGTCGAAATCAGGTTTTATGTCGAATATCTCAAGCACCTGATCCAGCATCTCGCGGTGTTGTCCCGTCACGCATACTATGGTCTGGAAGCTTTCAGGGCGCTTTTGAAACTCTTTTACAAGCGGTGCCATTTTGATTGCCTCGGGACGCGTGCCGAAGACGAGCATAATCTTTTTCATTTCCGAAAAGTGAATGTAGGGTTATATAGTCTGTGCTATTGCGTTGTGCAAATCGTTTTGAATCCTGGCGGAAAGTTCCTCGGCCCGGCGGTGCAGACTGCGGCTTACATCCGACACGTTTGCATCAAGGCGGTCGAACGTCGCGATAAGTATATCAGACGTGAGCTTTTTATCGTCTATCGCATACTGCCCCACGCCGAACTGCTCCATGAATTCCTGCGTTTTGGGATGGTAGGCTATGCCCACAAGGGGGGTGCCCGTGGCGAGGGCAAATATCGTGGAGTGTGTCTTATGCCCTACGAAAACACGACATTTGGCGACTTCGCGTATGTGGTCGGCAGAGGTCATGTCTTCGTCGTGGAAAGATACTTTGCGGCCGTCGCGTGTGCGTTGGATAATCTCGCGTATCATACCGCGGTCGTCGGGTGGGGTGCCTTTGATTTCCATGGGGAAGAAGGAAATCTCATATCCGAGCTTGGTGGCGTGGTCGCAAAAGTCAGCAATGCACTGTATGTATTTTTCGCGTTCGTCGGGTTCGCGACGCTGTGCGCAATATATGGCTATGCCGATTCGGGCAGCTCTTTCGTCGGCGGGAGTGAACTCGGGAACTACATTTCCAAGAGTTATTACGGACTCGTTTGTCGGCATGATTCCGTCGGCGCCGAAAGCGTCCAGCTCGCGTCGGGAATTGTCTTCACGCGGCATAAGCAGGCGGCATTTGTTGAGGATACGCTGCGTGAACAGTCGGTTTTTCGGATTGGTGAATTCGAAGGGGCCGAACGACTGGGAGAAACATACCGTAGGGCGATACGATGTAGCCACAGCAGCGTCGTAGTTGATTGAGCAGACAAGATCTTTCGAAAGGATGGTCGTGAAATGGTGGCCTCCCACGCTTAGCACGATGTCGCTTGCTTTAAGTGCTTTGAAAAATTTCGGGTTAGCCAGCAGCCGTCCCATGCGTATGTTTTTCAGGTAGCACTCCCGCAGTATGGTGAAAGTGTATTTATGCACAGACTGCAGAAACTTGAACCAGGGCCCTTTCGCGCGTTTGAAATCCCAGGCGGAGGGCACAAAGCTTACGTCTGTGCCTGAAAAATCCCTCTCTGTCCATAGTTCAGGATGAGAGGTGGACACAACAATCTTACAATTCTCAAACTGTTTTCTCAACATGGTGACCATGGCCAGCAATACCGCACGGTCGCCTTTGTTGCCCGCATATTGGTGAATAAGTAAAAACTGCATACGATTATCTTTTTCTGGCCGGAGTACAGAACTGGGTGTTTGCATATCCGATGGCCGCACAGAATATTATTTTGCAATCAGACGGAATATCAAGCAAGCGGCGCAGGTCTTCTTCTTCCTGCCGGTTTTTCTGCGCCCACGACAATATGGTGCCCGACAGGCCGAGAGTGGTGGCGGCCAGGAAGAAATTCTGAGCGCCGAGGCTTGTGTCGACATACGGCAGGCTCATTTCGCCGGGATAGACGTAGCCGCGGATGTTGGCTGTGAATACCACAAATGCGGGCACAAACCGGCTGAAGCCGGTGCCACCCTTGCAACATCTGAGGCACTGTGCGGCCTTGTCGGGATTGGTGGTATAAAATATCTCAATCGGCTGTTTGTTGCAGCTTGACGAAGCCCAGTTGGCCGTGTCTATCAGCTGCTCTATAGTGGAGTCCTCGACGTTGAGCTGCTTGAAATCGCGGTTTGAGCGCCGCTGGCGTATAAGTGAAAACAGCTCCTCGTAGCTTACCGAGGGCGTCGGAGCGGTGGCTTCCAGTGGGGTGAAACTGCCCGAGGATTCCTGCAGTCGCTCGTACGCGTTTATTTTGTCGAGCGCCCATAGGTATGTGGGATCGCCGGCGTATTTCGAGTCTTTCAGCCGCGATGCTGTTTCGCACAAGGCATTGTAGATTGATTTGCTGTGGCCCGGCGTCACATCCTTGCGATGCAATCCTTTGTCAATGATATGAGCATATTTGCGCAACAGCAGCAGGTCTTTTTCAAGCGAATTTTCGGCGGCAAGATTCATACAGGCCTCTTCCTCGCGTATGATGTTGCGATAATAGGCGGGCACGACGATGCAGCCGTTGGCTATGAGTTTGTAGTAGCGCAACGGCAGGCATTTTTTCAAGAAGCCTGATATGGTCGATTTGAGGGACATGTTTAGTTGGTCTTGAATCGTTTTGGTATAAATCGTGAAACAAAATCTCTCATTCCTTTGGTGAGCGAAAGCGTGAGCACCAGTTCCTGGGCCACGTAGGAGCCAACGGCTGTTATGGCCAGCATAATCCAGGCGGTGAAGGAGGTCACGGATTCAGGAAACAAATGTCGTATCAAAGCATTTGTGGTCAGTATCGGAATCGCTATGCATAGCATCCGCAGCAGTATGCCGCGCCAATACACGATTACGCTCTGATTGAAGCCTTTTCGGAACAGGAAATACGGTTTCCATATGCACACTATGAGTATCTGACTTGTGATGCCTCCCATGATTACGCCCGGGAGTCCGTAAAGATGGCCTCCTACTGTGGCTACCGACAGATTAATCACTATCTCGGCGATAGGCGCCCACACATCATAAAACAGTCCGTAGCCGAACAAAAACTGCATTACGCCCCCGCGTGTGTAGCTGATGAATATGTTTACGACAATCAATATTACTACAATGTCGGGCAGAAGATATTCAGCTCCGAGCCACAGGCAGATAAAAGGGTTGATAAGCGTGTAGACCGCATACGAGAGCACGCCGCCGACGAAATATCGCATGCTGATAAGCTCCCAAAACAATTTTTTGATTTTGTTCTGATTGCCTTCGGCTATAAGGTTGCCTATACTTGCGCCGGAACTCTCAAGAAACGTGTTTACGAGGTTGGCGAGCTTATCGGTAACGATAGTATAGTTGCCATAAAACGCTACAATCTTCAGATTTACGAAAGCGTAAATGAGGAAAGGCACAGTCTGATACTGAACGATATAGCTGATTTTCTGTATGAAGAGCTGGCGGGTGTAGCGCATTACCTCGGGGTACTTTTTGAACACCGCGCGCCCGAGGGCTATTTCCGCGCGGAGCCAGGGATAGGTCTGGTTTATTTTCCAGTTGAGGATGAAGGAGTAGGTGATTCCGAACGTAATCTCGATGGCCGCCCACAGATAGTACGACCGCGTGTAGTATGCGGCCGCCATCTGTACGACGGTCTTGAGAATGTTGACGCTTTGGAAATACCCTGTGACAACGTAGTTGCGCTGGTCGGCGCCGAGCAGATTCTGCCGGTAGTTGATGAAATAGCCAATAAGTGAAGAGGTCAGAAATGCAAAATAGACAAAGTAAATCAGGGGGAGGCTGAATCCGGTGTCGCTGTCGGGAAATATCAGGGGAAGGAAGCACGCGAGTATAAGACCGGCGCCGAGTATGAGCATGCCTATCCATCGATAGAGATAGCCCATCACGGATATTATTTCGTTGATGCTGTCGCGGTCGTTGTCGAAGAGGGGTTTGTAGAGCACATAGCCGATGGCGCTTCCTATGCCGAGTTCGGCAAGGTTGAGAAAGCCGAGCAGGTTCTGCAGTGTGCCTGTGAGGCCCACGAAGTCGGCTCCGAGGCAGTCGAGGAAAATCTTGCGGGAGAAAAAACTGAGCAGCAGCGTCAGGAAATAGAATATGAGATTGACGCGTGCGTTGAGCAGTGTTTTCTTTACGCGGGATTCGGCCATGGCCGTAGCGGTGCGGGGGATTATGATGCTGCGCCGGGGCGGGAAGACTGTCGCTTTCCGCCCCGGCGTGGGGGTGGGGTGGGATTATTCCTGTGCGTTGCCGTAGTCGTAGCCCTGGGCATATCCGTAGCCGTAGCTGTAGGTATAGCCGTGGAGGCCGTTGCCGGTGACGGTGCCGTTGAGTATGAAGGCCATGTTGTGGTACTTCTTCTCGGCATAGAATTTCTCGAGTTCGTCGAGCATGGCGCGTTCGAGCAGTCCGGCGCGCACCACGAAAATGGTGCGGTCGGCCACCTGGTCGATGATCTGCGTGTCGGCCACCACCTCCACGGGCGGACAGTCGATGAGTATGTAGTCGAACTCCGAGCGCAGCTCGTCGATAAGGGCCGTGAAGCGGGGGCTTTCGAGCAGCTCGGCGGGGTTGGGGGGCATGATGCCCACGGGCAGCACTTTCAGGCCTTCGTTGTCGGCCACGGGGAAGATGATGCTCTTCGACGAGGTGATGGCGCCGCTGAGGTAGGCAGCGAGGCCCTGGCGCGGCGAGCCCACGTAGTCCGATGCGGAGCCGTGGCGCATGTCGCCGTCGATTACGAGCACGCGGCGGCCCTTGATGGCCAGTGCGGCGGCCAGGTTCATGGTGATGAACGATTTGCCCGAGCCGGGGTTGAACGATGTCATTACCACGACGTTGGCGCCGGCGCGGTCGTGGTTGCGCATGAATTCCACGTTGGTGCGCAGCACTCGGAAAGCCTCGTTGATGGTGTCGCGGCTGCCCGAGGTGACGAGGATGCGGTTGCCGGCGTTGGCGGGTGTGGCTTTGCCGGCTGCGTTTTTGGCCGCGTTGGTGGGTATTTCGCCCAGGAAGGGCAGCGAGAGGCCTTCCACGTCCTTACGGCCGCGCACCTTGGTGTTGTTCATTTCTAATAGGTACACCACCACGAACGGCAGCAGGAGGCCCACCGCTATGGCCACCATGAGTATCATGCTGCGGTTTGGCGCCGTGGGGCCGTAGCTCGACGGGCGGTTGACGATGCGGGTGTTGTAGGCGGTGAAGGCCTGCGAGAGCTCGTTTTCCTCGCGCTTCTGAAGCAGGAACAGATAGAGCGACTCCTTGACTTTCTGCTGGCGCTCCACGCTGAGCAGGTATTTGGCCTGCGAGGGGTTGGAGGCGATTTTGCTGGTGGTGGCAGCCTGCGAGCCCTGCAGGTTTTTAATCTGGGTGTTGAGGCCTATGATGGCATTGTCCACCGACGCCACTATCGCGGAGCGCTGTGCGCTGAGCTGCTCGTCAAGAGCGGCCACCAGCGGGTTCTTTTCCGACGATTTGGCGATGAGCGCGTTGCGCTGCAGTATCTTGTCGTTGTATTCGGCTATCAGGGAGTTGACGTCGGCGTTGGATATGCCGGAGTTCGAGGGCAGCAGTTGGTCGCGCTTGCCGTCGTCGATGAGATACGAGCGTATGTAGCGCGTCATTTGCAGCTGGTTGTTGAGGCTTAGTATCTCCTGCGCTATCTGCTGGTTCTGGCTCATGTACATAGACGATGCCGCTTCCACGTTGGGAATCAGATGCTGGCTTTTGTACGACGATATGTCGGAGTCGACGTTGCCGAGTTCGTTTTCAATCACCCCGAGGCGGTCTTTGATGAAGTTGGACGTCGACACGGCAATCATGTTTTTGTCGCGTATCCAGTATTCGTTGTACACGGCTATCAGAGTGTTGAGCACGTCCTGCGCGCGCTGCGTCGAGCGGTCGGTGATGGTGAGGTCCACCACGGTGCCTTTCTTTTCGTTGCGCGACACTGCGAAGCGCCCCTCGTAGCTGCCGGCGGCGGCGCTGACGGGCATCTTGCTCACCTTGAGCTGCACGTCTTTCGTTCCGGGGGCCGGGAAGGCCGGACCTGCCGTCACCACCACTTGGCCTATGGCGGTGGCTATGGTGTCGCCGAGCCGTGCGGTGTAGGACTGCTCGTCGTCGATGTCGGCCGAGTGCAGGTGGCTGATTGTGGCCGTGCTGTCGGCGCTGACTGTAAGGCGCATCGACGCGGCGCTCTGCTCGGGAAATCCGGGCAGAGCCACGCGTGCCGGAAGGCCGGTGCCGTAGGCCACGCGGTCGTGGAAACGTCCGGGCAGGAAGTAGTTGATGTCGAGGTCGAGTCGGCGCACCACTTCCTCCATGATGTCGATGGATTTCATGGTGGTGATTTCGTTCTGTATGTTGCTCTTGCTCTGGAACAATCCGTAGCTGCCGAAGTCCTCGCCGGCCGTTTTGCCCGCCGACTGGTCTTTGATCAGCATCGATGCAGTGGTGGTGTAGACGTTGGGGGTGCGCAGCAGGTAGAACACCGCGGCACCGGTGAACACTGCGAGCGAGAGCAGTATCCAGGGCCAGAAATGGAGTGTGCGCAGTAGGATGTCGGTTATGGAAACACCGTTGTTGTGAGCTGCCGGGCGTTTTGCTGCCGTGGCGTTCGCTGCAATTATTTCAGCCATGTGTGGTGTGCGTGTTTATATTTATTTGGAGAGGGTGATTACGAGAGTGGCGATAGTGATGGCGAACGAGCCGAGCGACACCCAGAACGAGGGCGTGTAGGGCGTGTTGCCGTTGGGGGTGGTGTTGCGCTTCTCCTTGTCGTTGGGCTCGACGTATATCACGTCGTTCTGCTGCAGGTAGTAGGCGGGCGAGTTCAGCACCTGCGCGGCGTCGGTGAGGTTGACGCGATGCACTTCGGAGCTCCCGTCGGGCAGCTGGCGCATCACCATGACGTTTTCGCGCATGCCGTTGATGTCGAGGTCGCCGGCCATGGCTATGGCGTCGATGATGGTCACATGGTCTTTGTTGAACTCATAGCGTCCGGGCATTTTCACCTGGCCTATCACCGAGATGCCCGTGTTGGCGAACTCCACGGTAACTATGGGGTCCTTGACGAGGTCGTGGCTCACGAGCTCGCCGGCTATATAGTTGACGAGCTCCTCGCGGTTCATGCCGGCCACGTGCAGCTTGCCGAGCACGGGAAACATGATGTCGCCCTGCGAGTCGACGGTGTAGAACGACACGCGGCCGTCGGAGCTGGTCGACGTGCCCACGGTTTTGGTGGAGGTGGTGGTGTTGGTCAGGCGGTTCTGTACCTGCACGAGATTGAACAGCGCCGACAGCGAGGGGTCCTGCGTGCTGACCATTATGGTGAGTTTGTCCTCGGGTTTCACACGTATCTCAAGCTCGCGCTGCGCGCGCACCACGGCTCCGTTGTCGAGGTCTTGAAAGTAGGTTATGTCGCGGGGTGTCGAGCATGAAGATGCAAGCATGGTGGCCACAATCGAGGCCAGAAGCAATCTCTTTTTCATAAATAGTTGAGATGGATTAGCTGATGGAAGGGTGTGTGGGTTTTGGGTGGTTAAGACTTTGGATATGGTCGTGACTCTTATTCCTGCCGGGTGTGTTAAAATAAAGACCGACAAGCTATTATGTGAGTATGATTCCAAAAAACAGCGAGTTCCAAAACGTTTGTTAATGGTTGCTGATTCGACGGTGCGGGTAAGTATCTCTTGTCAAGAGATTTGGGTGGGCATTTATGTGCCTTAAAGCATGATGTTTATGCAGCCGCCACTCTGCCGGATAGCTCAACATATTTAACATTCCGACCCTAAGCCGACAACAAAAGAGCCCGCATATTTGCAGAATTGCAGCATTTTTTCGTACCTTTGCATGCGGAATAAATATCTCTTGACAAGAGATACATAAAAAACAGACATCCCGACATGTTCGGAATAATGCGGGCGCCCGCCGCCCGAATTTATCGCCACATTTGTTTAAACTGCCTGATTGATACTTTGTTGTAGATTCCGGCAGGATTAGGAGATATGGCCTTTATCTAATGTAACGAAACTCAAAATCCAACACTCGAATGGCCTTCAAAAGAATAGCCCTCCCTCTGATTGCAGCCGCAGCTCTCGCAAGCTCATGCTCCACTCCGAAAAATGTAACGTATTTCCAGAATCTCGACAACGGAGCCGTGGTGCGCGCGCAGCGCGAGCTTGAGATACGTGTGAAACCCGAGGACAAGATGTCCATCACGGTGAGCACTCAGGACCCCTCGCTCTCCATGCTGTTCAACCTCGTGACCGTGCAGAACCGCCTCGGGCAGTCGGGCAACGGCAGCAGCAACGCGCAGACATCGCTCTACACCGTCGACTCGCAGGGCGACATCATATTTCCCGTGCTCGGACGTCTTCACATCGCCGGCATGAACCGCGAGGAGGTGGCGGCCTATATAGCCGGCGAGCTCGTGAGCCACGACCTCGTCAAAGACCCCATAGTCAACGTGGAATTCGCCAACACGGGCATCGACGTGATAGGCGCCGTGGCCAGCCCCGGACGCTACGAGTTCAACAAAGACCGCCTTACGCTGATCGACGGCATTGCCCTGGCAGGTGACCTTCAGCTCAACGGCATGCGCGAAAACGTGATGGTGATGCGCCGCCTCGACGACGGCGGCACCGAGGTGTACCGCGTCGACCTCACCGACGCCGCGCAGGTGATGGCATCGCCCGCCTACTACCTGCAGCAGAACGACGTGATATACGTCGAGCCCAACGACAAGGAGAAGCGCAACACCACCCCCAACGGCAACACACCCTACACGCCCTCGTTCTGGGTGTCGCTCGGCTCGTTTGCCATCACTATCGCCACTCTCGTAATCACCCTCAGCAAATAATAATACCACTATTATAATGGCACAAACCAACGCCTACGGCAAGACCCGACCCGCGGCTGCGGCCGGCGCGTCGCTGCCCATTACCGACATATTGTTGATGACGCTGCGGCACTGGCCCTGGCTGCTGCTGTCTGTGGCAGTGTGCACAGGCCTTGCCATGCTCTACCTGATGAAGACCCCCGACGTGTACACGCGTTCGGCCGAACTCATGATCAAGGACAGCAGCAGCGGCAAATCCTCCGGCGCAGCCGATTTTGCCGACTACGGCCTCTTCAGCACCAAGAGCAACATCTCCAACGAAATCAGCACCCTCAAGTCCAAAGACCTCATGCTCGAGGTGGTGCAGCGTCTGAACCTCAACGTGAACTATTTCCGCGACGGACGCCTTCACAAGACCGTGGCCTACGGCGACAACCTACCCGTGGCGGTGCATTTCGTCGACATGCCGGCCGAAGCCGCCGCTACCTTCGACCTCGACGTGGCCAAGAACGGCGCGCTCACGCTCTCGCACTTCGAGTGCGACGGCCGGGAGTCTAAAGAAAAAATCAACGCGGCCTTCGGCGACACCATAAGCACCATAGCCGGCCCCGTGGTGGTGGAGAAATCCAACGCCTATACCGAGGGCGAAGCCGTGACGCTCCACGTGAGCAAGATTCCCACCACGGCCGCACAGGCATCCTACTCCGCGCGCTTCTCGGCCGAGAAAAAAGACCGCGACAAGGGCACCGTGCTCACCCTGCGCTTTTCCGACCAGTCGGTGCAGCGCGCCGACGATGTGCTCAACACCATCATAGGCGTGTACAACGAATACTGGCTCCGCGACCGCAACCAGATAGCCGTGTCCACAAGCAATTTCATCAACGACCGCCTCGGCGTGATCGAGAGCGAGCTTGGCAATGTCGACAACGACATCTCGTCCTACAAAAGCCAGCACCTGATTCCCAACCTCGAGGCTGCGTCGTCGCTCTACATGAATCAGAACCAGCAGATAGCGCAGGAGATGCTCGCACTCAACAACCAGCTGCAAATGACCCGCTACGTGCGCTCGTACCTTACCGCCGACGACGCGCGCGACAAGCTGCTGCCCTCCAACTCCGGCATCACCAACGCCGACATCAACTCGCAGATAGGCGAATACAACGCCAACATACTGCAGCGCAACGCCCTCATAGCCAAATCGTCGGAGAAAAACCCCCTCGTGGTGGCCCTCGACGAGCAGCTCGACGCGCAGCGCTCGGCCATCATTGCCACCATTGACAACCACATCGTGGCCCTCAACTCGCAGCTCTCCACACTCCGCCACAGCGAGGCGCAGACCACCTCGCGCATAGCCTCCAACCCCTCGCAGGCCAAATACCTGCTGAGCGTGGAGCGCCAGCAGAAGGTCAAGGAGTCGCTCTACCTGTTCCTGCTTCAGAAACGCGAGGAAAACGAGCTCTCGCAGGCCTTCACCGCCTACAACACCAAGGTGATAAACCGCCCCGGACCCTCAGGCGTGCCCCCCGTGCCCAACCGCCGCAACATACTCATGATAGCCTTCGTGATAGGCTTCGTGATACCCTTCGGCGTGGTCTACCTCCGCGAAACACTCAACACCCGCGTGCGCGGCCGCAAGGACGTGGAAGGCCTCTCGCTGCCTTTCCTCGGCGAAATCCCGCAGCACGGCAAGGGTGGCAAAATCTCCAGCCGAAGCGAGGACAAGGACGTGCACACGCTCGTGGTGAAGCCCTCCACGCGCGATGTCATCAACGAAGCCTTCCGCGTGGTGCGCACCAACGTGGAGTTCATGCGCATCAACCACGACAAAGCCGATGTGGTGGTGGTCACCTCGTTCAATCCCGGTTCGGGCAAATCGTTCGTCACGCTCAACATAGCCATGGCGCTCGCGCTCAAAAACAAGCGCGTGCTGGTGGTCGACGGCGACATGCGCAAGGCGTCCACATCGGCCTTCGTAGGCTCGCCGCGCCAGGGCCTCGCCAACTACCTGAGCGGTGCGAACAGCGATCTCGAAAGTCTGGTATGCCACGTGCCCGACACCGACGGCAAGCTGTCGGTGCTCCCCGTGGGCGTAGTGCCGCCCAACCCCACCGAGCTGCTCGAAAGTCCGCTTTTCGAAAAGATGCTGACCACGCTGCGCGCGCAGTACGACTACATATTCATAGACTGTCCCCCCATCGAGGTGGTGGCCGACACGCAGATTGTGGCCCGCTATGCCGACCGCACCGTGTTTGTGCTCCGCGCCGGACTGTTTGAGCGCGCCATGCTGCCCGAACTCGAGCATCTGTACGACGAAAAACGCTACCGCAACATGTCGTACATACTCAACGGCACATCTATGGACGGCGGCCGCTATGCCTCCTCCACTGCCTACCGCTATGGCTACGGCTATGGCACTGCCGCCTCCTACGGGAGCGGCAACTCCAACTGATCCTCCGCCTTATCCTTGATTTTAGATAAAAGGCAAAGGGAACGAACCGGAAACACCTGCCTGTAGCCACTCGCTCCCTTTGCCATTTTTATTTATCGCTTTGGAAACATCCCACGACAAAAGCCGCCGCATAGCAAAAAATACTATCCTGCTTTATTTCAGGATGTTTTTGGCTATGGCTATCGGCTTGTACACCAGCAGAATCGTGCTCGCGCAGTTGGGCATTGAGGACTACGGTATATATAATGTAGTAGGAGGTGTGGTCATGATGTTCGCTTTCTTGAACTCGTCAATGGCCAGCAGCACACAGCGTTTTCTCACTATCGAACTGGGTAGGGGCAATGAAGAGAAACTGAACAGGACGTTCAACACAAGTCTTCATATTCATATCCTTATTGCAGTAGTCGTCGCAGTCGTTACTGAGGTGGGAGGCTTGTGGTTCATGAATCATAAAATGCAGATTCCGCCCGAACGCTTGGATGCCGCTTATTGGGTGTTTCAGTTTTCGATATTGTCTATGATAATATCGTTCCTGAACGTTCCATACACTGCGGTTATCATAGCGTACGAGCGCATGAGCGCGTTCGCTTATATATCGATTTTCGAGGTGTTGCTTAAACTCGGAATCGCGTTTCTGCTTGTGGTAGCGCCGTTTGACAAACTTAAGCTGTTTGCGGTGCTTATGTTTTTGTCGCCGCTCATTATACGCATTATCTACGGCATCTATTGCCATCGGCATTTCGCTGCTGTCAAACTCCGTCGCATGTTCGATAAAGTACTGTTTAAGGAAATGTCGGTATTTGCCGGATGGAGTCTTTGGGGGCAGCTTGCATCAATATGCTCCACGCAAGGAATCAATATAATACTGAACGTGTTTTTCGGGCCGGTGGTGAACGCGGCCCGAGGTGTGGCCGTGCAGGTGCAGGCTGCGGTGGGGCAGTTCTCCATGAATTTTCAGACCGCAATCAATCCTCAGATCACCAAGAGTTATGCTGCCGAAGACTATGCGACTATGCACTCGTTGATATTCCGCAGCGCAAAGTTCACATTCTTTCTTTTGTACGCCCTGGCTTTGCCGATATTGTTTGAGGCGCCGTTTGTTCTCGGGCTGTGGCTTGAGGAAGTGCCCGCCCACACAGTGCAGTTTCTGCGCATAATATTATGGATAACAATAATAGATTCGGTTGCGAATCCGCTCATGGTGGCGGCTGCGGCCACCGGGCGTATCAAGAAATACCAGAGTGTGGTGGGCGGCCTGCTGATAGCTATTCTGCCTGTGGCCTATGTGGCGCTTAAGTTAGGCGCCCCGCCCGAAGCTGTGTTTGTCGTGCATCTGATTATCTGTATTATAGCATTTGTCGCACGACTTTATATTGTGAAACCGCTTACGATGCTTTCGCCATCGGTGTTTTTTAAAAACGTTGTGGTGTCGTGCATTGCGGCAGGATTGCTTGCGTTAGTGTTGCCTTTGCTGCTGTATATCTTTCTTCCTGATACCGCGTATGGCGCCTTTGCAGTTATGGCGGCTGCGGTAGTATCGGTATGCGGATGCGCGTATTCTGTAGGTTTGAGCGGCAATGAAAAATCTTTTGTACGGCAGTTGCTTTCACGAATATTCCGACTGAAGCATGATTGATATAAAGGATGCGCGCGAGTGCTGCGGTTGCGGCGCGTGCGTGCAGCGCTGTCCGAAGCAGTGCATTTCTTTCAACGAGGACTCCGAGGGATTCCGCTATCCCGAGGTAGACCCGACGAGGTGCATACACTGCGACCTTTGCGAGCGCGTGTGCCCGGTGATAAACGTTCCGCCCGCGCGCGACATAAAGCGCGTGTACGCCGCCGTCAACCCCGATGCGGATGTGCGGCGCGAGAGCTCGTCGGGCGGTGTGTTCGGAGCGATTGCGCGCGGAGTGCTGGAGCGTGGCGGCGTGGTGTTCGGTGCCCGTTTCGACGAAAACTGGGAGGTGTGCCACGACAGTGCCGAAACTCCCGACGCCCTGGAGGCGTTTCGCAGCTCCAAGTATATGCAGAGCCGCATGGGCGACTGCTACGCCCGCGCCGAGGGTTTTCTGAAGCAGGGCCGCGAGGTGCTGTTTACGGGCACACCGTGTCAGATAGCCGGTCTGCGCGGCTTTCTGCGCAAGGACTATCCCGGGCTGACGGCTGTGGATGTGATATGCCACGGCGTGCCCAGCGCGCGCGTGTGGCGCCTGTATCTGCGGCAGCTGCTCGAGCAAGGCCTCGCCGGCGGAAATGCCGCCGACATCACGGCCATAAATTTCCGCGCCAAGCCGCACGGATGGCTGCAATACTGCATGCGCATCGACACGCGGCAAGGCTCCCTGTGCGTGCCGCGTGCGGAGAACCCATACATGAAGGTGTTTCTGCACGACGTGTCGCTGCGCCCCATATGCTACGTGTGCCCCTTCAAGGGCGGCTGCAGCGGCAGCGCTTTCACGCTGGCCGATTTCTGGGGCATACAGCACGTGGACCCCGCTATGCACGACGACCTCGGCACGAGCATGATCATAGCGCACGACGCCGAGGCGGCCGCAGCCGCAGCGGGCGGCCTGACGCTGAAGGAGGAATCCGCCGACGCGGTGGCCCGCTACAACGGCTCGTATTTCCGCGCAGCCACGCCCAACGGCAACCGGCGCCTGTTTTTCAGCCGCCTGAACAAAAGCTCCGATGTGGCGGCGCTCATGCGCCGCTGCGCAAGCCCGACGCGCCTGCAGAGGGCTATGAATCTTGTCTATAGAAAATTACATTCGAAATGAGAATAGGATTGTTGTCGCCGCACTATGCCTACAACTATGGTGCGGTGCTACAGGCATTTGCCCTGAAGACACATCTGCGCTCGCGCGGCCACGACGCCGTGATACTCAACCGCCGCCCGGCCTACCACTGCGCCATACCGTCGCTGTCGGGCCGTATGGCCCGCCGGCTCGAGGTGCTGTCGAAGCGCCGCAGCTTCGGCGCTTTCGAGCGGCGCTTTCTGCAGCCGCAGACGGCGCCCGTGGTGCATGAGGCCGACTGGGAGCAGCTGCCCGCGTTCGGGCTCGACGCCGTGGTGGTGGGCAGCGACCAGGTGTGGCGCGACGACTACGCGTTCACGTCGTTCGGCTACAATATGTTTCTCGACTTTGCCGACCGCTGCCCGCAGCTGCGGCGCATAGCCTACGCGCCGTCGCTGGGCAAGGAAAGCTGGAACTCCACGCCCGAGCGTGAGGCGCGGGTGCGGCAGCTGCTGCACAAGTTCAGCGCCATTTCGGTGCGCGAGCACACGAGTGTGCCCATACTCCGCGACAAGTTCGGGGTGGAGGCCACCGCCGTGGTCGACCCCACGCTGCTGCTCGACGCTGCGGACTACACGCGCATACTCGGCATCGACACCACGCCGCGCCGCCGCGTGGCCGCCTACATACTCGACTACGACGCCGACTATGCCGCCATACTCGACCACACGGCCCACGCCACGGGCATGCCCGTGAGCACCATAGGCGTGAAGTCGCCCTCGGGCGCAGCGTCGGTGCTGCTCAACCGCTTCCGCTGCATGACGCCGGTCACGGAGTGGGTGCGGCGCATAGCCTCGGCGCAATACGTGGTCACCAACTCCTTCCACGGCATGGTGTTCGCCATCATCTTCCGCAAGCAGTTCGTTGTGTTCATGAACAACGAGCGCGGAGCGGCGCGCTTCAAGTCGCTGCTCGGCATGTTCGGGCTCGAAAGCCGCCTGGTGGCCAAGGATTCCGACTGCTATACCGACGTGCTGCTCACACCCATAGACTATGCCCGTGCCGAGGCCGAGATACGCCGGTGGCAGGCACACTCCGCCGCCTGGCTCGACGCAGCCCTGGCGGGCGTAACCAAAGAAAAGCAGCCATGAAGAAAGCAGGCATCATAACATTTGAATTCAACTACAACTACGGCGCCATACTGCAGGCCACAGCGCTGGCCGACGTGGTGCGCTCGCACGGATATGCCGTGGAGATTGTGGACAGAGGGTGGGGAATTACCCCCCCCCAATGTAATAATAGACTGAGTATTAGTAAATTGGTGGGCAAGTATTATTCGCTGCGGGCGCTCGAGGGCTTCAAGCGCCGCCACTGGACTCTCTCGCGCAAGGTGCAGGCCGACGCCGACATAGCCCGACTGCTCGACAGCTACGACAGGGTGATAACCGGCAGCGACCAGATCTGGAACAGCGCGTGCGTCCCGACCATGGGGCTCTACTACTTCGGCTGCCACGCGGCGCCGGAGAAGGTGGTGGCCTACGCCCCGAGCTTCGGCCACAAGCGCTTCGACGCCGACGCCGGGTGCATCGGCACCCTCAAGGCGCATCTGCAGCGATGCCGCGCGCTGTCGGTGCGCGAGGCCGACGGCCTGGAGCTGCTCCGCACGGTGTTTGGCATCGAGGGCGCCGAGCGGGTGCTCGACCCCACCATGCTCCATGATGCCGACTACTACCGGCGCCTGGCCGGCGTTCGGCGCGCGCGCCGAACGCGCACGCTGGCCTATTACCTGCTTGATCACAGCCCCGAAAAGCAGGCCGCGGTGGAGCGCCTGGCCGCAGCCCACGGCCTGAAGCCCGTGAGCATCAACAAGCCCGTGGACAACGGCGTGCCCGTGCTGGGACGCCTCAGGGCGCTGCGCTATCCCTCGGTGGAAAACTGGCTCAGGAAAATCGACGAGGCGGCCATGGTGGTCACTGACTCGTTCCACGGCACCGTGTTCTCGATTCTCTTCGAGAAGCGCTTCGTGGCCTTCGGCAACGAAAAACGCGGCAACTCGCGCTTCCACAACCTGCTCGGCATGTTCGGCCTCGAGCATCGGCTCACCACGCCCGAGCTCTGCGACAGCGTGGCCGCCGCCGACATCGACTACGCGGCCGTGCGCCCCGAGCTCGAGCGCATGCGCGCACGCTCAATGGAATATATCGACAAGGCATTACGATGAAAATCGGCTTTTATCTTCAAAACGCAAATGTGGCGGAGGCCGACCTCTCGCATCCGCTCGACGGCAACCCCGGTGTGGGCGGCACCGAGTACATGTTCGCCGCCATACCCTACGCCCTGCAGCAGGCTGTGCAGGCGTCAGGCTCGCCGCACGAGATAGTGCTGCTGGCCAACAGCACGGCGCGTCTGCCCGAGGGCCTCGCCACGGCATGCGCCACCGACGACACGCTCGGCGCCACCGCCGCACGCCTCGGCCTCGACGCCGT
Source organism: uncultured Porphyromonadaceae bacterium (assembly GCA_947177185.1). Taxonomy (GTDB): domain Bacteria; phylum Bacteroidota; class Bacteroidia; order Bacteroidales; family Muribaculaceae; genus CAG-873. The sequence goes on along the minus strand of CAMWTJ010000010.1, from coordinate 16,649 downwards.
GGTGATACGCTACAGCGCCGCCAACCTCCGGCTCGGCGCCGCGCTGCCCGCCGCGTGCTCCGCGGTGTACTGGACCCACAATTTCGTGCCGCGCGCCGAGCTCACGCAGCTGGCACGCGCGCCCTACGTCAAGGCCATAGTGTGCGTGGGCACCGAGCAGCTGCATTTCTACCGCGACCACAGCGCCTACGCTAAGTCGGTGGTGATATTCAACGGCTATCCCGTAAGGCATTTCGCCGACCACGTGGCCCCCGGCGTGTCGCCCTTCGCCTCGCGCGGCCATGAGGTCACCTTCCTGGGCAATATAGTCGACTTCAAGGGCTTTCACCTGCTGGCCGACGCGTGGCCGCAGGTGGTGGCCGCTGTGCCCGACGCGCACCTCAACGTGATAGGCGGCGCGCGCCTCTACGACCGCTCGCAGTCGCTCGGCCCCTACGGCATAGCCGAGAAGATCTATGAGGAGCGCTTCATGCCGGCCCTCGTGGGCAGCGACGGCAAGATACTGCCGTCGGTCACCTTCCACGGCGTGCTCGGCAACGAGAAAGACGCCATCCTCAACCGCACGCGCGTGGGTGTGCCCAACCCCTCGGGCGTGAGCGAAACCTTCTGCATCGCGGCCCTGGAGCTGCAGCTCTGGGGCGCCGTGATAGCCACCATAGACTATGGCGGCTTCCGCGACACCGTGGGCGCCACGGGCGTGCTGTACCGCACGCCCGCCGAACTGGCCGACGCCATCATACGGCAGCTGCGTCGCACCGACAACGCCTACGAAGCCTTCGTGGACTTCGCGCGCCGCTTCGACTTTGAGGCGGTGGCCCTCGACTGGCTACGGCTGTTTGACGCCCTCGCCGCCGGCGAGCCGCTGGAGCGTGTGCTGAAACCCGCGGCAGTGCCGCGCGCACACGCCCGCAAAGAATTCAACAGGCGGCTCAAGCGCCTGCTGCCGTTCGGGCGCCTGCTGCCATCGGCCATGTTCTACAGCAGCCTGCTCAACAGAATAAATATTTTCAACAGATGAATCAGATAGCAGTGTCGGTGGTAATACCGATGTACAATGCCGAGCGCTTCATAGCCGATTGCGTGGCCAGCGTGCAGGCACAGAGCTTCGCCGACTACGAGATAATCGTGGTGGACGACGGCTCAACCGACGGGGGGGGGTAATAGTTGCTGATATTCAAGGCGTTAGACTTGTATCTCAGCCCAATGGCGGTGTGACCGCCGCACGGCGCGCCGGAGTGGCATGCGCCCGCGGAGAGTGGGTGATGTTTGTCGACGCCGACGACACCATAGAGCCCGACGCGCTCGGCATGCTCATGGCGCGCGCCACGCCCGACACCGATATGGTGATAAGCGACAGCCGCATCGACGGCGACATCACGCCCGACACCTGCCGACGGTCCATTCTCTCCACTGGGCTGTTCCCCACGGGGCCCGTGGGCAAGCTCATACGCCGCTCGCTGTTCGGCAGCAGCCACGTGCTCGACATCCCCCGCGAGATAGTGCGCGGCGAGGACATGCTCATGCTGCTGCGCCTCTCCTACGAGGTCAAAGGCCGGATACGGCTGCTCAAGGATTCATTCTACAACTATCGCATGAACGACGCACAGGTGACACGCACCTTCGCCACATCGAGCGCTTTCGAGCAGATGTTTTACGCGCAGCTGCTCCGCTCGTTTCCGGCGGGCGACATCGCGCGCTACACCACCGCCCTTATCGAAAACCGCATAAGCGCCGTCGAGCTCATACTGCTCGGGCTGCGCCGCACGGCCGACACGGGCTTCCGCCGCTCGGCGTGGTACAGGACTCTGCAGGCCGACATCAAGGCCGCCGGCTACCGGCGCACGCTGTGGCAGTGGACGGTCATGAACCTCGCGGGCCCGCACACCATACGCCCGCTAAGAATTATAAAAGAAAAACTGTTTGGATGAACACACCTCTGGTGTCGATAATCATGCCGGTGTACAACGCCGGCCGCTTCGTGGGCGAGTGCGTCGACAGCGTTCTCGCGCAGGATATGCCCGACTGGGAGCTGCTCGTGGTGGACGACGGCAGCACCGACGACTCCGCCGCCATAGTGGCAGCGCGCATGGCCGCGGCCGGCGGGCGCCTGCGCCTGCTCAGCCAGCCCAACAGCGGCGTGTCGGCCGCGCGCAACCGCGCTCTCGACGAGGCCCGCGGGCGCTACGTGATGTTTGTCGACGCCGACGACGTGCTGCCCCCCGGCGCTCTGTCGGCCTACGCCGATGCCGTGCGCGCGCTCGGCGCCCCCGACATGCTGCGCTGCGAATACACGGCCGTGGATGCCGCCGGAGCCCCGCTCTTCGCCTCCAAGGCGGCCATGAACACCCGCGGCGGCTTCGTGGCCATGGACAGCGTGGCCTTCTACCGGCGCTGCGTGCGCAGCGAGTTCTTCCTGTGGCTGCTGTGGGTGCGGCGCGAGTGCATAGGCACGCTGCGCTTCGTGGCCGGGCGCGCCTTCATGGAGGACGCCGAGTTTCTCCTGCGGCTCGCGCCTGCCGCAGGGCGCTGCGCCTACACCTCGGGCCGCCTCTACCTCTACCGCAAATACTCCGAAGCCGCCTCCGCGCGCCTCACGGCCGGGAAAGCCGCCGACGTGTGCGCCATAATACGCCGCGTATGCGGCCTCGTGGCCGATGGCGGCGGCGCGCCCGCTGCCCTCGACGCATACATGCGCGCCACCGCGCGCTTCTGCATGGAGGTGCTTCAGGGCTACGTCTTCTCAGCCGGCCCCGACGGCATGGCCGAAGCCGCCGAAGCCGTGCAGGCACCCGCCGTGGCGGCTCTGTGTGCCGGCGTGTGCGGCCATTCGCGGGCCGACGCCGCCCTGGCGCGGGCCGACTACGCCGCCTTCGCACGCCTGTACCGACGCCGGCGCCTGTGGCGCGCGTGCGTGTCGCTTCCGCGACGCATTTTCAATAAATTACTTAGCTTATGTTGACAGCCATTAATGCCCGGCCGAGCAGCAGCTTCAACGGCCAGATGGTGGCCACCGGCATCCTGTTTCTGATAAACCCGCTGCTGGGACTGGTCCTGGCGCTGCTCGTGGTGCTGAATTCCCCCAACGACTATTCGGCCAACCGGCGCGAGATACTCCTGTTTGCCGTGACCGCGGCGGCGTGGATAAGCCTGGTGAACATCACCAAGACCATCACCGGCGACCAGGTGGTGTACACGCGCATGTTTATCAACGTGCCCGTAAACGGCCTGCACGGCACCGTGTTCGACTCGTGGGGCGGATCCGGCAAGGAGCCCTTCTACAGCTTTATCACCTGGCTGCTGTACTATCTGACCGGCGGCAGCGTGCGGCTGTTTTATTTCGACCTGTCGTTTGCCATGTACGTGCTGCATTTCCTGGCGGCCTACAAGGTGGCGCGCAAGATCGACGCCCCCAAATATTCGCTCATATGCGGCATACTGGTGCTCACGTTTTTCACGCAGTACTTTGTGATGACGCTTCAGCTCGTGCGCCAGATGCTCGCGGCGGGAGTGGTAATCTACGCCATAGCCTGCAGGGCCGAGGACGGCAAAAACCATTGGTGCTGGCTTGTGGCGGCGGTGCTGATTCACACCTCGTCGGCCTATCTCGCCCTGCTGTCGCTCGTGCCGTGGTTCTACAGCTGGCTCACTCCCAAGCGCTGGGCCATTGTGCTGGCCTGCTTTGTGCCCGTGGTGGTGTTCAGCAGCGCGATAGGCAACGCCCTGGGCGGCTCCACAGGCGTTTCGGCCCTCGACTACGGCCTGAGCATGTATGGCAATGAAACCTACAGCGACGGCGGCTTTATAAGCATCGGAATAATGGCAATGGTTTTCGTGCCGCTCACTCTGTCGGTGATAGTGTCGCTGGTGAGCTACCGCAAGGCCATCAGCAGCGACAATACTGAGGAAATAGACGTGCAGCGCGCTATTTTGCCCATATCATATATGGCGTTGTTTCTGATGCTGTTCGTGCTGATGTTTTCCAAAGCGCCACTCATACAATACCGCTTTTTCTACTACTCGTATTCGTTTATTCCGTTGCTGATTCCGCTGCTTATACGCAAAAGGCCCGAGGCTGGCTTTTACTGTTTTGTGGCTTCTGCGTTTTTTATAGTGCGTTTCTTTGTTATGCATCAGTCCTCCGCATGGGACTATGCTCCGACTCTCGATTTGTTCGTTCAGCCCATCACTTACTATTTTACAGGCGATTTCAGCCCGTATTATTTCATGTAACCAATCTTGTCGCATATGCATATAGTCTACGTAAGCCGTGAGTACCCGCCGTCGCGCCGTGCGGGCGGCATTGCCACGTATCTGAAAATTGTGGCCGAAGGTTTTGCGGCGCGCGGGCACAAAGTCACGGTGATTGCCGCCAACGACGACACCTCATGCGAGCAGCGCGAGGTGTCCAACGGCGTAGAGGTGGTGCGCCTCGCCGGCGGCGATTTCCTGATACCCGGCGCCGAGCCGTCGGCATCGCGCATGGCCCGTCTGCGCTTTCTGTATCGCTTCCACTCCTATCGCCGCCGCGTGGCCGCCGAGCTGCGCCGCATACCCGATGCCGATGTGGTAGAGGTGGCGGAGTACGGTGCCGAAGGCTTGTATCTCAACGACCGGGGAGTGCCGGTGGTCTACCGCCTTCACACCCCGGCGTTGCTCGACCACTCCGATTTCTCGCTTTCGAAGCTCTCGACGGCCAATGCGCTCTACTACTACGCCGGCCGCAAGGAGCTCGACATACTGCGCCGCCACGCGCGCTTCGTGACCTCGTGCTCGTCATCGCTGCGCGAGTGGGCCGTGCGCCATGCGGGCCTCGACGCATCGCGTGTGCAGGTGATATACAACCCGCTGCAGCCCGATTTCTTCCACCACGATGCCTCCGTGCAGCCCGCTGAGGCACCCGAGCGGCCCTATGTGTTCTTCGCCGGCACCATATGCGACTGGAAGGGCGCGGCCGACCTCGTGGAGGCCGTAGGGCTTCTGAACCGCGAAGGCCTGTCCGTGGACCTGCGCATGGCGGGCAAGACCGGCGCTTTCGGCGAGCGGCTGGCAGCGGAACACGCCTCGGACGGCTGGCTGCACATACTCGGAAAGCTGCCGCAGCAGCAGCTGAAGGCGCTCTATCGCGGCGCAGCGGTGGTGTGCTTCCCCTCGTGGTGGGAAAACATGCCCATGGTGTGCCTCGAGGCCATGTCGCTGGGAGCGATAGTGGTGGGCAGCGACTCGGGAGGCATGGCCGAAATAATCGAGGACGGAAAAAGCGGCTATCTGCTGCCCCCGAAGCGCCCCGAGGCATGGGCCGCGAAAATACGCGAGGCAATGGCGCTGACGGCCGAACAGCGCGCGAGCATCTCGGAGGCCGCGCGTGCGCGCATCAGCAGCGTGTTTTCTCTCGACTCCATACTCGACAGCACCGAGCAGGTCTTTCGCGACGCCATACGTCAGTCCGCAAAGCATTAGCAACATCCAATCAGTCACTTATTTTATATGAAAATCCTATGGTTGTGCCGATGGTTCGGCAACTATCGAATACCTGTGTATGCCGCGCTCAATGAGCTCTCCGGCGGCAATTTCTATATGGCATATTCGCGCGACGCGGTGTCGCCGCTTGTGCACAGTCAGATGCAGGAAGCGCTCGGCGCCAACGCCATAGCGCTCGAAAAGGAAAAACACATAGTGATAGGCAAGCCCGACAGCAACTTTGCCAACAGCTACATCGACATACCCTATCAGAAAGGGCTTCTGAAAGCCATAAGCAGCGTCGACCCCGACGTAATCATCAGCGACGGCTTCTTTCAGTGGACATTTGCCGCCGTGCTGAAGTCGCGCCGCCGCAAGGTGTGCGTGTTCTACGAGCGCACGGCGTTTGTGGAGCGCAACGCCCCGCGCTGGCGCACATACTACCGAAAACTGGTGGGCCGCTTCGTCGACGCTTTCCTCATCAACGGTTCGCTCACGCGACAGTATCTCGACAGCATGGGCTTCGCGTCGCGTCCCAAGGCCGAGGGATGCATGGTGGCCGACTGCGAGGGCCTGAGCCGCGCGGTGACCGCCTGCACCGATGCCGACAAGAGCGCACTGCGCGCCCGCCTGGGCATAGAGCCGGGCGGACTGGTGTATCTTTTCGTGGGGCAGCTGGTGGAGCGCAAGGGCATAAAAGAGCTGCTCGAGGCCTGGGAAAAGCACTCCGTGCGATATCCGGCCGACACTATCATTGTGGCAGGCCAGGGTGTGCTCGAGCAGCAGCTCAAGGAGGCCCACGGCCACAACCCGTCGGTGAAGTTCGTGGGGCAGGTGTCCTACGACTGCATACACGAGTATCTGGCCATAGCCGATGTGTCGGTGATGCCCACGCTTGAGGACAACTGGAGCCTCGTGGTGCCCGAAGCCATGGCCTGCGGCAAGCCCGTGGCCACCACGCCCTACAACGGCTGCCACGTGGAGCTGATAGACGAGGGCGTCAACGGCCACGTGTTCGACCCCCTGCAGCAGGAAAGCACACTGCGCATGCTCGACGCCTTCCACCACCACGACCTTGAGGCCATGGGCCGCCGCTCGGCGGAAATAGTGGCCCGATACACACCCCGAACCGCTGCAGAAAGCATCTATAAGCTATGTCAGGAAATAACGCGCAAGCAGTAGACCACAACGTGAGCATAGGCCGCGCCGGGTGGGTGCACCGCCTGCGCGGCATAGCCAACAGCGCACGCAGCTTTGTGCGCTTCCGCATCCGTCAGCGCTGGATAAAGACATCGGGCATGACGCGCATACACTCCACCGTGCACCTCAACGCGCCGCACCGCATCATGACCATGGGCCACCACGTGCAGCTCGGACCGCACTGCCATGTGTCGGCCGACATCCATTTCGGCAACTATGTGCTTTGCGCCGCGCACGTGTCGTTTGTGGGCAAGAACGAACACAGCTACCACTATCCCGGACAGACTGTGTGGGAGGCACCACGCGGCCACGACGAAGCCACCGTGGTGGGCAACGACGTGTGGATAGGCCACGGAGCCATCATAATGGGCGGCGTGCGCATAGGCGACGGCGCTGTGGTGGCGGCCGGAGCGGTGGTCACCAAAGACGTGCCGCCCATGACCATTGTCGGCGGCAATCCCGCGCGGGTGATCCGCAAGCGCTTCGAATCGGAAAAAGATGCGGCGATACATCAGGAATACCTTTCAACACTATAATATTATGGAAACTCCGAAAGTCAGCGTTATTGTACCGTGCTACAATGTCGAGAAATACATTTCCCGCTGTGTCGACTCTTTGTTGGCGCAGGAGTATCCGAATAAAGAAATAATTTTAGTGGATGACGGCTCTACGGATTCAACAGGCGAGATACTCGACGGATATGCGGCGGAAAACGAGTGCGTGATTGTCGTGCATCAGAGCAACGCGGGTGTTTCCGAGGCACGCAATGCAGGGCTGAAGGTCGCTGCGGGCGAGTATGTGATGTTTCCCGACCCCGACGACTACGTGCTTCCCGACTATATTTCGCATCCTGTGGAGGCGATACATCAAGGGGGCTGCGATATGGTAGTGTTCGGCTTCTGGGCCAGCTGGGGAGGGGGCCGCAACGAGTTGCCTATTGAAAACTACGACCTTGGCACCAATGAGCAGATTCTTGAAACGTTTTTTCCAAGGTTTTACGGCCTGCGAATCGACCAGTTTGCTAACTGGCTGAGGGGGGGGTATTTATACACGAACGAGAAACAGGTCAGGTTTGGCGATGGATTTATCGTCGCAGCCTGATAGAAAAACACGGCATACGTTTTCGGCCCGGAATAGCGAACGAAGACACCGTGTTCAATGCGGAGTGTCTGCTTGAGGCATCGTCCATGAAAGCGCTCATGGAGCCTCTGTACGCTTATCTGCCGCGCCCCGACGGCCTGATGAATACGAATAATGATATTTCCAAGATACTGAAAAACAAGTACGACTTTCTGCGCGAGCGCGAACGCCTGGGCAAAACCTACGAGGCAAAGACAGGGCGTGAGGCAATCGACCTGTTCGGCGGCTCTCTGATTATGAGTGTGTTTCAGTTGGCGGCATGCCTTGACGGCCCCGGCGCATACACGCATTACAGGCAATATCTCAGTCAGCCGTCGGTGCAGCTTGCCATAAAAAAGGCGCCCCTGCATTACAAAAATCTTAAAGGTGCCGTGCCCGCGGTGATGCTTAAATTGAGAATGGGCAACCTGTTGTTTACCATGCTGAGGCTTGCGACAAGACTTGGAATAAAGAGTTCTTTTTAAACAGCGGATATAGATGCTTAATGTATTAGTGAACGCCTATGCCGTTTCTCCGAACTGGGGCAGCGAGCAGGGCATGGGGTGGAACTGGGCGACGGCCCTGGCCCGGTATTGCCATGTGGATGTGATCACCGAAGGACAGTGGAAGGACGAAATAGAGGCTGCCGTGGCCATGCTGCCGCAGGCGCCGAACATCACCTTCCACTACCTGCCCGTGACGGACCGCGTGCGCCGCATGTGCTGGAATCAGGGCGACTGGCGCTTCTACTACCACTACGAGCGCTGGCAGCGCCGCGCGCTGGACAAGGCGCGGGAGATAATGGCTGCCCGGCGCATAGATGTGGTGCATCAGCTCAATATGATAGGCTTCCGCGAGCCGGGCTATCTGTGGAAGCTGCCCGACGTGCCCTTCGTGTGGGGGCCCGTGGGCGGCATGGAGCTTATGCCCATGGCGTATCTGCGCGGAGCGCCCGCGCGGCAGCGACTCTTCAACATGCTCAAGAACACCATCAACCGCTATCAGTATCGCCACTCGGCGCGCGTGCGTGCGGCCGTGCGGCGTGCCGACGCGCTCATCTCGGCCGTGAAGGGCGTGAGCGATGTGTTCCGGCAGGTCTACGGCCGCGACAGTGTGCTGATAAACGAAACCGGGGTAGGGGCCTCTGACATTGCGCGCGAGCCCCGCGCCGGCGGCCCGCTGCGTGTGGTGTGGGTGGGCAAGTTCGATTTCCGCAAGCAGCTGCCCCTGGCCCTGCGCGCTGTGGCGGCCACCGGCCTGAAGGACATAGAGCTGCATGTGTGCGGCACGGCATCGCCCGCCGTGGTCGACGAGATGCACCGCATGGCCGAGTGCGGCGGTGTGGCCGCGCAGTGTGTGTGGCACGGCAATGTGCCCCACGACCGCATACTCAGCCTCATGGCGCAATCAGACATCATGCTGTTCACATCGATCATGGAGGCCACGAGCACCGTGGTGCTCGAAGCCATATCGGTGGGGCTGCCGGTGTTGTGTTTCAACACCTGCGGCTTCGGTCCGATAGTGAAGGACTTCGCCGGCATCACGGTGGAGCTGTCGGACCCCGACCGCTCGGTGCAGGACTTTGCGGCGGCGCTGCTGCGCGTGCATGCCGACCGCTCTCTGCTCGACGACATAAGCGCGCGCATCGCGGCCTCGCGCGGCTCGCTCACATACGACGCCAAGGCCCGCGCCGCCGTGGAGCTGTACAAACAGATAACAAAAACCATTGAATGAATATGGACAAGCAGCCTAAAGTCAGTGTCATTGTGCCGTGCTACAATGTGGGCAAGTATCTCGACCGCTGCGTAGACTCGCTGCTGGACACCGACTGGACCAACAAGGAACTGATATTTGTGGACGACGGCAGCACCGACGGCACGTCGGAGGCCCTCGACCGCCACGCTGCGCGCGACGGACGCATAACCGTGGTGCACAAACCCAACGGAGGCGTGTCGTCGGCCCGCAACGCCGGCCTCGACGCGGCGTCGGGAGAATACCTGATGTTCTGCGACCCGGACGACTGCGTGGAGCGCGACTTCATGAGCACGGCCGTGGAGGCCATAGCCGCCGGCGGCTACGACATGGTGCTGTTCGGTTTCAACACCGACTGGACCGGGCGTTTCGAGCCCGCACTCCCCGTCGAGGACTACGACCTGCGCACGAACCGCGAAATCCTGGACGTGTTTTTTCCGCGTCTGTTCGGCCTCGGCCTCGAGCAGCTCGATAATTGGCTGAGGGGGGGGGTACTTATGCCTCTTAAAGAAACAGGCCAGATATGGCGCTGGATCTACCGCAAAGCGCTCGTCGACGACAACGGCATCAGATTCAGGCCCGTCAAGGTGGGCGAGGACATGGTGTTCAACGCCGAGTGTCTGCTGGCGGCAGCGTCCATGAAGAGCATCCGCGACTGTCTGTACAATTATTTCCCGCGCAAGGACGGACTGATGTATTCCAACATAAAAGGGCTTGACTCGCTGCGCAACAAGCTCGACATGATAAGCGAGCGCGAGCGTGTGGGCCGGCTTTACGAGGCGAGCACGGGCCGCGAGGCGCTGCCACTGTACGGCGGCTCGTGCGTGATGAGCTGCTTCGAGCTCGCCATGCTGCTGTCGCGCACCCGCGCCGGCTACAAGACCCTGCACGGCTATCTGACGCTGCCGGTGGTGAGGGAGTCGGTGCGCCGCAGCCGCCTGCGTGCGGGCAACAAGAAGGCCCTGCTGCCGCATCTGCTGCTGAAAATGAGAGCCGGCAGGGCGCTGTACGCGATGTTTTGGCTCGTGGACCGTCTGGGACTGAAAATTTCATACTGACATGCACATAGGAATATACATAGGCGGCACGCCCTCGCGGGTGTTCGACTGCACGAAGGTGCTCACGGCCGGCAATCCCGGCATCGGTGGCACGGAATATGAGTTTATCATGCTGGCCACATGGCTGCGGCGCTATGCCGAGTCGCATCCGGGCTGGAAGCTCACGGTGTTTCAGGGCGGCCGCTACGACATGGGCGACGGCTACGACATGGTGGTGGGCGCGTCCATGGCCGAGATGCCCGAGCAGTGCCGCCGGCGCGGCATCGACGTGCTCGTGCTCGACTCGCGCTGGCCGCTGGGCCATATCAAGGCGTTCGACGGCACATCCACGGCTGTGGTGGCGTGGTGCCACTGCGTGGGCTCGATGTATCGCCATCTGCTGTATGCGCGCCACCCCGGCGTGCGCAAGGTGGTGTTTGTGAGCCGCGGCCACATGCTGGGCTTTATCGACAATCCCGTGGCGGCCAAATCGACGTATGCGTTCAATGCGGTGTCGCACGACAAGGCTGTGGACCGCCTCCGCGAGGCCGTGCCGTTTGCCAAGCGTCCGCACGATGTGGTGTTCATGGGCGCGCTCGACGAGTCCAAAGGCTTCCATGTGCTGGCCAAGGCGTGGCCGGAGGTGCTCAAGGCTGTGCCCGACGCACGCCTGCACGTGATAGGCTCGGCCAACCTGTACGGCGCCGACGCCCACATGGGCCCGCTCGGCATTGCCGCCGAGGATTACGAAGCCACGTTCGCCGACCACATAAAGGGCCCCGACGGCGGCCTGCACCCTTCGATAATCCTTCACGGGCAGCTGGCTCAGGAGAAATACGACGTGATGGCCCGCTGCCGCGTGGGCGTGCCCAACCCCGACGGCGCCACCGAAACGTTCTGCATCTGCGCCGTGGAGATGGAGCTGTGCGGCTGCCGCGTGGTCACGTCGTGGAGCTCCGGCTACATAGACACCGTGCCGGCTCCCAACGTGCTGGTGCGCAAGCGCGGTGAGCTGGCGCAGCGCATAGCCGACGCGCTGCTCGACGACTCCTTCGACTGCACGCCCGTCATAGACCACATCGGGCGCAATTTCTCGATGGACAGCGTGGGAAGCAAGTGGATAGCCATTTTCGAGTCGGTGCGCGACGGCGTGCCTATGGAGGAGCACATCGACATACCGCGCGAGTTCCGCCGCCGGCAGCGAAACGCGCGCTTGCGCCGCTATCTGCCGTTTGTCCCGCCGGTGGGGCTGCTCGGCGACACGCTGGCGCGTTTTAAGGCAGTACTGAAACGAAAACTAAAGCGATGAAAGAGTTCTACGGCGCGCAGGAGGCCAAAAAGGTGGCCGGCGTAGCGATCCTGCTGATGTTGATTCACCATCTGTTCACGTACGCCGACTGGCTTGTGGACGGCTGCGTGGTCGACTCTGTGTTTGGTCCGCTCGTCAACAAGGCCGTGTGGCTCATAGGCCGGCTGGGAAATATCTGCATCTACGTGTTCGCTTTCTCAAGCGGATATGTGCTGTGGCGGCGGTGGAACCTTTTCGACACTTGGGGCAAGCGCCTGAGGCGCATCCTCGATTTTCTTACAGGCTACTGGGTGGTGTGCGTGCTGTTCCTGGCCGTGGCGTGGCTGAGCGGCGACACTCTGCCGGCCCCGCGCACCGCGCTGGCCAATGCCTTCGGGCTCGGCACGACTGTGCACCGCCCGGAAGTCAACGTGGTGTTCGCATGGTACGTGTTCTATTATATAGTGTTCGTAATCGTAAGCCCCGTGCTGTACCGCGCCATGCAGCGGGGCCCGCTGCAGGATACTGCCGTGGTGGGCGCGGTGGCGCTGCTTATGTGTGCCAACACCGTCTGGCTCGGCGGCTATTTCGTGCCGCTGCTGTCGGGAGTGCTGGGCATATGTGTGGCCAAGTACGACCTGTTTGCGAAAGCGGAAAATACCACAAAATTAATGGGGGGGGGTAAGATTTTGATGCTCAGCGGCTTATTGCTCATGCTCGCGGCGCGCACGCTTGTGCTGGCCCTGGCCATGCGCTTCCACGGCAATGGAGCGGCCGAGGCCGCGGTGTACATGATGGAGGCTTGTATAGCCGCAGGCTTCATTTATTTCACTGTCAAGCTCCTGAACTTGTTTGATTCGCGCATGCTCGACAGCGTGCTGCTGTTTTTCGGCGGCATAAGCATGACGCTGTGGTTTGTGCACGGCCTGGCCTATACCGGCTCGTGCCACCTGCAGAAGCTGATATACGCCAGTTCCGAGCCGGTGGTGATACTGCTCACGGCGCTGGCCGTGTTTGTGCCTCTTTCGCTGGCGCTGACGCGTCTGTTGCCGCTGTTTGCCCGTAAAAGAAAATAAAACGTAAAAGAAAATAAAAATAGTAATAAAATGACCGATAAATTATCACGCCCGCGCCTGGACTATATCGACGCCATGCGCGGTTTCACGATTCTGCTCGTTATATACTTTCACTTTGTGATACGCAGCATGCACAATCCCGGCGACGACAGCGGCGTGCTGTATGTGTTCTCGCGGGTGAGGATGCCGCTGTTCTTTTTTGTGAGCGGATTTTTCGCCTACGGTTGCTACGACGCCGCCCTCCTGAAAAAGCGCGTGAAAAACCGCTTGCTCAAGCAATTGTGGCCTACGGTGGCTATATTCTTGATATTCAGTGAAATATACAGGGGGGGGTAGAAAATACGCTTTTTGACGCCCACAAGGGCGGCTACTGGTTCACCTACAGCCTCGTGCAGACGTTTCTGGTGTTTGCCGTGGCGTCTTATGCCATGACGGCTGCCGGAGCCTCACGCCGCACGCAGCTCGTGGTGTACGCGGCCGCAACGATAGTCCTCTTCGCCATGGGGTCGGTGGCCATGCGTTTCGCCCGCGATTTCATGACCGGCCCCATAGGCGGCTTCCTCTCGCTCACGCAGACTATCTCGCTCGCGCCTTACTTTTTCTTCGGCGCCGCTGTCAGGCTGTATTACGACGAATTTCTGTACGTGATACGCAACAAATGGTGCTTCGCGGCGGTGGTGCTGCTGTTCGGCCTCTCCTATCTGTCCGACTCGAGCATGGTGTGCCGTCTTACGAGCTTCGCCGGCATAGTCACGGTGCTGGGAGTCTTTTACTATATGCGCGACTTCTGGAGCGGCGAGAGCCGCCTGAGCACCATGCTCATCACCTTCGGTAAAAACACGCTGCCAATATACCTGTTTCACTATTTCATCATATTCACCATCGCTGCCATCGACCTGTCGGAAGGTCTGCAGAGCATCGTGGGGCCGGTGTACATAGAGTTTCCCGTGCTCATAGCCGTATCGGTGCTGATAGCGTGGGCGTGCGTAGGCTTCGACAGGCTTGCCGGCCGCTATGCCGGACCCGTGCACCGCTTCCTGTTTCCCTGAACAGCAAATCATTGCTGCCGGGTGTTTTACAATGATTATTGAACATCCGTTAAATAAATTTCTGCATTGCGCATTGTTATGTGAGAAAAAAATTGTACCTTTGCAGGCCGATTATGTCCAAATTAAAGTTTTGCCGGCAATCGGGCTTTGTGCTTTTGGCCGAGCCGGGTCTGTGCGTGCGGCATTTAATTAACAACTAATCAAGAAATTAACCAAAGTGGATACTTTAAGCTACAAAACCCTTTCACCCAACGCACAGAGCGTTGAACACCAGTGGGTGGTGATCGACGCAACCGACCAGCCCCTTGGCCGTCTGTGCTCGAAAGTCGCCATCCTGCTCCGCGGCAAGAACAAGCCCAGCTACTCCCCCAACGTGGAGTGCGGCGACAACGTTATCATCATCAATGCCGACAAGGTGCGCCTCACCGGCAAAAAAATGACCGACCGCATCTACCTCAACTACACCGGCTATCCCGGCGGTCAGCGCGAGCTCACCCCCGAGGTGCTCATGAAAAAGAGCTTCAACAAGCACCTCAAGCCCGGCATGCACCCCCTCTTTATCCGTGTAATGAAAGGCATGCTGCCCAAAAACCGTCTGGGCCGTCGCCTCATCGAGAACATGCACGTGTACAACGGTCCCGAGCATCCCCATGCAGCTCAGAACCCCGTCGTTGTTGATGTTAACACCCTGAAATAATCGAAAGAATGGAAAATATCAATGCAGTAGGCCGTCGTAAGGCCGCCGTGGCACGCGTAATCCTCAAGGAAGGTACCGGCGTCATCACCATCAACAAGCGTCCCCTCGAAGTGTATTTCCCCTCTTCGATTCTCCAGTTCATCGTAAAGCAGCCCCTGACCACCATCGACGCTGCCGAGAAGTACGACATCCACGTCAATCTTGACGGCGGTGGCTACAAAGGCCAGGCTGAGGCCCTCCGCCTCGGTATCGCACGCGCCCTCGTCAAAATCAACCCCGACGACAAGGCTGTGCTCCGCAAAGCAGGCTTCATGACCCGCGACGCCCGCGCCGTAGAACGCAAAAAGCCCGGTCAGCCCAAAGCCCGCAAGCGCTTCCAGTTCAGCAAGCGTTAAGATTTCGCCCGTCGGCCGCATGGCGGCCTGACAGCGCAGTCTTGCACTATAATCAGTGTTTAGTATCTAAACCGCGTGGATGGACACGTTCCCTACCGCACGGTTGCAATTCCCACAAGAACGTAAACCAACTCTTTTTAAAAGTATGGCAACACCCACTTTTGAACAACTCCTCGAGGCAGGATGCCATTTCGGCCACCTCAAACGCAAATGGAATCCCGCCATGGCTCCTTACATCTTCATGGAGCGCAACGGTATCCACATCATTGACCTCTATAAGACAGCTGCCAAGCTCGACGAAGCTGCCGCAGCTCTCAAAAACATCGCCAGACAGGGCAAGAAAGTGCTCTTCGTGGCAACCAAGAAACAGGCCAAACAGGTCGTTGCAGACAAGGCTTCGACCATCAACATGCCCTACGTGATCGAGCGCTGGCCCGGCGGCATGCTCACCAACTTCCCCACCATCCGCAAGGCTGTGAAGAAGATGACCACCATCGACCGCATGGCTAAGGACGGCACTTTCGACAACCTCTCCAAGCGCGAACGTCTGCAGATTTCGCGTCAGCGCGCCAAACTTGAGAAGACCCTCGGCTCCATCGCCGACCTCAACCGTCTTCCCAGCGCACTCTTCGTGGTCGACGTGCTCAAAGAGCGCATCGCCGTGGCTGAGGCAAACCGCCTCGGTATCCCCGTGTTCGCTATGGTCGACACCAACAGCGACCCCAACGGCGTGGACTACGTGATCCCCTGCAACGACGACGCAAGCAAGAGCATCGAGCTCGTGCTCGACACCATCGTAGCCGCTATGGCCGAAGGTCTTGAAGAGCGCAAAGTCGAAAAAGTAGACACCGACAAGGATGCATCCGCTGAAGCTGCTCCCCGTCGCGAACGCCGCCGCGTGCGTCGTGCCGACGTAGAAGGCGAAGCCGTTGTGGCCGAAGAAGCCCCCGCTGCAGCCGAAGAAGCTCCCGAAGCAGAATAATCCTGACCTGTTTCCACCGAATTTATCATAGTATAAACCTCTCAAATATTCACAGATATGGCACCATCCATGGCAGATATCACCAAGCTGCGCCACCTCACAAGCGCCGGCCTGATGGACTGCAAAAAAGCTCTGGCCGAAACCAACGGCGACATCGAAGCTGCTGTTGAAATCCTTCGCAAGAAAGGCCAGGCCGTAGCTGCCAAGCGCGAAGACCGCGAGGCTGCCGAAGGCTGCGTTCTCGCCAAGAACGAAGGCACTTTCGCAGCTGTGCTCGCCCTCAAGTGTGAAACCGACTTCGTGGCCAAAAACGCAGGCTTCGTTGCTCTTACACAGGAAATACTCGACGCTGCTGTAGCTGCACGCTGCAAGACCCTCGACGACGTCAAGGCTCTTGAAATCGGCGGACGCACCGTGGCCGACCTCGTAGTGGAGGAAACCGGCAAAACCGGCGAAAAAACCGAAATAGGCGCCTACGAGAGCCTTGAGGCTGCTTCCACAATGAGCTACAACCACCTCGGCAACAAGCTCGCCACCATCGTTGGTTTCAATCAGGAAGGTGTAGACTATCAGGTGGGCCGCGACGTAGCCATGCAG
>CAMWTJ010000009.1 GCA_947177185.1 uncultured Porphyromonadaceae bacterium | reverse complement strand
AAGCAAGGTGTTCTCAACCCGCCCGCCGCCCCGCCGCCGGAGGCCTTTCCGCACGTACGTTTCATATGTAAAAAAATCATACACTGGAAATGGCTGGAAATTTTGCAATTATTAATAAATTGTGTAATTTTGCGGAGTAAACGGGCTTCAGTCCGTCCGCTACGACATATAGTTATCTAAGATTTGTTATGCACGACCGTTTCGAATATGTTCACTTTTCTGTTATGCAGGCGTCAGCCGGCAGCGGGGCGTGCTTTATCTCTTTCCCTTATCGTTCTATCCTATGAATTTTGCCGTTCTCCAGTGCCTCGCGGTATTTTTGGTGAGCCTGTTGCTCGCCGGTATCATCATTCCTCAGATTTTGCTGATATCGTTTCGTAAAAATCTTTTTGACGAAGTCGACGACCGAAAAATCCACAAAGGACTTGTGCCGCGTCTGGGCGGTATTGCCTTTATGCCGTCGATGGTGTTCTCCGTCGCATGCATGTGCGGCGTGTACAATTTCTGCGACATTGTGGTCGACAACCTGAGTATGGACGACGCCACCATGTTCTGCTTTGGCATGTGTGCCCTTATGATAATGTATCTTGTGGGCATGGCCGACGACCTTATAGGTGTGCGCTACAGTGCCAAATTCATAGCCCAGATAATAGCCGCGGCCTTCCTCGCGGTTTCGGGCCTGAGCATCCACGATTTTCACGGCTTTTTAGGCATCGGCGAGGTGCCCATGTGGATAGCCGTGCCGTTCTCGATGCTGGTGGTGGTGTTTATAACCAATGCCATAAACCTTATAGACGGCATCGACGGCCTTGCCTCCGGGCTGAGCAGTATCTCCATGCTGTTTTACGGCTGGGTGCTGATGTGCTGCGAACAGACCACGTTTGCGCTCGTGGCGTTCGGCACACTCGGCGCGCTCATACAATTCTACTATTATAATGTGTTCGGCAACGCCAAAGTGGGTAAGAAAATATTCATGGGCGACACTGGAGCCCTGACCACCGGCATAGTGCTCTGTTTCCTGTCGATGCACATCTGTAACCTTGATGTGGCTGCCCACGGATTCAACTGCAACCCGCTTGTGATGGCGTTCGCGCCGCTGCTTGTGCCTTGCTTCGATGTGGTGCGCGTGTATTTCCGTCGCATCCGTCACCATCACAATCCGTTTCTGCCCGACAAGACTCATATCCATCACAAATTGCTCGCCGCGGGTCTGCACCAGCGTGTGGCCATGGTGAGCATCCTGCTGGTGTCCGTGGCCATCACTGCGGCCAACTACATGCTGTCTGCCCTTATAAACTCCGCGACGCTGCTTGCGCTGGACGTTGTGGCGTTCATTGTGGGCAATATACTGCTGAGCCGCATAATAGACAAACGTCAGAAACGCCTCGAACAGCAGCCGGCAGCCAACTAATCCAATAAGGATGAACCGACCCATGACCATAATGCCGGTGTTCGGCACACGCCCCGAAGCCATAAAGATGGCTCCCTTAGTGGCCGAACTGCGCCGGCGTCCCGAACAATTCCGCACTGTGGTGTGTGTGAGCGGCCAGCACCGTTCGATGCTCGACCAGGTGCTCGACGTGTTCGGCCTCACTCCCGATTTCGATCTCGACATAATGCGTGCGGGGCAAGACCTGTACGACGTGACATCGCGCGTGCTGCTCGGCATGCGCGACGTTCTGTCGGAGGTGCGCCCCGACATGGTGCTTGTGCACGGCGACACCACCACCTCCACGGCTGCCGCCCTCGCGGCGTTCTACAGCCGTGTGCCCGTGGGGCACGTGGAGGCGGGCCTGCGTACGCACGACGTGCTGTCGCCGTGGCCCGAAGAGATGAACAGGCAAATCACCGGGCGCATAGCGTCGCTGCATTTCGCCCCTACGGCTCTCGGGCGCGACAACCTGCTGCGTGAAGGCGTGTGCGACAGCTCCATAACGGTCACGGGCAACACCGTTATAGACGCGTTGCAGGCCGTGACAGGACGGCTGGAAGCCGACGGGCAGTTGCGCGCCGACGCCGACCGGCGGCTGTGTGATGCCGGCTATAATCCCTCGCGCCTCGACGGCGGCGCCCGCCGTATGGTGCTCGTCACCGGCCACCGCCGCGAAAATTTCGGCGAGGGTTTCCGTGCCATCTGCCGTGCCATTGGAGAACTTGCCGCGAGGTTCGCTGATGTGGATTTCGTATACCCCATGCATCTGAATCCCAATGTGCGCGGTCCGATAGCCGAAACTTTCGGCGGCCGCACGCCGGCCAATCTGTTTTTCATAGAGCCGCTGGAGTATCTGTCGTTCGTACGGCTCATGTCGCTCTCGCACGTGGTGCTCACCGACAGCGGGGGCATACAGGAAGAGGCACCCGGGCTCGGCAAGCCTGTGCTCGTGATGCGCGATACCACCGAGCGCCCCGAGGCCGTGGATGCCGGCACAGTGCGCCTTACAGGCGCCGATGCCGCCCGCATCGTGGCCGAGATGAGCACACTGCTCACCGACGAATCGGCCTACGCCGCCATGCACCGCGCGGTCAACCCCTATGGCGACGGCCGCGCTTCCGGGCGCATCGCCGACTCGCTTCACAATTTCTTAACCCAAAGACTCAAATAGGATGAAAGCTTGTTTCATGGGTCTTGGCTACATCGGACTGCCTACAGCCATCATAGCCGCCGCTCGTGGCGGGGTGGAGGTGGTCGGTGTCGACATCAACCCTTCTGTCGTAGAACAGACCAACGCAGGCCGACTGCATTTCATAGAGCCCGGCATGGAGGAACTGCTCCGCGGTGTCGTGGCCGACGGTTCGCTGCGCGCCGCCACAGTGGCCGAGGAAGCCGACGCCTACTTCATAGTAGTGCCCACGCCGTTCAAGGCCGACCGGCGTCCCGACACCTCGTTTGTCGAGGCGGCCACACGCGCCGTAGTGCCCTATCTCCGCGAGGGCAATCTGTTTGTCATTGAATCCACATCGCCCGTGGGCACCACCGAAGCCATGGCCGACCTCATATACAGCCTCCGCCCCGAGCTTCGCGGTAAGCTGCATGTGGCATACTGCCCCGAGCGTGTGCTGCCCGGCAATGTGATATACGAGCTCGAACACAACGACCGCGTCATAGGCGGTATGGACGCCGAAGCCACAGCGGCGGCGTGCGCCTTCTACAGCCGTTTCGTGTCGGGCAGCCTGCACGCCACGAACGCGCGCACGGCCGAGATGTGCAAGCTCACGGAAAACGCGTCGCGCGACGTGCAGATAGCCTTTGCCAACGAGCTCAGCCTTATCTGCGACCGCGCCGGCATAGACGTGTGGGAGCTTATAGCTCTTGCCAACCGCCATCCGAGAGTCAACATCCTGCAGCCGGGATGCGGAGTCGGCGGCCACTGTATAGCGGTGGACCCGTACTTTATCACGGCCGACTATCCCGACGAGGCGCGCATCATTGCCACCGCGCGGGAAATCAACAACGGCAAGGCGCTGTGGTGTGCCGAGAAGGTGAAGAATGCCATGCTCGAATTTGAGATCAGGCACGGGCGCCGTCCCGTAGTGGCCATGATGGGACTCGCTTTCAAACCGAATATCGACGACATGCGCGAATCGCCGGCCAAGCTGATAGTGTCGACCGTGTTGCAGAGCAGCAACAACGCCGACATACTGGTGGTGGAGCCGAACGTGTCGGAGCACAAAGTGTTCAAGCTCACCGACTATCGCGACGCGTACGGCCGCGCCGACATCGTGGTGTTCCTGACGGCCCACGACGTGTTCCGCACGCTCCCGGCCGACGACGGCAAGGTTGTGCTCGATTTCTGCGGCATCAAAAAGAAAAACTGACACGCGGCGATGAAGATGCTTGTCACCGGCGCCGCCGGCTTTATAGGCGCCGCGCTATGCCGTCGGCTTCTTGACGATGCGGGCTGCAGTGTGGTCGGGCTCGACAATATCAACGACTATTACGATCCGGCTCTGAAGTTCGCCCGTCTGGCCACACTCGGCGTGGGCTCCGACGCAGCCTCCGCTCACGGCTGCATGTGCGTGTCCGACACGTATGGCGCTCGCTTCCGCTTCGTGCGCATGGACCTCCGGGATGCCGCCGGTGTGGACGCACTGTTCGCGCAGGAGCATTTCGACGTCGTGATCAACCTGGCGGCGCAGGCCGGTGTGAGATACTCCATCGACAATCCACGGGCCTATCTGGCCAGCAACGTCGACGGCTTTCTGAACGTGCTTGAAAGCTGCAGGCGCACGGGCGTGGGACATCTGGTGTATGCGTCGTCGTCGAGTGTCTACGGCCTCAACGGCAAGGTGCCCTTTTCCGAGCACGACGCCGTGGACCATCCCGTGAGCCTTTATGCGGCCACGAAAAAAAGCAACGAACTGATGGCGCACGTGTACGCGCACCTTTACGGGCTGCCGGTCACGGGGCTTCGCTTCTTCACCGTCTACGGACCGTGGGGGAGGCCCGATATGTCGCCGTTTCTGTTCATGGACGCGATTTTGCACGGGCGTCCTATACGGGTGTTCAACGGCGGCCGGATGCGGCGCGACTTCACATATATCGACGACATTGTGGAAAGCGTGGCGCGTGTGTGCCGCGTGGTCCCGAAAGCCAATCCGGCCTGGGACGCCGCGAGTGCCGACCCGGCGACGTCGGCAGCCCCGTTCCGTGTCTATAACATAGGTAACTCGCAGCCCGTGGAGCTGATGGATTATATAGCCTGCATAGAACACGCGGCCGGCCGCGAGGCGCAGAAAGAGTTCCTGCCCATGCAGCCCGGCGATGTGGAGCAGACCTATGCCGACTCGTCGGCACTGGCCGAGGCCACAGGTTTCCGTCCGTGCACGCCGCTCCGGCAGGGCATCGAACGCACGGTGGAGTGGTTCAAACAATACTACAATCTCTGAAATCATGAATATCGCTATAGTAGGTACGGGTTATGTAGGGCTTGTTTCCGGCACTTGTTTCGCCGAAATGGGCATAAATGTGACGTGTGTCGATATCGATGCTTCCAAAATCGAACGACTGAAGCAGGGCATAGTGCCCATCTACGAGCCCGGGCTCGACGAGATGGTGCGCCGCAACGTGGATGCAGGACGCCTGCATTTCGTCACCGACCTGGCTTCGGTGCTCGACCGCGTGGAGGTGGTGTTTTCGGCCGTGGGTACACCGCCCGACGAGGACGGCTCCGCCGACCTCAAGTATGTGCTCGCCGTGGCGAAGACCTTCGGAGAAAACATCAGCAAGTACACCATACTTGTCACAAAGTCCACCGTGCCTGTGGGCACGGCGCGCCGTGTCAAGGAGGTGGTGAAAGCCGAGCTTGAGCGCCGCGGGGTCAACGTGCCCTTCGATGTGGCTTCCAACCCCGAGTTCCTCAAGGAAGGCGCCGCCATAAAGGATTTCATGTTTCCCGACCGCGTGGTCGTGGGCACGGAGAGCGCCAAGGCCCGCAAGGTGATGAGCCGCCTGTACAAGCCGTTCATGCTGAGCGGCGAGCGCATGATATTCACCGACATACCCTCGGCGGAGATGATAAAATATGCCGCAAACTCCATGCTCGCCACCCGCATATCGTTCATGAACGACATTGCCAACCTGTGCGAGCTGGTGGGTGCCGATGTGAACATGGTGCGCAAGGGCATAGGCTCGGACACGCGCATCGGCAAGAAATTTCTTTACCCCGGCTGCGGCTACGGCGGCTCGTGCTTCCCCAAGGATGTGAAAGCACTTATAAAGACGGCCGAGAAAAACGGCTATCCGATGCGTGTGCTCAAGGCCGTGGAGGAGGTAAACGAACGCCAGAAAGGCATCCTGTTCGACAAACTTTTGCGCTGTTTCGGCGGCGACATCTCCGGCCGCACTATAGCCATGTGGGGGCTTGCCTTCAAGCCCGAAACAGACGATATGCGCGAGGCCCCGGCCCTCGTGCTTATCGACAAACTGCTCGGGGCCGGTGCCACCGTAAAGGTCTACGACCCGGTGGCCATGGACGAGTGCCGCCGTCGCCTCGGGCCCGACGCGGTGGTGTATTGCCACGACATGTACGAGGCGGCCGTGGATGCCGACGCGCTCATGCTCGTCACCGAGTGGAACCAGTTCAGGATGCCGTCGCTGGCGGTGCTGAAGAGGACCATGGCGCGTCCGCTCATAATAGACGGGCGGAATATCTACGACGGCGAGTACCTGGACGAGCACGGATTTGAATACACCTGCATAGGCAAATAGCGGATAGGCCAGGATGCGTGTAAGCGTTGTCACCGTAGTCAAGAACCGTGCGGAAGCGCTGGCGGCCACGTTCGCCAGCGTGATGGAGCAGACACACGGCGATGTGGAGTTTGTGGTGGTCGACGGTGCGTCGACCGACGGCACCGTGGCGTGGCTCGAGGCGCATGCCCGGCTTTCGGGCGGCCGCCTGCGCTGGATAAGCGAGCCCGACTCCGGCATCTACAACGCTATGAACAAGGGAATCGCCATGGCCACAGGGCAGGCTGTGGGCTTTCTCGGCGCCGGCGACACTTTCTTCGACAGCCGCTCGCTGCGCGTGATAGCCGAAACGCTCGAGGAGGCGGATGTGGACGCCGTGTACGGCGACCTCGTGTTCGTCCGAGAGAGTAACCCCGGCAGGGTGTGCCGTTCGTGGCGCGGCTCGCAGTTCGTGCCCGGCATATTCAGGCGCGGGTGGCAGCCGGCGCATCCTACGTTTTTCGTGCGCAGGGAGTGCTTCGAGCGGCATGGCGGCTTCGACGAGGCGCTTGAAATATCCGCCGATTTCGACATTATGTACCGTATGCTGGAGAAATGCCGCATATCTAACCGCTACATACCGCGCACTCTCGTGCGCATGCTAGCCGGCGGCACGAGCAATGCCAGTCTGCGCAACATTTTTGTGGCGCACCGCAACATACGCCGTTCGTTCTGCAAATACGGCGACACGGCGCCGTGGCTTTACAGCGTGCGCAGGCTTCTGCCAAAGGTGCTTAACACCATAGAATCAAGATTTAGCTGACACGCTCAGCCCAGCAAGGCTGCCGGAGGCGCTATGAGATACAGATGTGCGCGCGCACGGCTCACCGCTGTGTAGAGCCATCGGTACAGTTCCATGCCGAGAGCTTCGTCGGGGATATAACTGAGGTCAACGAACACGTTTTTCCACTGGCCGCCCTGCGCCTTGTGGCACGTCATGGCGTACGCGTATTTCACCTGCAGCGCGTTCCAGTAGGGATTGGTGCGCAAGGCCTGCGCGCGCAGGTCGAACGGCATGGACGGCTCAAACAGCGTGTCGTCGCGCATGAGCGCCTCGTAGAGCTGCTGCATGCGCTCATACGAGAGTGCCGCCATCTCGCTGTCGAGAGTTTCGAGCATGAGCTTCGCGTCGAACTCGGCTTCGCCTCCGCTGCCGGCGATGGCGAGCCGCACGTCGGCGAAACGGAATCCGTAGCGAGCTTCTGTGCCGAACACGCGCACCACGCGCACGATGTCGCCGTTGGCCACGAAATCAAGGCCTTTCACGGCGCGTGCCCAGTGATAGTTGTTTTTCGCCACAATGAGCATTTCCCCGCGTGTGAGCATCTCTTCGCGGTAAAGCACCTCGGAGCGAATGGCGCGGTTGTAGTCGGTGGCGCGGCGGTTGCTGCGCGATATCAGCAGACACTCCTCGAGGCCGTCGCGGCTGTAGGCCGAATCAAGCATTTCCGGGAGGTCCTCTCCGCTCACTATGTGCACATCCGGGAAGCCCTCGGCGCGCAGTTGCGGAATCTCGGCCGCGCCTGCGGCCATGGCGCGGCGCAGCGCCGTGGCGTTGAACAGTATGCCGGAGCGGGCGCCCTGGCGCACCGTGGCTGTGATTGTGGCCCTGGACGGCCGCAGGCCGAGCGCGCGCAGGCAGTCCGGCTCCATGGCCGGCGATTCGGCGGCTCCCACCGGGGGCAGCTGCGCCGTGTCGCCTATCAGAATCAGCCGGCAGTTGTCGCCGCTGTAGACGTATTGCACAAGGTCTTCAAGCAGATTGTCGCGCTCGCGGCCCGTGTCGCCGGCTATCATAGACGCTTCGTCGACTATGAAAATGGTGTTGCGCAGGCGGTTGTCCTGCAGCATTGAAGGGCCTGAGTAGCCGCCCGAGGCCGGAGTGTGGCGGTAGATTTTGCGATGTATGGTGTACGCCGGCCGGCCGGCAAACGCGCCAAACACCTTTGCAGCCCTGCCGGTGGGCGCCATGAGCACGCACCCGAGTCCCACGGTAGGCAGCGAGCGCACGAGCGCGCCCGTGAGCGAGGTCTTCCCGGTGCCGGCGTAGCCGTTGAGTACGAACACCGACGTTTCCGGCGCTGTCGGCGCGCAAAAGCGCGACAACGCACCTATCACGGCCCGCTGCTGGGCATTGGGCTCATAGGGAAGGTTGAGTATGATTTCGCTTGCGAATTCTTCCGAGGTCAAGACGGGGCTGCGGGTAAATATAAGTGCCGCGGGCTTTGGCCCGCAGCACTTGATTGGAACATTATTTCTTGACAGACCATTCCCAGCCGTCCTTCGTGTCCTTGACGTCGAAGCCAATGTCGGCAAGGCGGTCGCGGATGAGGTCGCTCGTGGCCCAGTCTTTGTTTTTCTTGGCTTGCGAACGCATCTCGAGGATGAAGTCCACGGCCTTTTCGAAAGGCTCCATGCCGCCGGCTGCTCCGGCCGCGTTTTCAGGAACGATTCCGAGTATTTCGGTCATGTATGTGTCGACTATGCGGCGCAGGCCGTCGATGTCGGCTTCGCTCAGGGCTATGGCGCCATCGTTGGCCTTGTTGACGGTCGAGCATATGTCGAACAGGCGCGCTATCACCACCGGGGTGTTGAAATCGTCGTCCATGGCCTCTTGCAGTCCGGCCTCTATGGCGGCGGTGTCGAGAGTGTCGGTGTCGGACGCCGGCTTCAGAGCCAGCAGGCGGCGGTAGCCGTCGTTGAGGCGTGCGAGGGCCTTTTCGGCGGCCTGCAGGGCCTCGTTGCTGAAATCCACGGTGCCGCGGTAGTGGGCCTGAAGGATGAAGAAGCGGATGGTCATGGGCGAGTAGGCCTGCTGCAGCAGTTCGTGCGAGCCTGTGAAGAACTCGTCGAGTGTGATGAAATTGCCCAGCGACTTACCCATCTTCTGACCGTTGATGGTGATCATGTTGTTGTGCATCCAGTAGCGCACGGCGTCGGCGCCGTTGTGGGCCACGCTTTGCGCTATCTCGCACTCGTGGTGCGGGAATTTCAGGTCCATGCCGCCTCCGTGTATGTCGAACACGCTGCCGAGGTATTTCTCGCTCATGGTGGAACATTCGAGGTGCCATCCGGGGAAACCTTCGCTCCATGGCGACGGCCAGTGCATGATGTGCTCGGGCGCGGCTTTTTTCCATAGCGCGAAATCGGCCGGATGGTGCTTCTCGCTCTGGCCGTCGAGCTCGCGGGTGGCCGACAGCAGTTCGTCGACATTGCGTCCCGAAAGGCGTCCGTAGCCGTGCTCGCGGTTGAACTTGGGCACGTCGAAATACACGGAGCCTTCGCTTTCGTAGGCATAGCCGGCGTCCATTATCTTGCGGATGTACTCAATCTGCTCTATGATATGGCCGGACGCATGCGGTTCGATATCGGGCGGGAGCACGTTCAGCGCGTCCATGGCGCGGTGGTAGCGTGTCAGGTAGTGCTGCACCACCTCCATAGGCTCAAGCTGCTCGAGGCGCGCTTTTTTGGCGATTTTGTCTTCGCCCTCGTCGGCGTCGTGCTCGAGGTGCCCCACGTCGGTGATATTCCGCACGTAGCGCACCTTATAGCCGAGGTGGCGCAGGTAGCGCGCCACGACGTCGAACGTGATGGCCGGCCGGGCGTGTCCCAGGTGGCCGTCGCCGTAGACGGTGGGGCCGCACACGTACATGCCCACACGACCCTCCGTCAGCGGCCTGAAGGGCTGCTTCATGCGCGACAGAGAGTTGTAGATTGTAAGCTGGTGGGGTTTCATGGCTTATGCCATAAAGGGGTTGGGCAGATCGCCTTTGCCGCCGGCGGCACCGCCTTTGGGCTGTTTGCGCACGATTTCGCCGAACGTTGCCTCGTACTTGCGGATGTTGTCGGAAAGAGCGGCGAGGAGGTTCTTGGCGTTTTCGGGAGTCATGATGATGCGGCTCTGCACTTTGGCCTGGGGCATGTTGGGAGCCATGTTTATGAAATCAACGAACACCTCGTTGGGAGAGTGGCTGATTACTGCGAGGTTGCTGTAATGGCCTGCGGCCACTTCGGGAGAGATTTCGATTTTGAGTTCTTTCTTGTTGTCCATATTGTCGGAGTGATTATGATTCGTTGTATGTGAATTGTTCTGTTGGTTGAAGCTTTCTGCGGCGTCAGGGGCGCGGCACTATGGTGCCGGTGCCGGAGCCCTTGGCGAAGGTCAGTGTGTCTACGCCGCCGTCGCCGAAATATTCCACTTTGAAGCCCTTGACGTCGGCCGGCTCAAGCACGGATTCGACATCGAAGCTGACGCGCACGTACTTGTAGTTGTCCTGTTCGCTGTCTGTGCGCACGAAAAGGCCCAACATGGGGTAGGCCGGTTCTTTTTCGTTGGGCTTTTCTGTGAGCTGCAGAGTGTTCAGCGCGTTGCGTGCGGGCACCTGGAACACGACGTTGAGATAGCGGCCGGTGCGCTTCATTTCCGTGAGCTTGATGGGGGTGGACACTTTTACGCGGTTGCTTGCGTCGGCCGCCACGGGTTTTCCGCCGTTGGCATTGCTTATGGAGTACAGTGTGCCCGGGCCGCTGGTGTATTGCTGCCCGCTCATGGTGGTGTAGGCCATAAACACGCGGTTGCCCACGGTCAGCTGCTTGTCGGTGAAGGTGTTGCTGAAGGTTATGGTGGCGGAGCTTCCGTCGCCTTCGGGCTGCACGGAAAAGCTGGAGCCTTTGTCCGACGAGCCGTTGTAGGTGGCGAAATTGTAGAACGAGTTTTCGGGTATGGGGTTGGTGCCGCCGCCCGAGTTGTCGTCGGTGGAGCAGGCAGCCAGCATCACGCCTGCCGCCAGCAGATAGAGAGATGTTTTGTAGATGTTCATTCAGTTATTGTACAAATATTGGAAATGGTGTTGCTTATTGCCTCCACGCGTCCGTCGGACATGCGCACGGTGCGGTCGCAGTCGGCGGCGAGGCTTTCGTCGTGTGTGACGATGCAGAAGGTGGTGCCCATGTCGCGGCGTATGTCGAAAAACAGTTTGTGGAGTTCGGCGCGGTTTCGGGTGTCGAGGCTGCCTGAGGGTTCGTCGGCCAACACAGCTTTGGGATTGTTGACCAGCGCGCGGGCCACGGCGCCGCGCTGGGCTTCGCCGCCAGAGAGCTGTGCGGGACGGTGGGTGGCGCGGTCGGCAAGACCGAGGTAGCGCAGAAGCTCGCGGGCGCGGGCCATGGCTTCTTGGCGCGACGTGCCGGCTATCAGGGCCGGCATGGCCACATTCTCCTCAAGCGTGAATTCGGGCAGCAGTCTGTGCAGCTGAAACACGAATCCGATGCTGCGGTTGCGGAAATGCGACAGCTCGCGGTCGGAAAGGCCGGAGAGGTCGCGGCCGTCGTAGCGCACCGTGCCGGCGTCGGGCCTCGACAGGGTGCCCAGCACCTGCAGGAGAGTGGTCTTGCCGGCGCCGCTGGCTCCGACTATGGCCACTATCTCGCTGTCGGCCACGGTGAGGTCGACGCCTTTCAGCACTTCCACATTGCCGAATCGTTTGTGTATGTCGGTCGCTTCTATCATTAAGATGCAAAAATAAGCATTTTCACCAACGCGGCAAACGCTTTTAAGTATTTTTTGTTATAGCCAGGTGAGGCGTTTCCAGACGTATTCGAGCGGTCCGTGGTTGTGGCGGCCGGTCCAGAAACGGCAGAACGCATATTGCACCAGGAAGATGCACACGCCTATGGCGAGGCTCTCGGTGATGCCTGTGCGCAGATACAGACCCCAGTGATAGAACAGCGCGGCGCCGATGATGCCTTGTGTCACGTAGTTTGTCATGCTCAGGCGGCCGTAAGGGATAAGGAGCTGCAGGACCTTGCGCACGCCCGACGTGCAGTAGAATCCGAAGAGCACGCCGCACACGAGTATGAGCATGAACGCGAAATTGGCCAGCGAGCCAAGCAGCGTGTGCACCGGCATGGCTATGTTGCGGCCGGAGAGTGCGCCGGCAAGCATGTTGTCGATTCCTGAGAGCGGAAACCACACGATGAGGGCTGCGGCCAGCACGCGTCCCCACAAGTGCAGATGCTCGCGCAGGAACAGGCCGCGGCGACCTATCAGCATGCCCAGCATGAACAGGCCGGCGGTCTGGAATATGCGGCCGTTGTCCCAGGCCCACGCCAGCGACACGAGCTGCCCCTGAAGCAGGTTGACTTTTACGGTTTCAAGGAAGGTGCCGCCGGACTGCACGGCGAACGTGGCCCTCCACAGCTCGCCGGTGTCGGCTACAGGCACCACGTAGTCGGGAGAAATGAGGCCGCGGACTATGTAGTAGACGCACGCCGGCTGCATCAGGCATATGCCCGACAGCCAAAGGAGCGCGCGCTCGGACAGGCGGCATGTGAGCACAAGCACGAAGCCCAGGAGCGCGTACATCACCAGTATCTCGCCGGTGAAGAACATGGCGTCGAAACATCCTATGGCAAAGAGGATAAGGAGCCTGCGACAAAACCGCAGACGGAAATCGCATCCGCGCAGGCGCTGGTTGTCGTGCTGAACAAAGAAACTGAAGCCGAACAGAGTGGCGAATATGGCGTAAGCCTTGTTGCCGAAAGCGAAAAACAGCCCCTGCCAGATAGCTTTGTCGGCGAAATGCAGCAACGGGCCGCGGGTGGCAGCGTCAGGGAAAGAGTAGAAATTGAAATGCTCGATGCTGTGCAGCAGCACAATGGCAAGGACGGCAAAGCCGCGTAGTGCGTCGGCCACGTCGACGCGCGGATGCTTTCGGATAGATTCGGTCATGTGCGAACGGGGTTGGTTATCTTCGGCAAAGATAGTCATTTTGGCGAAGATAACCAACCTCATGCGTCACTGCCATCCGCCGCCGAGCGATTTGTAGAGTGCGGCCAGGGCGAGATATTGGTCGCGCACGGCGTTGCTCAGGCCTATCTGCGAGTCGAAATAGCGCCGTTGGGCGTCGAGCACGTCGATGTAGTTGAGTGTGCCGGCGCGGTACTGTATATGTGCCAGCTCGACGTATTTGAGTGCGGCGTCGCGCAGGTCGCGCCGCAGGTCGACGGTCTGGGCGGCCTTGTGGAGCGCGGTGGCGGCGTCGCTCACGTCGCGGAACGCCGAGAGCACGGCCTGCTCGTAGGTGGCGCGTGCGCGGTCGTAGGCGGCGATGGAAGCCTTGTAGCGGCGTTTGTTGCGTCCGAAATCGAGTATGGTGCCCACGATATTGCCCACGGTGTAGGTGAACGGCGAGCGCAGGAGCCCGGCGATGTCGTCGTTTTCCCATCCTACGGTGACACCGATGCGCAGCCTCGGGAAGCAGTTGGCGTAGCTCACGCCCACGTTGGCGAGCGCGCTTTTCAGGCGCTGTTCGGCTGCCATCACGTCGGGGCGCCGCTCGAGGAGAGTTGATGGCAGTCCCATGGGCATGCTTGCCTCGTCGAGCGCCTTGAGCTGCAGCTTGCCGCGCTCGATGTACTCTGCCGGGAAGCGGCCCATGAGCAGCGTGAGGGCGTTCTGCGTGGCGCGTATGCGGCTTTCGAGGCCCGGCACCAGAGCGGCTGTGGTGGCAAGTTCCACCTGCGCCTGGCGGTAGGGCGTTTCGTGAGTGAGTCCGCCTTCGAAGCGCAGTTTGGCCATGCGCACGCTTTCCTCACGCGTGCCGAGGGTGCGCCGCACGATTTCGAGCTCGTTGTCGAGGGCTACCAGCCGGTAGTATAGCGTGACGGCTTCGGCTATGAGGGTCATGCGTGCGGCGCGCTCGTCCATCACCGACGCCTCGTAGGCCGCGAGTGCGCCGCGGCGCTCCCATTTCTGGCCGCCGAGCAGGTCTATCTCCCAGGCCACGGTGGCTTTGATGTCGTACTCCGGGTCGCGCAGCTTTGCTTTGTCGCTATAGTCGTTGGTTTCGTAGTTGCCGCCCACGAGCCCGCTCACGGTGGGTGTGAGGTTGCGTGCGGCCACACCGTAGATGTGCCGTGCCTCGCGCACTCGCGCCATGGCTGCGGCCAGGTCGCGGTTGTGGTCGAGGGTTTCGGTGATTATGGCGGTGAGGTCCACGTCGGTGTACACGCGCCACCACTCAAGGTCGGCCATGGTCAAGGAGTCCGACGGTATGTCGGTGCCCGGCACCACTGCGGCCGGCAGCTCGAGCTCGGGCTGTTGCAGCCCGCGCACACCCGAGCATGAGCTCATGCCAGATGCGGCTACGGCTATAGCGACCACGGCGGCTATGTGCGATGCCTTGCGGCGGCGGATGCGTGCCATGGCTTTGTTGATCATTACGAAGAAGAACGGCACGTAGACTATGCCCACAGTGATGGCCACGAGCATGCCGAAGAACACGCCTGTGCCTATGTCGCGGCGGGCTGCCGAGCCGGGGCCGGAGGCAAACACCAGCGGCAGCAGGCCGAGAGTGAACGCCAGCGAGGTCATCACGATAGGTCTGAAACGCAGGCGCGCGGCTGTCAGGGCGGCGTGGGCGGCGTCGACGCCTTTGGCGGTTTCTTCCGACGCGAATTCCACAATGAGGATGGCGTTCTTGGCCACGAGTCCCACGAGCATCACGAGTCCGATCTGGAAATATACGTTGTTTTCAAGGCCGCACACCCATATGCCGAGATATGCTCCGAGGCCGGCGATGGGCAGCGAGAGTATCACGGCCATGGGGATGGTCCAGCTTTCGTACTGCGCCGCGAGCACCAGGAACACAAACAGGAACGCAAGTCCGAGCACGAGTCCCGTGTTGGCCGTTTCGTGGCGCTGCTGATAGCTGAGTCCGCTCCATTCCACGCCTATGTTGTCGGGCAGATGCTTTTCCACTATTTCGTCGAGCGCGGCCATGGCCTCGCCGGTGCTGTAGCCGGGCGACGCCTCGCCCGAGATGGTGGCGGAGTTGAACATGTTGAAGCGCCCGATGGTGCCCGGGCCGGTGGTGTAGTGCGTCTTGCCCAGCGAGGTGACGGGCACCATCACTCCCGAGCCGCTGCGCAGGTAAAACAGGTTGAGGTTGTCGCGGTGGGCGCGGTATTGCGCGTCGGCCTGCACATACACGCGGTATATGCGGTTGAACATATTGAAATCGTTGACGTAGACCGAGCCGGTGAAGGCCTTCATGGTCGAGAACACGTCGCTTACGGGTATGCCGAGCTGCTGAGCGCGGTCGCGGTCGACATCGAAAAACAACTGCGGGATATCCTCCTGCATGGATGTGGACAGCGCCGACAGCGCGGGGTAGTCGGCGGCGTAGTGGCGCAGCGTGTCCACGGCGCGTGCGAGGTCGTCGTACGTGGCGTCGCCGCGGGCTTCGAGCACCATTTCGAAACCGCCTGAGGTGCCCAGGCCGGGGATGATGGCAGGCGTGAACACATAGGCCTTGCTCTCGGGGTAGGTGGCGAACTCGGCAAGCGCGCGCTCGCGCACCTCGGCCAGCGAGTTGGAACCGCGCTCGCCCGACGGCTTCAGTATCACGGTGAGTGTGGCGTGCGCCTGGTTGGTGCCGGTGCGCGGCGAGGAGCCGGTGACGTTGAGCACATACTCCACGTCGCGGTCGGCCATGAGAAATTGCATGGCGCGGTCGGTCACCGCACGCGTGCGCTCTATGGTGGAGCCTTCCGGGAGTTCCAGCTCCACGGTGAAGTAGCCCTGGTCCTCGGCGCTCATGAAGCTCGTGGGCACAAAGCGGTTGAGCACCCATATGAGGGCGAGCACTATGCCGAAGGCCGCAAGCATGCGTCGCGGCACGCCCAGCGCGCGGCGAATCATGCGGCAGTAGAAATTGTTGCCGCGTGCGAGCCAGTAGTTTATGAGGCGGAACACGCGTGCTTTTTTGCGGCGCGTGGCCGGACGCAGCAGCGCGGCGCACATCACGGGCGAGAGCGTGAGGGCCACCACCGTGGATATGATTACCGACACTGCGATGGTGATTGTGAACTGGCGGTACAGCTGCCCGGTGATGCCCGGGAGGAAACTTACGGGCACAAACACCGCACACAGCACAAGGCTCATGGCTATCAGCGCCGAGCCGAGGCCGCTCATGGCCCGCCTGGTGGCTTCCTGCGGCTCCACGTGCTCGCTTTCCATGATGCGGTCCACGTTTTCCACCACCACGATGGCGTCGTCCACGACGATGCCTATGGCGAGGATAAGGCCCAGCAGGGTGAGCATGTTGAGCGAGAAGCCGAACACGAGCATCACTCCGAACGTGCCTATGAGCGATATGGGCACGGCTATGATGGGTATGAGCGTGGCGCGCCAGTTCTGCAGCGACAGGAACACCACGAGTATCACTATAAGCAGCGCTTCGAAGAACGTGCGGTACACGTGGTGTATGGAGTCGGAGATGTACTCCGTCATGTCGAACGGTATCACGTACGACATGCCGTCGGGGAAGCTGCGGCTGATTTCTTTCATGGCCTTTTTGACGTTTTCGGCCACTTCGAGGGCGTTGGCTCCCGGAAGCATGTTGATGTTGAGCACGGCGGCGTTGCCGCGGTTGATTCCGCTTTCGGTGGCGTAGCTCTGCGCGTCAAGGCTGATGCGGGCCACGTCGCGCAGTCGGATCACGGAGCCGTCGGCATTGGCACGGAGCACTATCTGGCCGAATTCCTCCGGCGACGACAGGCGTCCGCGCGCTATGATGGGCATGGTGATGTCGATATCGGTCATGGGAGCCTGGCCGAGCACGCCGGCGGCCGATTCGCGGTTCTGGTCCAGAAGGGCGCGCCGGAGGTCGGCCACCGTGATGCCGAGGTCGGCGAGCTTGTCGGGCATCACGTGTATCTGCATGGAGTAGTAGCGTCCGCCCACATTGCTGATGGAGCCTACGCCCGGCACGCGGCGCAGCAGGTCGAGCACGTTGAGTGTGACGTAGTTGCTCAGATAAACTTCGTCGAACTTTGTGTCGAGCGACAGCACGGTTATGGTCATAAGGCGGTTGGCTGTTTCTTTTTCCACAGCTATACCGTTCTGCACCACTTCGGCCGGAAGCCTTGCCTCAGCTTTCTTGATGCGGTTTTGCACGTCGACGGCGGCGAGTTCGGGGTCTACATCGATGTCAAACGTCACGTAGGCCGTGAAGCCTCCGCTGTTGCTGCTCTTGCTGTCCATGTAGAGCATGCCGGGAGTGCCGTTGAGCTCCTGCTCTATGGGGGTGGCCACGGCCTGTGTCACGGTCATGGCGTCGGCGCCGGGGTAGGATGCCGAAACACGCACCACCGGCGGCACTATATTGGGGTACTGGTCCACCGGCAGCATCACCAGGCCTATGCAGCCCAGCAGGACAATCACTATCGACATCACGATAGAGAACACCGGGTGGTCGAGGAAGAAATTGCGTTTCATAGCCGCGTGGATTTATCTGATGGAGTCGGACAATACGGGGCGCACTTTCATGCCGTGGCGCAGCTTGTGGTAGCCTTCAGTCACGATGTTCTCGCCGGAGTTGAGGCCGCGTTCCACTATCATGTTGTTGCCTACTTCGGGGCCGGTTTCGATAAAGCGTTTCTCGACGAAGCTGTCGGGCAGCACCACGTAGACGAACGCCGCGCCTTTTTCCACCACCACGGATTTCGCAGGAATCTCTATGGCGTCGGCGCGCACGTCCATGAGCAGCTTCACTTTTGTGAACTCGCCCGGCAGCAGTGCGCGTTCGGGGTTGGGCATTTCGGCGCGCACGCTGAAAGTGCCGGTCTTCGAGTCGACCTGCGGCGACGCGAAATCGAGCAGTCCGCGATGCGGATACACGGTGCCGTCGGCCAGTGTCACCGTCACGTAGGGGTTCCATCCGCGGTGTTCGTCGTCGTGGCCGAGGCTCACGTTGCGCTCCTTGCTGCGCAGATAGTCGAGAGCGGTCATGGAGAAGTCGATGCGCACGGTGTCGCTCTTCACTATGGTGGCGAGCAGCGATTTGGCGCCCGGGCCCACGAGTGTGCCTATGTCGGCTCCCGTTTCGGATATGTAGCCTGATGTGGGGGCTGTGACGCGTGTGTAGCTGAGGGTCTGTGTGGCCTGCTTGAGGTCGGCTTCCGCCACGCTCACTTCGGCTTTGGCGCTCTCGTAGGCTGCGACGGCGTTGTCGAGGTCGAGCTGCGAAGCGGCGTTTTGAGCGAACAGCGGGCGTATGCGGCTAAGGTCGCGCTCGGCTTTCAGGGCCACGGCGCGTGCTTTCTCGAGTGTGGCGCGTGCTTTTTCGGCATTGGCGCTGTACACGGTGGGGTCGATTGTGAAGAGCAGGTCGCCTTTGTCCACATAGCTTCCTTCTTTGAATTTCATGCTCTGCAGATAGCCTTCCACGCGCGCGTGTACCTCCACGAACTGCTGGGCGCGTATGCGTCCGGCGAATTCGCCGTAGATGTTGACGTCCTGCCGCGTGACGGGCTCTACGGCCACCACGGGCAGCTCGGCCGGTTTGGTCTTGGGGCGGTACAGTGATACGCACAACCACACTGCGGCGGCGATCAAAACGGCTATGGCTATCCAGCCCATAACGCTTATTTTGCGAAAGATAGCTGTGAATTGTGACATGATTATTGCTGACTTTAGTGATGAATTGCTTTTATAACAATCTTATATGCCTATTGGTTGAGTCCGGCAAAAATAGCCAAAAGCTCCGACGATTCCAACATATGTAAATGAAAAGCGTTAAAATGCAAATAAACGCACGAGCTTCGGACTCTTTCCGAAGCTCGTGTGCGCGTTATCGTCAGCCCGGAGGCTGCGTTATTCGAAGATATGGCGCAGCTTGCTGAAGATACGGTTCTTCTCCGTTTCCGTAGGCTGCACGTTGGGGGAGTTGCGCAGGCTTTCTATGGCGGAGCGCTCGGCGTCCGACAGTTTTTCGGGCACATATACCATCACGTTGATGAGCTCGTCGCCCGTGGGAGTGCCGTCGGTCGAGGGCAGGCCCTTGCCGCGCATCCTCAGCACCTTGCCGGGCTGTGTGCCCGGAGCGATGTTCAGGCGGGCGCGGCCGCCTATGGTGGGCACCTCCACGCTGCCGCCGAGTGTGGCGGTGGGGATGTCGAGCATCAGGTTGTATATCACGTCGTTGCCGTCGCGTATGAGCTGCGGATGCTTTACTTCCTCGATTACCACGAGCAGGTCGCCGTTGACTCCGCCGCCGCGTGGCGCGTTGCCGCGTCCTTTGACGGTGAGAGTCTGGCCGTCGGCCACACCGGCAGGCACTCTGAACGATACCTGCTCGTCGCGGCGCTCCACGCCTTCGCCTTTACAGTAGGTGCAGCGTTCGGTGATGACCTTGCCGGAGCCTTCGCACGCGGGGCACACGCTCTGCACCTGCTGCGGACCGAAGAAACTTTGCTCCACCGAGGTCACCACGCCGGTGCCGTGGCAGGTGTTGCACGTGGCGAACGCGGTGCCGTCTTTGGCTCCCGTGCCGTCGCAGTGCGCGCACTTGACGTATGTGGGCACCTTGAGGGTCTTGTCCACACCCTTTGCTATCTCTTCGAGTGTGAGCTTTATGCGTATGCGCAAATCGGAGCCACGGCGCTGGCGACGACGCGGCGAGCCGCCTGTGGCGCCGCCGAACGGACCTCCGGCACGGCGTCCGCCGAATATGTCGCCGAACATGGAGAATATATCGTCCATCGACATGCCTTCGGCCGAATAATACCCCTGTCCGCCTCCGCCGAATCCCTGCGGACCCATGGAGTGGCCGAACTGGTCGTATTTCTGTCGCTTTTCGGGGTTGCTGAGCACGTCGTATGCCTCGGCCGCCTCTTTGAATTTCTCCTCGGCGGCCTTGTCGCCCGGATTCTTGTCCGGGTGGTATTTGATGGCCAGCTTTCGATAGGCCTTCTTGATGGTATCGGCGTCGGCGTTCTTGTCTACGCCGAGCACTTCATAGTAGTCGCGTTTCTTGTCCATGGCTGTGCGTCGGGAAAAATTATTCGCCTACAGCCACTTTGGCGTGGCGCAGCACTTTGTCGTTGATCATATATCCTTTCTGCACGGTGTCGAGGACCTTGCCCTTCATGTCGGGGTCGGGTGCGGGTATCGTGGCGATGGCGTCGTGCAGGTCTGCGTCGAAAACGGCCCCCGTGCTTTCTATGGGCTTGACGCCATTGTCGGCAAGGTATTTCACCAGCTTGTTGTATATCAGCTCCATGCCTTCGCGCACGCCTTCGGCGTTGTCGGTGCCGGCAGTGGCCTGCAGCCCGCGTTCGAAATCGTCTACGATCGGCAGCAGTCCGGCGAGCACTTTCTCCGCGCCGTTGCGCAGTATTTCGGCTTTCTCTTTGACCACGCGTTTTCTGAAATTGTCGAAATCGGCCATCAGGAAAAGATATTCTTTCTTTTCTTTTTCCACAGCGGCCTGTGCGTCGGCGAGCTGCTGCTGCAGGGTTTCGATGCGGTGCATTTCCTCGTCGGCGCAATTGTCTTCGGCAGCTGCGTCTTCGGCGGCGTCTATTATTTCGTCAGTTTCGGCTGAGAGCTTTTCTGCGCTCTCGGGTTGTGGTTCGTTGTGGATATGTTTGTCTTTGCTCATGTTCGTAATGCTGTTATAGATTCCGCTAATGCAAAAAGTTTGCCAAAAAACCTTTGTGGGCGTATCTTCTAAACAAAAACGGAACAAATATCGTTCACACCCCCTGCGGCTTCATCAGGCCGGTCCAGCAGGCGCAGTCGTCGAGCGCGCTGACGGCCCTTTCTGCCAAATTGGCAGACTCAAACAGTCCGAACACCGCCGAGCCCGAGCCGCTCATGGCCGTGTAGACGGCTCCTGCGGCCAGCATCCTTGCTTTCAGAAGGTCTATTTCGGACAGG
This sequence comes from uncultured Porphyromonadaceae bacterium, assembly GCA_947177185.1. Taxonomy (GTDB): domain Bacteria; phylum Bacteroidota; class Bacteroidia; order Bacteroidales; family Muribaculaceae; genus CAG-873. Next base: position 46,442 of record CAMWTJ010000009.1, on the reverse strand, counting down.
CGTGCGCCCACGGAGGGTTCGAAGTCGTTGACGAGCTCCCTTTGCCAGCGGTTGCGGGGCATGGCGAGCGCGTCGGCCACCGTAGTGCCCGGGTCGTGCGGCGTGACGCCCGCATATGCTTCGGCGGTACTCACACTGCGTCCTTCGGGTTTGGCGATGGCTATGTGCAGGCCGTCGAGGTCGGTGTCGGCGGGGGCGAGAGTGGTGCCGGTGCCCGACACCAGCATGGGGCGGTTGTATATGAAGAACGGACAGTCGGCGCCTATCGTGGCAGCTATGGCGGCGAGGCCGTCGGTGTCGAGTCCGCAGCCGAACAGTTCGTTCAGTCCCAGGAGTGTGAAGGCGGCGTCGCTTGATCCGCCGCCCAGCCCGGCGCCGTCCGGCACTATTTTGCGCAGAAAAATCCTTGCCTGCGGCATTTCGGGAAAGCGTTCGGCCATGGCGCGCCATGCTTTCATCACCAGGTTTTTCTCGGGCGGGCAGGCCACGGGGCGCCCGGTGCATGTGAGCGAGGTGCTTTCGCCGGCGGGCGCCGGCACTATCTCGAGTATGTCGGACCAGCCTATGGGCACGAGCACACTGTCGATGTCGTGGTAGCCGTCGGGACGGCGGCGCAGGATGCGGAGGCCGAGGTTGATTTTGGCGTTCGGAAACAGTATCATTGGTGGCGGGTGGTGTGGGTGGGGTAGGTGGACTAAATGGTTTCAGACTGCAAAAATACAAATTATCGCCCAATAGGGAACGCGCTTTAAAATAAAAACCGTGCCAACCAATGAGGTGGCACGGTTGTTGTAATAGTGATTATTGATACCGCGACAAAGTTTCAACACACCTGTTTTATACATTAATATATGAATTTCAACAATTTCACAATCAAGGCGCAGGAAGCTATCCAGAAGGCAGTGGAACTCACGCGCGCCGGCGGCACGCAGGCCATCGAGCCTGTGCATCTGCTGAAGGGAGTGGTCGAAGAAGGCGACTCGCTCGTGAAGTTCATTTTTCAGAAAATAGGAGCCAATCCGGCAGCGCTCGCAGCCGGTATTGAGCGTGAGATAGCCGCATTGCCCAAGGTGAGCGGCGGCGAGCCGTATCTGAGCCGTGCGTCAAACGACGTGATGCAGAAAGCGCTTGATGTGGCCAAGAAGATGGGCGACCAGTATGTCACGCTCGAGGCCATGCTCACGGCCATATTCGAGGTGCAGTCGCCGGCGTCGGCCCTTCTTAAGGATGCCGGGCTGAGTTCCAAAGAGCTCGCCGCCGCCATAGAGGAGCTGCGCAAGGGACGCAAGGCCACCGACCAAAGTGCCGAGGACACATACAACGCGCTCTCAAAATATGCCATTAACCTCAACGAACGCGCGCGCCAGGGAAAGCTCGACCCTGTGATAGGGCGCGACGAGGAAATACGCCGTGTGCTCCAGATTCTGAGCCGGCGCACTAAAAACAATCCCATGCTCATCGGCGAGCCCGGCACGGGCAAGACGGCGATAGCCGAGGGCCTCGCCCACCGCATAGTGCGCGGCGATGTGCCCGAAAACCTGCGCTCCAAGCAGATTTATTCGCTCGACATGGGCGCGCTCGTGGCCGGCGCCAAATACAAGGGCGAGTTCGAAGAGCGTCTTAAAGCCATTGTCAACGAAGTGCAGTCGGCCGACGGCGAAATCATACTATTCATAGACGAGATACACACCCTTGTCGGAGCCGGCAAGGGCGAGGGCGCCATGGACGCCGCCAATATCCTGAAGCCGGCGCTTGCCCGAGGCGAGCTCCGCAGCATAGGCGCCACCACGCTCGACGAGTATCAGAAATATTTTGAGAAAGACAAGGCGCTGGAGCGTCGTTTCCAGAAGGTGATGGTCAACGAGCCCGACGAGGCCAGCGCCATAGCCATTCTGCGCGGACTGAAGGAGCGCTACGAAAACCACCATCATGTGCGCATCCGCGACGAGGCCATCATTGCCGCCGTGCAGCTGAGCGAGCGTTATATCACCGACCGCTTTCTGCCTGACAAGGCCATCGACCTCGTGGACGAGGCGGCTGCCAAACTCAAACTTGAGATCGACTCCGTGCCGCAGGCGCTCGACGATATCACCCGGCGCATAGCGCAGAAGGAGATAGAGCGCGAGGCCATCAAACGCGAGGGCGACAAAGCCCACGTGGCCGAGATTGAAAAGGAGCTCGCGCAGATGCGTGAGGAGGAAAAGGAGTACGCAGCCAAGTGGCGCACGGAAAAAGACCTCATAGACCGTATCCAGCGCAACAAAGTGGATATCGAACAGCTTAATTTCGAAGCCGCAAAGGCCGAACGCGAGGGAGATTACGCACGCGTGGCCGAAATACGCTACTCTACCCTCAAGGCCAAAGAGGAGGAAAACGTCAGAATCCAGGAACAGCTGCGTGCCATGCAGGGCGAGAAGGCGCTGATTAAGGAAGAAGTCGACGCCGAGGATATAGCCGATGTGGTGAGCCGCTGGACGGGTATCCCTGTCAACAAGATGGTGCAGAGCGAGAAAGACAAGCTGCTGCATCTCGAAGCCGAACTCCACAGCAGGGTCGTGGGGCAGGACGAGGCCATAAGGGCCATAGCCGATGCGGTGCGACGCTCGCGCGCCGGCCTCAACGACCCCAAGCGCCCCATAGGCTCGTTCATATTCCTCGGCACGACGGGTGTCGGCAAGACCGAACTCGCCAAAGCACTCGCGGAGTATCTGTTCGACGACGAGAACATGATGACGCGTATCGACATGAGCGAATATCAGGAAAAGCACGCGGTGAGCAGACTCGTGGGAGCGCCTCCGGGATATGTGGGCTACGACGAGGGCGGACAGCTGACCGAGGCCGTGCGCCGCAAGCCCTACAGCGTGGTGCTTTTCGACGAGATTGAGAAGGCGCATCCCGATGTGTTCAACATATTGCTGCAGGTGCTCGACGACGGACATCTCACCGACAACAAAGGACGCAACGTCAACTTCAAAAACACCATAATAATAATGACCTCCAACATGGGCTCGGCGCAGATTCGCGACAATTTCGCGAAGATGACAGACGAGAACCACGACGAGGTGGTGGAGAAAACCAAGGAGCAGGTGCTCGAAATGCTGAAGCAGACCATACGCCCCGAATTCCTCAACCGCATAGACGAAATCATAATGTTCACGCCGCTCAACCGCGTGGAGATAGAAGAAATCGTGGGCCTGCAGATCAAGGGCGTGCAGCGCATGCTCGAACGCAGCAGCGGTATCAGGCTGGAGGTGACTCCTGCCGCGCTCTCCTTCCTGGCCGAGGAAGGCTTCGACCCAGAATTCGGCGCCCGTCCTGTCAAGCGTGTGATACACCGCAAGGTGCTTAACGCGCTGTCGAAGGACATCCTGGCTCAGAAAGTGGACCGCTCGCATCCCATCATTATCGACGTAAACGCCGATGGCTCCGATATAGTATTTAAAAACTGACATACCTTACAGCGAGGCTGCGCCATGGTACTCCGTAGCGCAGCCTCGCTGTCGTGTCGTCCGATTATGAAAAACACTATTGTTACAACCCGCTACGCGACGCCTTGCGGCGAGCTCGAGCTTGGCTCATTCGGCCCGCACCTGTGTCTTTGCGACTGGACCGGGCCCGAGCGGCATCATGCATCCGTGGCGGCGCGCGTGTGCAGGATGCTGCGCGCCCCGATGGAGCCGGGCATGTCGCACACTCTTGAGCTGGCGATACGTCGGCTCGACGAATATTTCGAGGGCGGGCGCGATTGTTTCGACGTGCCGCTGCTGCCTGTGGGCACTCCGTTTCAGCAGGCGGTGTGGGATGCGCTGCTGTCGGTGCCCCGCGGCGCCACTGAATCGTACGGTTCGCTTGCGCGGCGCATCGGCCGTCCGGCCGCAGTGCGCGCTGTGGCCGCAGCCAACGGCGCCAATGCCATATCGTTGTTTATATCGTGCCATAGAATCATAGGCAGCGACGGCTCGCTGACCGGCTATGGCGGAGGGCTGCCGGCGAAGCGTTTTCTGCTCGCGCTGGAAGCGCGGTGACGCTATACGAACGGATTTCCGAGCCGCTCTTCGCCTATGGTCGTGGCCGGACCGTGGCCGGGAAGCACACGGGTGTCGTCGGGCAGTGCAAACAGTCTGTCGCGCACGCTTTTCAGCAGCTGTGCGTGGTTGCCGCCCGGAAGATCGGTGCGCCCGATGGAGCGCCGGAACAGGGTGTCGCCGGTGAACACCACCTGCCCTGACTCACTGTACAGGGCCAGCCCGCCGAGGCTGTGGCCGGGCACGGCTATCACGCGCAGCGATTCATTGCCGAAGCTCACCGTGTCGCCGTCGCTGAGGCTGATGCTCGCACGCACGGCTTCGCTCTCGGGCAGGTAGATGCCGAAGCGCGCGGCTTGTCCGGCTATGCTCACCCCGAGTATGGCGTCGGCTTCCGATGCCGCTATCGGAGCGCCGTAGCGCTTGTGGAGCCCGTTGGCTCCGAAGCAGTGGTCGAGGTGCATGTGCGTCAGCACTATTTCTTTTATCTTAAGCCCCTGCTCGCCGATATATTTCTCAAATTTTGAGCACTCTGCCGGCGTACTCATGCCGGGGTCTATCACTATGGCCTCGCAGGTGTCGGAGTCGTAGGCGATATAGGTGTTTTCGTCGAACGGATTGAATACAAATTGTCGTATTTTCAGCATGGCGTGTGGCTAAAACGGAACGTAAACCAGTTTCTTTGTTTCGAAGCAGGACTCCGGGATAAATTCCCGCAGGTCGTACTCTATGACCGGGCGCTTCGTGCCGGCAATTTCGGCATCGAGGTCGCCTCCTTTCAGACAAACAAGTCCGGGGGCATAACGGTTCGTTTTCCGCTGTGCGCGGGCCACATTCTTCGATATGAGCGGCACCAGTGCGTCGAGGGCCATCACGGCACGGCTCACCACATAGTCGTATCTCTCGCGGCACTCTCCGATGTCGCCATGCTGGAAGGTCACGTTCGTAAGCCCGAGCGCGCCGGCAATCTCCGTGGCCACACGTATTTTCTTGCCTATGCGGTCTATGAGATGGAATCGGCATTGCGGGTAGGCTATGGCCAGCGGTATGCCGGGCAGGCCGCCGCCGGTGCCCATGTCGAGTATGGTCGTGTCGTCGTCGAGCTTTCCGAGAAAGGCCGCTATGGCGAGGCTGTGCAGTATGTGCGCGCTGTACAGGTTGTCGATGTCGCGCCGCGAAACCACGTTGATGCGTGCGTTCCATTCGCGGTAGAGCGCGTCGAGAGCCTCTATCTGCCCGCGCTGACGGCTGTCCATGTCGGGGAAATATCTGAATATGATGTCGTGGTCTGCCATATTTTCTGTTTTAAGAGCAAATTTAGAAAATTAATCGGTGAAAACGCGCCGGTTTCGCAAAAAAATGGCGTATCTTTGTGCTATTATGGTTAAAATTGGAAAATTCAACACATTGTGCGTTGTTAAAACCGTGGAGTTTGGCGTCTACCTCGACGGCGGCGACGGTCTTGAGATATTGTTGCCAGCGCGCTACGTTCCGGCGGGCGCCGGCGTTGGCTCGGAGGTGGACGTGTTCCTGTACCGCGATTCCGAGGACCGCCTCATCGCCACCACCGATATTCCGTATGTGCAGGTGGGCGAATTCGCTTTTCTGCGCGTGAGCCAGGTCAACGCCACGGGTGCGTTTCTCGACTGGGGCATCTCCGGCAAGGACCTTCTGGTGCCCTTCTCGCAGCAGAAATCGAAGATGCACCCCGGCGGCGTATACCTGGTGTACGTGTATCTCGACGATGCGTCGGGGCGTATTGTGGCGTCGGCCAAGGTGGACAAATACCTCGGCAACACTCTGCCGGACTATCGTCCCGGAGCGGAAGTGGAGTGCCTTGTCACGGGCCGAACGCCGATAGGCTATACGGCCATCGTTGACAATCAGCACCGCGGCATGATCTACGACAACGAGGTGTTCCGCCCGATAGAGGAGCAGGAAACGCTGCGCGCGCATGTGCACCGCGTCCGTCCCGACGGCAAAATCGACCTGCGTGTGGGCGGAGATGTGCGCGAGCGCGTGGACGGCCTTGCCGACAGCATCCTTGCCACCATCAAGGCCAACGGCGGCTCTATGGCCATAGGCGACAAATCGTCGCCCGACGAAATCCGCGCGCATTTCCGCTGCAGCAAAAAGGACTTCAAGAAGGCGGTGGGCGCGCTCTACAAGTCGCGCCTCATCACGCTGGAGCCCGGCGTCATATCGCTGGCCGGGGCATCCGGCCCGGTCACAGATTGAACCCGGCGCCCTCGAAGGCGCGTATGGCATCCATGAATATGCGGCCGAAGCGTGCGGTCTTCGCCTCGCCCGCACCTGACACCTCGAGAAATTCTTCAGGCGTATGAGGCCTGCGGCGCGCCATGTCCTCGAGCGACGCGTCGGAGAATATAAGATACGGCGGCATCTTCAGGCGCGCGGCCTCGGCGCGTCTGACGGCTTTCAGCCTCGACAGCAACGATGCCGTGCCGTGGCGTTCGTCCGCAGTGGCGCCGGAGTTGCGCGCACGTCGCGGTTCGGACTGCCGCTCGACGTATTTTGCGAGCATCACCCGTTCGTCGCCGCGCAGCACGCGCATGCCGTACGGGGTGGGGCGCAGGCGGTTGTTGTCGTCGTAGGCCACATCCAGCAGCCCCAGCTGTATCATCTGCGATATGTAGTAGTTCCACTCGGCGGCGCTCATGTCGGCGCCGGCACCGAATGTGCGTATGCGGTCGAAGCCGCGTGCGCGTATGTCGTGGCGGTCGGCGCCGCGCAGTATGTCGCGCAGCATGAAGGCGCCGGTACGGCACTCCGTGCGCACCACGGCGCTCAGCGCCTTCTGCACGGCCACCGTGCCGTCGAAGCGTAGCGGAGCCGAACGGCACACGTCGCAATTGCCGCAGTCGCGCACTTTCTCTTCGTTGAAATAGCTCAGCAGCATGCGGCGCCGGCACACGGCCGAGTCGACGAACGCCTGCATCCTGGCCAGCTTCTCGGTGTTGATGCCGCGGCGCGAGCTGTCGCTGTCGTCAATGAATCGGCGCAGTGTGATTATGTCGCCCACGCTGTGAAACATCACTGCCTCGGCCGGCAGCCCGTCGCGTCCGGCGCGCCCTATCTCCTGATAGTAGCTTTCTATGTTGGCCGGCATGTTGTTGTGCACCACCCAGCGGATGTTGCTCTTGTCTATGCCCATGCCGAACGCCACCGTGGCGCATACCACGCTCACATCGCCGTTGACAAACGCGCGCTGCGACTCCTCGCGTGCCGCCGCGGGCATCCCTGCGTGATAGCACGCCGCGTTCACACCCTGCAGGCGAAGCGCCGCGGTCATGGCCTCGGCCTTGGCGCGGCTCAGGCAATAGACTATGCCTGAATCGTCGGGATATTTGCGCACGAGCTCGCATACGCGGCTTATGCGGCGTGCCTTTCCGGGATCGGGCGACACCTCTATGCTGATGTTCGGGCGGTCGAAACTGCCGGTCCACAGGAAGGGGTCGCGCAGCGCGAGCTGCTTCACGATGTCGTCGCGCGTAAGGCGGTCGGCCGTGGCGGTGAGCGCCACCACCGGCACGCCCGGAAGCTGTGCTTTTATGTGGGCCAGCTCCGTGTACACGGGCCGGAAGTCGTGGCCCCACTGCGATATGCAGTGAGCCTCGTCTATGGCCACGAGCCTTATCGGCAGCGAACGGCTCCACGCCGGCAGGTCGGCCACGAAACGTTCGGGCGACGTGTACAGCAACTTGACGCGTCCGAGCCTCGTCTGCTCCAGGGCCTCGCGCACCTCCTCGTCAGGGCGGTTGGAGTGCACGGCGGCGGCCGGTATGCCGTTGGCGATAAGCGCCGACACCTGGTCGTCCATGAGGGCTATGAGCGGCGATATCACCACGCACACGCCGCTTTCGCACAGCAGCGCGGGCAGCTGGTAGCACAGCGATTTGCCGCCGCCGGTGGGCATGAGCGCCAGGGCGTCGCGGCCGGAGGCCACGGCTTCAATGATTTCGGCCTGTCCCGGACGGAAGCTGCTGTAGCCGTAAAACCGCTTCAGCAGCGCGAGAGCCTGTGTGCGTATGGTGCTGTTCATCGGCGGCAGGATATGCGCCGGCACAGGCTGTCGGCGCCTTTGGCGGTTATGAAGGCAGCGGCAAGCAGCAGCACAATCACTGCCGAACAGGGCACATCGGCCGCTGCGCCTATGAAGAGGCCGGCCACACCTGCCGTAACGGCCACGGCAGCCGATACGAGCATCATGGACGAGAAGCGGCGGCAGAACACCTCGGCTGTCATCATGGGCAGCGACATCATCGACATCAGAAGCATCACGCCCACCAGGCGTATGGTGAGCACTATGCACACGGCCACAAAAGCGGTCATCGTGTAGCTTATGAAGCGCACCGGCAGCTTCTGAACGCGCGCGAAATCGGGGTCGAAGGCCACGGCCACAATCTGGCGGAAGCGCCAGGCGAAGAAAGCGCACAGCAGGGCGGTGAAGCCGGCGAACACCCACAGGTCGGCCGAACTTATGGTGAGGATGTTGCCGAACAGAAAACTGTTGAGCTCAGGCACGTAGCCGGGCGTGAGAAACACAAACAGCACTCCCGCCGCCATGCCCAGCGACCACACCACAGCTATGGCGGAATCTTCGCGCAGGCGCATGTGCGACGACATCCACTCCACTCCCGCGCTCGAGGCTATGGCAAACACCGCGGCCATGGCCGCAGGGTTTATCCCGAGAAAGTAGCCCAGGCCCAGGCCTCCGAAGCAGGCGTGCGTGATGCCGCCGGCTATGGCCACCAGGCGGCGCGATATTATATAGCTGCCGACCAGTGCGGCCGACAGGCTTATCAGGGCTACGCCGGCCAGGGCGTAGCGGAAAAACGCATAGTCTAAAAAATCACTCATGTTCTCTGTTTATGCGGTTCTCGCCGACTATCATCAGCAGTTCGTCGCGCACGGCCGGCGGCAACTCTATGCCTCGCATCTGAATACTGCGCGCCCACGGCGCCACGTCGTCGGGCAGCAGCGTGAGCAGCACGTCGCGGAACTCGTCGGCTTCTTCCGCTGTATAGGTGTCGGCGCTGCGGCCGGCATATCGGTCAAGTTCTTCGTCGTCGAAATACACGGCCTCCTGCTCGAGGGCTGCCAGCAGCGAGTCGCGCTCGCACACGGCGTGTTGCCCGCAGCACTCCTCGGGCGCCTCCGCCTGCTCGGCAGGTTCCTCCGGCGCGTCGGCTCCGTGTCGGCGCGCATACAGCTCATACAGCAGGCACAGGGCGCCCACGACCACTATGGCGGCGAGTATTATCAGCGCGGCCGTCATGTCAGGACTCCTCTTCGTCGGCGTTTTCTATCGCGAACCCTGCGGCGGCGAGGTCGTCCCAAAACGCCGGATACGACTTGCCGGCGCACTCGGCGCCGCTGATGGTGATGCCCGGTGCGCACACCGCCACAGGGGCAAGCGCCATGGCCATGCGGTGGTCGCCGTGCGCGTCGAACTCCGGCATCTCGACCACCGGCACCCGCCGGCCGTCCCAGGAAAGTGTGCCGCGGTCGTATTCGGCTATGATGCCTGCTTTCGCCAGTTCGGCGATAATGGCTTCCACGCGGTCGCACTCTTTCAGGCGCAAGGCCTGCACGCCGCTCAGCTCAAACGGCACACCGAGCATGGCGGCCGTGACCGCTATGGCAGGCACGAGGTCAGGCACCGGCGAGCAGTCGAGGTCGATGCGCGCGTGCATCTCCGGGTCGGCACACAGCGCCGCGCCGTCCGGGCAGTCGTCGGAGCCGAAGGCCGTGGCCACACCGAGGCGCGAGAATATCTCGGCCGCGGCCCGGTCGCCCTGCACGCTGTCGGCCCGCAGGCCGGGCAGCGACACGAATCCGGCGGTGAGCGCCGCTGTTTCATACCAGAAGGCGGCCGCGCTCCAGTCGCGCTCCACATCGGGGCTCTCCGGCGCGCGGTACGCACCCGGCCGCACGCGTATCTCTATGCCGTCGCGCGCGGCGTCTATGCCTCGTGCGCGCATCATGGCCAGTGTCATGTCTATGTAGGGCAGCGAGGGCTGGTTCCAGTCTATGGTGAGTGTGAGGCCGTCGCGCATGAGCGGTGCGGCCATGAGCAGCGCCGACACAAACTGCGAGCTCTCCGACGCATCTACAGTGGCCGCGCCTCCGTCGAGCCGTCGGCCGCGCACGCGTATGGCTCCCTCCGGCGTGCGGCTTATGTCGGCACCCAGGGCGCCGAGTGCATCGAGCAGCGCATCGGCCGGCCGGCTCAGAAGGCGCGGCGAGCCCGTGATGGTTACGTCGGTGCCTTCCGTGGCGGCGGCGAGCGCGGCCCCGAAGCGCAGCGCGGCGCCGCTATCGCCCGCGTCGGCCGTGCCTTGCGCGGCAGCGGCCACACGCTTCATGGCTTCCGTGTCGGCGCAGTCGGCCAGCGGCGCGTCGTAGCGTGCGCCATGCGCGGCCATGGCGGCTGCGCGCACGCTCATGCTTTTGCTCAGAGGCAGCGTCACCCGGGCGTCGAGCATTTCCTCGGGCGGGAATATCCTTATTTTCATTTCGATTCGGTTTGCAGATTAGCCACGGCGTCGCGTATGTGGTCCAGGGCCTCGCGGAGCACACAGCGCGGCGTGCCCACGTTCAGACGCGTGAATCCTTTGCCCTGCGAGCCGAACATGGTGCCGTCGTTCACCGCCAGGCGCGCGCCGTCCACGAGCATGCGCATCAGCTCTTTCTGCTCGAGCCCGAGGGCGTTGAAATCGAGCCATAGCAGAAACGACGCCTCGGGGCGTATCACGCGCACTCCGGGGATGTTCTCGCGCACGTAGCGGTCGGCGAAATCTATATTGTCGGCCACGTAGCTCATCATCTCCTCAAGCCAGGGCTCGCCTGTGGTGTAGGCGGCCTCGGCGCCGATGGTGCTTATCATCACCGGCGAGGAAAACTCGTTGACCTCCATCCACTTGTAGAAATCGCGCCGCAGCCCCTCGCTTTTGACCACCATCCACGAGCTTACGAGTCCGGGGATGTTGAAAGTCTTGCTCGGCGCTCCGAGCATCACGCCCACAGCCTCGGCATCCTCGCCAACAGCGAGAAACGGTATGTGGCGCTTGCCGCCGAGCATGAGGTCGCCGTGTATCTCGTCGCTCACCACCACTGTGCCCGTTTCGCGACACAGAGCCGCCACCCGCGCCAGCGTTTCGGCGCTCCACTGCAGACCTATGGGATTGTGGGGGTTGCAGAGTATCATCATGCGCGGCCTTTCGCGGCGCAGCAGGTCGGCCAGGCCGTCGAGGTCCATATGGTAGCTTTCGCCGTCGAATATCAGCGGATTTTCGAGCACTCGCCGGCCGTTGCCCTCGATCACCATGCGGAACGGATGGTAGACGGGCGGCTGTATCACCACGGCGTCGCCGCGGCCGGTGAAATAATTCACGCACAGGGCTATGCCCTTGACCACACCGGGTATGAACGCCAGCTCCTCGCGGCGCACCTCGAAGCCGTGGCGCCGGCGCTGCCAGTCAATGATGCTCTGCCAGTAGCTGTCGGACGCGGCCGAGTATCCCAGCACCGGGTGTTTCAGACGGTGCATCAGCGCGTCTATGATGTCGGGGCACACGGCAAAATCAAGGTCGGCTATCCATAGCGGCGTCACATCGTGGCGGCCGAACATGGCATCCAGGCCTTCGAATTTCACCGCGCATGTGTCGCGGCGGTCTATCACGCTGTCGAAATCGTATTTGTTCATCGGCAAGATTCGGTTTTTTGATACCGCAAAAGTACGACATTCGCCCCACACGGCCAAAAAACCGGGCATTAATCGTCGAGCGCGTGCGGCCGCTGAAAAAAGTTTTTGCCATATCGCGCAAAAATAGTAACTTTGTGGTCAAATACAGTAGTTATAAAATCAAAAAGCATTTATGAATCCAATCAAGAAGACCATCACGCTTGCCGACGGTCGCGAGATTACGCTCGAAACCGGCAAACTTGCCAAGCAGGCTGATGGAGCTGTGGAGCTCCGCATGGGCAACACGATGATTCTCGCCACCATCGTTTCCGCCAAGGAAGCAGGCGAAGGCGTCGACTTCATGCCCCTGACAGTGGAGTACAAAGAGAAATTCTCCGCAGCAGGCCGTTTCCCCGGCGGTTTCCTCAAGCGTGAGGGCCGTGCCGGCGACTATGAAATCCTTACCGCACGCCTTGTCGACCGCGTGCTCCGTCCGCTTTTCCCGGACAACTATCATGCCGACACTTTCGTCAACGTGACGCTCTACAGCGCCGACGGCGTAGACTGCCCCGACGCTCTCGCAGGCCTTGCCGCCAGCGCAGCGCTCACAGTCAGCGATATCCCCTTCAACGGTCCCATAGCCGAAGTGCGTGTGGCCCGTGTCGACGGCAAATTCGTCATTGACCCCACTTTCGAACAGCTCGAGCGTGCCGACATGGAACTGATGGTGGGCGCCACCGCCGAAAACATCATGATGGTGGAAGGCGAGATGGACGAAGTGAGCGAAGCCGACCTCCTCGCCGCTCTCAAGACCGCACACGAAGCCATCAAGGACATGTGCCGCGTGCAGGAAGAACTGGCCCGCGAGGTGGGCACCGTGAAGCGCGAGTACTGCCACGAAGTGAACGACGAAGAACTGCGCGCCGACGTGCACGACAAGTGCTACGACAAGGTGTACGCCATAGCCAAGGCCGGATGCGCCGACAAGCACTGGCGCATCGACAGCTTCGCCGCCGTGTGTCAGGAATACCTCGACGCCATGCCCGAAGAGGAGCGCGAAGCCAAGGAGGCACTCGTGCGCCGCTACTACCACGATGTGGAAAAAGAAGCCATGCGCCGCTGCGTGCTCGACGAAGGCATACGCCTCGACGGCCGCAAGACCACCGAAATACGCCCCATCTGGTGCGAAACAAGCTATCTGCCCGGTCCCCACGGCTCCGCCGTGTTCACCCGTGGCGAAACGCAGGCTCTCGCCACCGTGACCCTCGGCACCAAACTCGACGAAAAAATCGTCGACGAAGTGCTCCAGCAGGGCCGCGAGCGCTTCCTGCTCCATTACAACTTCCCGCCCTTCTCCACCGGCGAGGCCAAGCCCCAGCGTGGCGTAGGCCGCCGCGAGATAGGCCACGGCAACCTCGCACACCGCGCCCTCAAGCGCATGTTCCCGGACAAGTTCCCCTACGTGTGCCGCATCGTCAGCGATATCCTCGAGAGCAACGGCTCCTCGTCCATGGCCACTGTGTGCGCCGGTACGCTCGCCCTGCTCGACGCCGGCGTGCAGATGAAAAAGCCCGTGGCAGGTATCGCTATGGGACTTATCAGCGACGAAGGCTGCGTCAAGTACGCCGTGCTCAGCGACATCCTCGGCGATGAGGACCACCTCGGCGACATGGACTTCAAGGTGACAGGTACTGCCGACGGCATCACCGCCACCCAGATGGACATCAAGTGCGACGGCCTCAGCTACGAGATTCTTGAAAAAGCTCTCATGCAGGCCCGCGAAGGACGCCTCCACATCCTCGGCAAGATCAACGAAACCATCGCTGCTCCCCGCGAGGACTACAAGCCCCACGTGCCCCGCATCGTCACCATGCTCATACCCAAGGAGCTTATCGGTGCAGTTATCGGCCCGGGCGGAAAAATCATTCAGGGCATCCAGGAAGCCAGCGGTGCCACCGTCAGCATCGACGAAATCGACGAAGGCGGTTTCATTGAAGTGGCTGCCCCCAACCGCGACAGCATCGACAAGGCGCTCGAGCTCATCAACGCCATCGTCGAACTGCCCGAAGAAGGCAAGACCTACACCGGCACCGTGCGCAACATCATGGACTTCGGCGCTTTCGTCGAATTCATGCCCCACCGCGACGGCCTGCTCCACATCAGCGAAATATCCTGGGAGCGCCTCGAAAGCATGGAAGCCAGCGGCCTGAAAGAAGGCGACACCGTAGAGGTGAAACTCATCGAAATCGACAAGAAGACCGGCAAGTACCGTCTGTCGATGCGTGCGCTTCAGCCCAAGCCCGAAGGCTACGTTGAGCCCCAGCGCCGCGAGCGCGGACCCCGCCGCGAAGCCGGCGAAGGCCGTGGCGACCGTCCCCGTCGCGAAGGCCGCGGACCCCGCCGCAACTGATTCCGACAATTCTTAGCCCTATAGGTAGTTCCCGGACGCCCGCGCGTCCGGGAACTTTTTTTAGACCCCGTTGCCCAATAGTTGTTAACGCTGCGGCCGGTTTCCATGCGCACGGCCGCCACGTCGGCGGCGTGCGCCACGACTTATGCGGCGTCACGACAAAAAAACCGGGAAGGCCGTCGGCCTTCCCGGTTCTGCGATTGGAATTACCCTATTATATATTCAATCTTATTTTACCAGTACTTTGGTGGCGGTGCCTGCGCGGCGCACCACATATATGCCGGGGGTGAGGCCTTCGGCAGCCACGCGGATGCCCTGCAGGGTGTACACTTCCACGTCGGCGTCGTTGAGGTCTACAATCACGTTTTCGATGCCGCTGGTGTCGGGGTTGACCTTGACGGCACAGGTGGCGGTGAGTGTGAGCTCGTCGGCTTCTTCGGCCTGCGCTTCCTCAGCGGCGAGGGGTGCGGGTGCGGTCACGGTGGCGGTGATTACGGCCTCACCGGGTGCTACGTAGGTCACATGGCCGGTTTCGTCGACTGTGGCCACGGCAGCGTCGCTGGTAGTCCATTCCACTGTGCAGGGGAGGGCGTCGGCGGGAGCCACAGTGGCTGCGAGCTGCGCTTCTTCCTTCTCGGTGCCTTCAAGCTCGGTCAGGTCGAGGGTGAGCGATTCGGGCACTGCGTAGCGCCACATGTTCACGTGCCAGTAAAGGAAGCCGCTCACGTCGGCTGTGGCTGCGAAGGCCACCTCTTCCACGCCGGTGCTCTTGTCGGCTTCATCAGGAGTCCAGTACGAGCCAACCACAGCGCCGGTGGAGCAGGTTACTTTGGTGTCGAACGTCACCTGTGCGGTGGCGCTGGAGCTCGGGAGGGCGTTGATGCTGGTCATGCGCACATAGGGGTCGGTGACACTGAAGGTGAACTCGCCGCCTTCGGAGAATACCATCGGATTGGCGGTGCCTTTGGTCACGAAGAGGTCGACGCAGCGGCCTTTGAAGTTGAAATCTACGATGTCGTTCTGGTCGGTGGGGAAGCCGTATTCAGTGCGCCAGTTGTAGTTGCTGCCGCGGTTGGGCACGTTCCAGTCGAAGGTGTATTTGAACTCGCCCGAAGCTGTGACAGTCACTTCTTTGGTGCCTACGATAGTGGGGAGTCCGTCGGCGCTGATGCTTGCAGTGATGGTGGCGGTGCCGGCTTTGTGGCCGGTGAATTTGCACACATAGTTGTTGTAGCTGCTGGTTTCGTCGATGCTCACTACTTCGGGGTCGGAGCTGGTCCATACGAAATCATTTTCATAATATGCGTCGGTAGAGCCGTCGAAGGGATAGAGCTCGGCGTAGATGGAGATGGTGTTGCCCACGAGCCATTTGGAGAGGTCGGTGCGGCTGTCGTAGAAATCGAAGAATATCATGGGCTCGGTCATCTCTTTGGCGGTGAGGGTGGCAGTGGCTTCCACGCCTTCATAGTCCCTGAGCTTGACGGTGATGGTGGTCACGCCGGGGCCGTCGATGCTGACCTGTGCGTTGTGTTTGTTTTCGTATTTGTACCAGTAGAACGAGCTTGCAGGGTCGGATGTGATGTCGAAGCTGATGCGCGCGTCTTCGGGCACGGTAGTCACAATCAGGTAGGGTGCGAAATTGGCGCCGGCCCATTCGGTGATGTCTGTTGCGTCGCCATATACGAATTCTTTGTGTCTGTCGGCCCACTGCAGCTTGATGGATGCTTTGGGGGTGACGGTGAGCTGGCACACTGCGCTGCCTGCGCCTGCTGCCGCCTTGATTTCGGCGGTGCCTTCGGCAACAGCGGTCACGAGGCCGTTGTAGTCGACGGTGGCGATGCTTTCGTCGGAGCTGGTCCAGGTCACTTTCTGGCCTTCGGGGTTGGTGGTGGCGGTGAGCTGGAGGGTGCGGCCTGCCATCACGGTAGCCTCGGTCTGCGAGATTACGATGGATGTGCCGGGCACCTCGAGAGGCTGTATGATTTTGATGCGGTTCACGGTGACGTGGCCCACCTGAATTACGAGAGTCTTGCTGTAGCTGTTGATTTCGTCAAGAGTGTTCTTGTTGAGGATAAGGATGGACTTGCCGTCGGCTTCGGACACTTGGATGTCGCTGAACGTGCACCATGTGTATTCGTTGTCGGCGTCGCCCTGGTGCATGTAGTCCACGTAGCCGCCGTCGGCAGCGGTGTATTCCACCTGCACGCCGCCGCCTTCCACGGCGCCTGCGGCCAGAAGCTGGTCGTAGGTGAAGGTGATGCCTTCGGAGTCGCCGCTCACGGTGATCGGGTCGGAGAGCAGAATGGATTTGTCGCGTGCTTCGTCGCGCCAGATGATGCGTGTCACCTCAAGGCCGTTGCCCATCAGGAAGAAGCCTTCTTTTTTAAGGATGGCGAGGTTGGCTTCGGAGATGTCGAAAGGCATCGAGGTGGTGCCTTTGGCCACACCGCCTGTCGACCACGATTTGTCGGGCCAGTCGCCCCAGTTGCCACGGATGAGGCCGAGCGAGTAGTAGTCGGCAGTGGCGAGGGTGGTGTATTCCACGATGATTTGCTGGTCGGCCTGCATGTTGGCGCATGCTGATGCTGCCACTCGGCAGCTTTCGCTCCAGCCGATGGTCTGTGTGCCTGACCACAGCACGGTGTCTGTCGCATTGGCAGCGAATGCCGCTACGAGAGCCACTAAAGAAAGTATGAATTTCTTCATGGTAAAGTTTGGTTTTGGTAAAGATTATAAAGGTGTTCTCAAGTTTAGCGTCTGTAAACGCTGTCCAAAATTACAATATTATAGCTTTGACCCCCCCTATTTTTCACATTCATTAACAGTGGCAAAATGTTAACAGATATTGGTTGATATGTTTCATGCACTCTTGTAGTCAGGAGTTTAGCGTTTTTGGGCGGTTTTTGCCGCGCGGGCGCCGTATAACGAAATATACCCCTCGAGGCAACAAACCGGGCTATGCGCAGGGGTAGCTTTCGGGGGCTGCGCAACACGCGGCGCCGCCCGCCTGCAGGCATGTGACCTGCGGGCGGGCGGCGTGAGATGTGCGTGTATGCGTCCGGCCTCAGGAGAGGTCGAGCACCACGTTGTCGTTGCCCTTGCTGTAGTATTGCCGGCGCAGCGGGTTGGCTGTGGCTTCGGCCTGGCGTATGCGGTTGCGATAGATGTCGATGGCGGTGTAGATGGCGCTGCGCATCGACTGCTCGGAGGCCTGGCCCTGGCCGGCTATGTCGTAGCCGGTGCCGTGGTCGGGCGAGGTGCGCACGTAGGGCAGTCCGGCTGTGTAGTTGACGCCGGTGTCCATGGCCAGGGCCTTGAACGGGGCGAGTCCCTGGTCGTGGTACATGGCGAGCACGCCGTCGAAGCGGTGGTACAGGCCGCTGCCGAATAAGCCGTCGGCGGCGTAGGGGCCGAAAGCGAGTATCTTTTTGCCGCGCGCATCGTCGATGGCGGGCGCTATGATGTCGCGCTCTTCGGAGCCGAGAAGGCCGTCCTCGCCGGCATGGGGGTTGAGTGACAGCACTGCGATGCGGGGTGCGTGTATGCCGAAATCGGCGGTCAGCGACGCAGCGAACACGCGCAGCTTTTCGACTATGGCCTCGCGTGTGACGGCCGCGGGCACCTTGGCCAGCGGAGTGTGGGTGGTGACGAGGGCCACGCGCATGTCGTCGGCGCACATCACCATGAGAGCGCGGTCGCTGCCTTCGTCGGCGAGTGATGCCTCAAGATATTCGGTGTGGCCGGGAAAGCGGAATTCTTCGCACTGTATGGTGTGCTTGTTGATGGGCGCCGTGACGAGCACGTCGATGTGGCCCTGGCGGAGGTCGGCCACGGCCTGCTCGAGCGCGGCGAAGGCCGCGCGGCCGGCGGCTTCAGTGGCGTGGCCGGGCTCTACTTTTATGTCTTCGCCTACGACATTGACTATGTTGACGGTGCCGGCGCGGAGTTCGGCCGCGGAGGCGGTCTGTGTGAGCTGCGCGGCGGGCATGTCGAGTGCCTTGCGGTAGAAGGCGGCTATCTTGGCAGAGCCGTAGATGACGGGTGTGCACAGCTCGGCCATGCGGGGGTCGTCGAGGGCTTTGAGTATCACTTCGTAGCCGATGCCGTTGATGTCGCCGTGGGTGATTCCCACGCGTATGGGTCGGTTGTTCATAGTAGTTGCGTTTTTATGGTGTCGCAGCGGTGCTGCTACGGGCGTTTTTCTGACTTGTTTTTGCCTGCGAGCATGCCGCACGCGGCTTCGATATCCTCGCCTCGCGATGCCCGTATGGTGGCCGTGACGCCGCGCTCGTTGAGGCGGTCGCGGAAGGCTTCCATGGCGGCCTGCGATGCCGGGCGCAGGGTGCTGTCGGGTATGGCGTGGAAGCGTATGAGGTTGGCGCGGGCCGATGTGCCGCGCAGCAGGCGTGCGAGGGCGTCGGCGTGGCGCATGTCGTCATTGACTCCGGCCCACATGGTGTATTCCACCGAAAGGCGTCGCTGGTGGGCGAAATCGTGCTTGCGCAGCTCTTCGACGACGCGTGCCACGGGCCAGGCTCTCTCCACGGGCATCAGCCCTGCGCGCTCGTCGGCAAACGGTGTGTGCACGCTCAGCGCCACGTGCACCTTGGTCTGCCCGAGCAGCCGGTGCAGCGCGGGCAGGTGGCCCACGGTGCTGACGGTGATGCGCTTGGGGCTCCATGCGAGGCCCCACGGCTCTGTGAGCACGGCTATGGCGGCGAGCACGGCGTCGGCGTTGTCGAGCGGCTCGCCCATGCCCATGAACACGATGTTGGTCAGGGAGTCGCTTTCGGGAATGGAGAGTATCTGGTTCACAATCTGTGCGGCCGTCAGCTGTCCGTGGAATCCCTGGCGGCCGGTCATGCAGAAGGTGCACCCCATTTTGCATCCTGCCTGCGAGCTCACGCACAGTGTGGCGCGGTCGCGGTCGGGGATGTAGACGGCTTCTACGTCGCGTCCGCCGGCGCCGTCGAAGAGGTACTTGACGGTACCGTCGGCGCTGCGGCTTTCGGCCTTGGGAGCGGTGCGTCCCACTGTGTAGCGTGCGGCCAGGAGCGCGCGTCCGCGTTTGCTGAGGTCGGTCATTGCCGCGATGTCGGAGGCATGGCGTCCGTAGATCCATCTCGCTATCTGTCCGGCAGCGAATCCCGGCAGGCCGCAGTCGGCGGCCACCTCGCGCAGTTGCGTGAGGTTCATGCCGAGCAGCGGGGTCTTGGTTTCTGCTTTCATATGGCAAATTTAGTGAAAAAATCCCGTTCGGGCGTCAGCACAAAGGGCAAAAGAAACGTGTGCGGTGTTTCTTTTGCCCTTTCGTGTGCAGTACGCGCGTCAGGACTTGTCGCGCATGAATATCTGTATCGGGGTTCCTGAAAAGTCCCAGTGCTCGCGTATCTTGTTCTCGAGGTAGCGGCGGTAGGGCTCCTTGACCCATTGCGGCAGGTTGCAGAAGAAGATGAATGTGGGCACGGGGGCGCCTTTGAGCATGGTGACGTATTTGATTTTCACGAACTTGCCCTTGTTGCTTGGCGGCGGGTAGGCCGCGATGTCCTCGAGCATCACGCGGTTGAGTTCGGAGGTGGGCACCTGGCGGCGGCGGTTGTGGTACACGTCGACGGCGGTTTCAAGCACCTTGAAGATGCGCTGCTTGGTGAGTGCGGACGAGAAGACTATGGGGAAATCGGAAAACGGCGCGAAGCGTTCGCGTATGGTGTTTTCGTAGTGCTTGATGGCCGAGGTGCTCTTGTCCTCGGCTATGTCCCACTTGTTGACCACCACCACGAGGCCTTTTTTGTTTTTCTGTATGAGCGAGAAGATGCTCACGTCCTGCGACTCGATGCCGCGTGTGGCGTCGATCATGAGTATGCACACGTCGCTGGCCTCGATGGCGCGTATTGAGCGTATCACGGAGTAATACTCGATGTCTTCGTGCACCTTGTTTTTCTTGCGTATGCCGGCGGTGTCGACGAGGTAGAAATCGAATCCGAACTTGTTGTAGCGCGTGTAGATGCTGTCGCGCGTGGTGCCTGCTATGTCGGTGACGATGTGGCGGTCTTCGCCTATGAAGGAGTTGATAAGCGAGCTCTTGCCGGCGTTGGGGCGTCCGACTATGGCGAAGCGGGGTATGTCGTCGAGCGTGTCGTTGTCGTCGTCGGGTTCGGGCAGGTCTTTTACCACTTCGTCGAGCAGGTCGCCGGTGCCGTAGCCGTTGACGGCCGACACGGGGTAGGGGTCGCCCAGGCCGAGCGCATAGAATTCGGGCACGTTGTAGAGCCATTCGTTGCTGTCGACTTTGTTGGCCACGAGCAGCACCGGCTTGCGGCTTTTGCGCAGGATTTCGGCCACGTGGTCGTCGAGGTCGGTGACGCCGTTCATGGCGTCGACCACGAAGAGTATCACGTCGGCTTGCTCGATGGCGAGCTCCACCTGCTTGTTGATTTCGCTCTCGAAAATGTCGTCGCTGTTGACCACCCAGCCGCCGGTGTCTACGATGGAGAATTCGCGTCCGGTCCAGTCGACTTTGCCGTACTGGCGGTCGCGTGTGGTGCCGGCGGTGTCGTCGACAATAGCCGTGCGGCTTTGTGTGAGTCGGTTGAAGAGGGTGCTTTTGCCCACGTTGGGGCGTCCTACTATGGCTACGAGTTGGCTCATTGGTGTCTGATGTTATTCTTCTGCAAAAGTACGCAAATATTTCGGCATGGGCAAATCGGCGCCGCGTGTGCGGCGTAAAATGCGCCTGAGCGCGCGGGCGATCACTCTATGTAGCCGAAACGCCGGAGCGTGTTGTCGCGGTTGCGCCAGTTGGGTTCCACCTTCACGAAGAGCTCCAGGTAGACGCTTTTGTCGAAGAACGCGGCTATGTCTTTGCGCGCTTCGGTGCCTACGTGCTTGAGCATGGCTCCGCCTTTGCCTATGAGTATGCCTTTCTGGCTGTCGCGCTCCACGTATATTACGGCCATGATGTGGATGCTTTTTTCCTTTTCCTCGAATTTCTCTACTATCACTTCGGTGCTGTAGGGCACTTCCTTGTCGTAGTTGAGCAGGATTTTTTCGCGTATGATTTCTGTGACGAAGAAGCGTGCGGGCTTGTCGGTGAGGGCGTCTTTGCCGAAATACGGCTCACCTTCGGGCAGCAGTTCGACAATGCGGGCCATGAGGTTCGTCACGTTGAAATGCTCTTTGGCCGAGGTGGGGAAAATCTCGGCGTCGGGCAGCATCTCGCGCCAACGGGCCACGATGCGCTCAAGCTCGTCGTTGCCTTTTATGAGGTCGATTTTGTTGATTACGAGCAGCACGGGCACTTTTTCTTTGGCCACCTTGGCCAGGAAATCGGCGTTTTTGGAAGGGTCCTCGACCACGTCGGTGACGTAGAGGAGCACGTCGGCGTCGGTGAGCGCACCCTCGCTGTAGTCGAGCATGCTCTCCTGGAGCTTGTATTTGGGCTTGAGCACGCCGGGAGTGTCGCTGAACACTATCTGGTATTCGGGCGTGTTGACGATGCCCATGATGCGGTGGCGGGTGGTCTGCGCTTTGCTGGTGATGATGCTTACGCGCTCGCCCACGAGGTCGTTCATGAGCGTGGATTTGCCCACGTTGGGGTTGCCGACTATGTTGACGAATCCTGATTTATGGTTTGTAGTCATATACTTGGGTTTTGGTACTGCAAATATAACAAAAATAGCACCCCGAAGGATGCTATTTCCGTAAAAAAGTTCGTTTGGGAGTGAGTGTCGCTCAGTCGATGTCCCAGACAAGGTACATGGCGCCCCAGGTGAATCCGGCTCCGAACGCGGTGAGCAGGAGCTTGGAGCCTTTGTGCAGGCGGCCTTTGTATTCGTCAAGGCAGAGGGGTATGCTCGCACCCGAGGTGTTGCCGGTGTGCTGTATGTTCACGAGCACTTTGTCCATGGGGAATCCGGCGCGGTCGGCCACGGCCTCGATGATGCGGAGGTTGGCCTGGTGGGGAATCAGGTAGTCGACGTCGTCGACGGTGAGTCCGTTGCGACGCATCACGTCCTGGGTGGAGGTGAGCATGTCGGTCACGGCGTGCTTGTAGACGAAGCGTCCGTCCTGGAAGATGTAGTGCTCGTCGGCGTCGACAGTGGCGTGCGACGCGGGCTTGGCGGAGCCGCCGGCAGGCATGATAAGGTGTTCGGTGCCGATGCCGTCGACGTGCAGCACTGCGTCAATCACGCCGACGCCTTCTTCCTGCGTGGGCTCTACGAGCACGGCAGCTGCGCCGTCGCCGAAGAGGGGGCAGGTGGAGCGGTCCTTGTAGTTGGTCATCGACGACATTTTCTCGGCTGCCACGACTATGATTTTCTTGTACATCCCGCTGCGGATGTAGGCCGTGGCGTCCTGAAGCGTCACAATGAAACCCGCGCACGCGGCCTGCACGTCGTAGCCGTAGCAGTTCTTGAGTCCGCAGCCGTGGGCTATGATGCTTGCCGTGGAGGGGAATCGGTAGTCGGGGTTGGTGGTGGCGCAGATCAGAAGGTCGATGTCTTCAGGCGCTGTGCCGGTCGACTCCAGGAGGCGCTCTATGGCTTTGATGCCCATGTAGGACGAGCCTGCGCCTTCTTTGCGCAGTATGTGGCGCTCTTTAATGCCCACGCGAGAGGTAATCCATTCGTCGTTGGTGTCGACCATACGCGAGAGGTCGTCGTTGGTGAGCAGGTCGTCGGGCACGTATGAAGCGATGCCTGTGATTTTGGCGTTAAGCATGCGTTGCTGTGTTTAGGTGGGGGAGGGTAAGCAAACGAAAAAGCGCCCCCTGCGCAGCCGGTGGTGTTCCGTGTACGGGCAGGGGTGCTTGGTTCCGGTCGTGGGGGCTTTTAGATAGCTTCGTCTTTGACGATGGCCTGCTTGCCGCGGTAGTAGCCACATTCACCGCATACGGTGTGGTAGATGTGCCATGCGCCGCAGTTGGGGCAGAGAGCGATGGTGGGGGCTACGGCCTTGTCGTGTGTGCGACGTTTGGCGGTGCGGGTCTTCGACTGTTTGCGTTTAGGATGTGCCATTGGTGTATGTCTGTTTTTGTTTGTTTTGTTGTTTGTATGTGTGTCTGCCGCGGGCGGTTTGGCTGGTGGAGCGCACTGGCGAGTTGTGCATCCGTTCCGGCGTCCGCTTGTGGCAGTGCGGTTCGGTTATTCGTCGGTGGAGAGGTTTCGCAGCGCGTCCCATCGCGGGTCGGCGGGCGCAGTGGTGCCTCCGTCGTCGGTGTCGTCGTCGAGGCCGTCCAGCATCTCGTCGGCGTAGCCATCGGCTCCGGCGCGGTGCTTTTTGAGCAGCGCCGACATCTGGCGGTTGCACTTTCCGAGGGGGTGCGCATGCTTTATGGGTATTGCGAGCACCACGGTGTCGTAAATCATGTATGCGACGTTCAGGAAATTGTCGCTGTCGGGAATCTCCAGCAGCGTGTCGCTGTCGTCGTTGTAGCAGTCGCCGTAGCGCACGGTGATGTCGTAGCGGGTGTCGATGGGCAGCACGAGGTCGTCGAGGCAGCGGTCGCAGAGCAGCGTGACTGTGCCGCTTACGTTGAAGGACAGGGCGTACACGTCGCCGTTGTAGTCGACGGTGAGGCGCACATCGACAGCGGCATCACGCACGTCAGTGTTCTCCATGTCGGTGAAGAACTGCTTGTCGAGGTGATAGTCGAAAGTGTGGCTGCCTTTGGTCAGGCTCTTGAGCGGCAACTTGTATGCTGTGAACTTTCCCATGACGGAGTGTTTTGAAAAACTTTGCAAAGTTAGCACTTTGGCGGCAATTCTGCAAGAAATTGCCTTAAAAAGTGCTAAATGCGCGCGTAGCGGCCAACGCAGGCACGCCGGGCGCAGAACTCCGGCGGGGAGTCTGCGCCCGACGCGTGTAGTGGCGTTGTGTATCAGAACATTTTTTCGGGATACTCGCCGGCGGCGTGCAGTGCGGCGAGGCGGTCGACCACGCCCTGGCGGTCGGCGGCGTATGTGACGCCGAACCAGCGGCTGTCGGTGTCAAGCACCTTTACGGATGCTTCGCCGTTGTGTATCAGTGCGTCGATGCACGAGGGTATGTAGAACTCGCTTTTCTCCTCTTTGCCGTGGGCGTCGAGGAAGTGGCGGAACTCGCGTTCGCTGTAGGCGAAATAGTCGGGTGTGAAGCCCCACAGGTTCATGCTGACGGGAGTCGAGGCCTCGAGTGTGCATGTGGTGCCGTGCTCGTCGGTGTAGGTGATGCGGTGGTCGGCGTCGTAGCCTATGTCGGTGCGTTCCACTACTTTGGTGAGCATGCTGTGGGCGTCGGTGGAGCACACTCCGCGGGCCACGGTGCCGTTTTCGGTCATGGTGTTGCCAACGCGGAATCCTACCATGCAGTAGTCGCCTTTGCAGTCGTGCGGCCGTGTCAGCTCGCGTGCTATTACCTCAAATGCGTCGCGGCCGTAAAAGTCGTCGGCGTTGATTACCGCGAAAGGCTCGGCGATGACTTCGCTGCCCATGAGCACGGCGTGGTTGGTGCCCCAGGGTTTTACGCGTCCTTCGGGTGCGGTGTAGCCTTCGGGCAGTTTGTCGAGGCTCTGGAACACTACCTCCACGGGCACGTGGCCTTCGTATTTGGAAAGAATTTTTTCGCGGAAGTCGGGTTCGAAATCTTTTCGTATTACGAAAACGACCTTGCCGAAGCCTGCGCGTATGGCGTCGTAGATGGAGTAGTCCATGATAGTCTGGCCCTGCGGACCTACGCCATCAAGCTGCTTCAGGCCGCCATAGCGGCTGCCCATGCCTGCGGCAAGAACGAAAAGAGTGGGTTTCATAGGAATTTGTAAATTTGGAATTTAGATTTTAAGAGGGATGTACTGCCGGGGCGCAGCGCCGCCGGTGGTCATATGGAGTTGAGTCCCCAGAAAATTACAATAAGAAAAGCTGTGAGCACTACCATTATCACGGCCGAGGCAATGAGTGCGGTGATGGCGAGATTGCGCCACGGCCGCGTATGCGCGCGCAGGCCGAGGCATGCGGCTGCAAATGCCGCCACTCCGGCCGTAAGGGCTGCGTAGCCGTTAAAGCTCAGTGCAATCCATGCTGCCAGTGCCAGCAATGCTCCGATGGCTGCCATCCACGTGTGCCATGTGGCCTGCGGGGCCGGCTGCGCGGGTTCGATGGCTGCTTCAGGAGCGGGCTGCTGAGCCTCTTGTGTGGTTGTATGGTCGTGTTCAGTCACTTTTCTGTCGTTTTTCAGATGCAAATTTAAGAATAATTTGCGAGCTGTTGTATAAGGTAGACAAAGTTTGTGAAAAAAAGTTTAAATGATTATCAAAAATTAACCATTATTAACTAATGCTTGTCCTGCATCTCGGTTTCGTCGTAGATGTGTTCGAGTATGAGGCCGGCCAGCCGCATGCCGAAAATGGCGGTGGTGTGGCTCAGCGTGCCGTTTATCGCGGCCTTGCGCCTTGTCCACATGTCGAGCTCGTCGGGGTTTAGCTCTGATGGCGGGAGCGATTCGATGCGGTTGTGCAGCCGTTCGGGGCTGTACACGCACTGCACGGGCGCGGAGGGCCATCGGCCGCTGCGGCGCAGCAGCGTGCGCAGTGCGCGTGCGAGCGGGCATCCCTGCACGCGTCCGAATTCGGCAGTGGCTATCATGCCCGAGTGTACCTTCAGCGCGGCGCCCATGCTTGACACTGTGTGCGCTCCCGCGGCCGTGGCATCGAGCAGCAGTTGCGCCTTGCAGCTGAGCGAGTCGATGGCGTCGACCACATAGTCGTACGAGCCGAGGTCGAAAGTGGCTGCGTTTTCGGGAGTGAACGCTTCTGCGCGCGCTTCGACCTCGCAGTCGGGATTTATGTCGAGCAGACGTGCGCGCAGCACCTCGGCTTTCGGAAGGCCTACTGTGCTGTCGAGCGCGGGGAGCTGGCGGTTGCAGTTGCTGAGCGCCACGGTGTCGCTGTCGACGATGGTGATGTGGCCCACGCCTGCGCGCACCAGTGCCTCGGCGCACCACGAGCCTACGCCGCCGAGCCCGAACAGCGCCACGCGCAGGGCCGACATGCGCTGCATCATCGTGTCGCCGGCGAGCAGCCTCATGCGGCCGAAACGCGAATTCAGATTGGTATTGTCCATCGGATGTACGGTTTTGATTCTGCAAAGTTACATATTTTTAACAATACAGCGAGTGCGCCGTCGCCGATTCTACAAGCCGGCAGCCGCAGTTTGGGCGGGTGAAAAAAAAATAGTATCTTTGCGGCAAGAAATATCTCACTCTGAAAGCAATCCATGAAAATAGGAATCATCGTAGCCATGAGCAAGGAGCTGGCATTGCTCCTGCATAATATTGAGGACGAGTCGCGTGTGACCGTCAACAACCGCAATTTTTATATCGGCCGCATAGGCCGCCACGAGGTTGTGCTCGCGCAATGCGGCATAGGCAAAGTGAACGCAGCCGTGGGCACGCTCACCCTGATTGAGAATTTTCACCCGCAGCTAATTATAAACACCGGCGTGGCCGGCGGCACGGGCGTGGGCGCCCGCGTGATGGATGTGGTGGCCGCCACTGCTGTGGCATACCACGATGTGTGGTGCGGTCCCGACACGGAGTGGGGACAGGCGGCCGACTGCCCGGCGCGTTTTGACTGTCCGCTGGACGACGACGCTTTCCACGGCATAGACGTGAAGCGCGGTCTGGTGGCAAGCGGCGATATCTTCGTCAGCGACGCTGCCACGGTGGACCGCATACGCGGCATCTACCCCGACGCGGTGGCCGTGGATATGGAGAGCGCGGCGGTGGCACATGTGTGCTATCTCAAGGATGTGCCGTGTGTGGTGCTGCGCGTCATAAGCGACACCCCCGGAGCTTCCGACGACAATATAGCGCAGTATGTGAATTTCTGGGACGCTGCGCCCGGATGCACGTTCGACGCCGTGAACGCGCTGCTCGGCAAGCTCTGACGAGCCCGCCTCCGGCCTCGGGCCGCTTTCTTGACAGTTTTTAGAAAAAAACACTGCGCTTCGAATCGATATGAAAGATTTGCGCGCTACGCGCGGGCGCCGCTATATCCTGGACTGTATAGCCGAGGGTGAGCACGTGCGCCAGGATTTCAAACACAGCATTTCTGATGCGTGCAAAATAGCGCGCAGCATCTCGGCGTTTGCCAACCATAGCGGTGGTCGCCTGCTGATAGGTGTCAAAGACAATGGCACTGTGGCCGGCGTGCGCAATGAGGAAGATGTATATGTGGTGGAGCAGGCCGCTGAGATGTACTGCCGGCCTGCGCAGCGCGTGGAGTTTGCGGCTTTCAGGGTGGATGCGTCGGCGGTGGTGATACAGGCCTCAGTGGCGCGGGCTGCCGAGCGCCCCGTGCAGGCGCGCGACGCGGCCGGAGGCTGGACGGCCTACTACCGCGTGGCCGACGAGAATATACATGCGCATCCGCTCATGGTGGCCGCATGGAGGCTGCGTGCCGAAGGCGGTGGCGGGGTGGTGCTTCGCGCCGGCGGCGACGAAAGCCGTCTGCTGGCATGGGTGGCGTCGTGCGGAGCCGAAGGCGCCGCCCCTGACGCAGTGGCGCCGGCGCTGGCTATAAGCAGGGCGCGCGCCGCAGGCATTATAGCACGGCTGGCTGCCATAGGCATGCTGGATTTTGTATATGCTCCCGGCGGCTTCCGGCTTGTGTCGGCCGATTTGGCCGAGTAAGACCCCGTTCCCCCAAGACGCGACGCGACCCGGTTTTCGTGATAGAAAACCGGGTCGCGCGTATTATAATATAATAATGTGTGCGGCAGGCACTTTATTCAGCCTTGGCAGCAGGGGTGTAGCGGGAGTTGAGGCCTGCGATCACTTCCTGTGTGATGTCGAGCGCAGGGTTGAAATAAACACCGCTTTCGCGGAGCAGCACGGCGTCGTAGTGGCGTGTGGCGTTGAGGTCGCGCATGTAGCTTTCGAGGCTGTCCTGCAGTACTTTCTGACGCTCGGCCATCTGTGTGGAGATGCTGTTCTGGCGGGCGGCGAGCAGGTTGGCGGCTTCGTTTTGTTTCTTGTTGAAATTGTTGACGTCGGCGTCAAACGATTCCTGGCTCAGGTAGCCGTTGGAGTTGCGCTTCTGCTCGATTTTGTTTCCGAGGTTCTGTATTTCGTTTTGCTTCTGACGCTCGAGGTTCTGATAGTCGAGCATGAGTTTTTGGCCTTCCTTGCTTATTTCCTGGGCCAGGGTGTAGTTGGCAAATACAGTGTCGAGATTGATGTAGCGGATGCCGCCGGTTGCGGTTTTTTCGCCGTTTTCGGCAGGTGCTGCCTCAGTGACGCCTTTGTTTGCGTCGTTGGCATTGTTGGAGCAGGCTGTCGCGCCGATGGCGAGAGCTACAGCGAAGATGCGTACTGCAATAGCTAATTTTTTCATTTAGCGTGATTATTTGTTTTTTGTTTCTTTTCCATTGTGTCGTGACTGCCGGAGGCGCAGGTGACGCCGCGGCGGCGGAGAGCCGGAGAGGAATGAACATGGCCCGACGGAAACCGTGCGCCCTTGACGAAGAGCACCTTTATTCCGAGTAAAACCACGCACACGCCAAGGATGATTATGCTGAATACAATCAGTTTCATTCGGCTTTTTCGCGCTTTTGATGTGCAAATATAGCAAACGGCGGCGAAATAATCGTTATATCTCAAATTAATTTTGTAATTTAGGCCTCTGAAAAAAGGGATTTTTAACATTCGCCCGTCGGACGGGCCCCTTTACGAAAGCGTTTTTACTAAATATGTCACTTCAAAATCCAAACTGAATATGACAATCAAGGATCTGAAACCCGCAGCCGTGTTCGCCATTTTCGACGAAATCACGCGCGTGCCCCGTCCTTCCAAGAAAGAAGGAAAAATCCGTCAGTATCTTCTCGACTTCGCAGCCGCCCACGGCATCGCAGTCAAGACGGACGCCATAGGCAATGTGGCCATGAGCGTGCCCGCCACTCCCGGCCACGAGCAGGCTCCTGCGCTGATCATGCAGGCGCATATGGATATGGTGTGCGAAAGCAACGACAAGAATTTCGATTTTGACAACTCTCCCATCACGACAGTGGTCGACGGCGACTGGCTGCGTGCCGACGGCACCACTCTCGGCGCCGACAACGGTATCGGCATGGCTGCCGCGCTGGCGGCACTGACCGACAAAGAACTCGTGCACGGACCGCTGGAGGCTCTCTTCACCGTGGACGAGGAAACAGGCCTCACCGGCGCCAACAACCTCGGCGAAGGCATGATCACCGGCAAGATTCTCCTCAACCTCGACAGCGAGGACGATGCAGAGATATTCGTGGGCTGCGCAGGCGGCGTCGACACCACGTGCAGCTTCCGCTACGAGCGCATGATGGCTCCCACGGATTTCCATTATTTCAAGGTTGATATCAGCAAGGGCCTCGGCGGCCACAGCGGCGGCGATATCCATCTCGGACGCGCCAATGCCAACCAGCTCCTGGCCCGCTTCCTGTATGCCCTCATAGCCGGCGGCCACGAAATAGCACTGGCCGAGATTGACGGCGGCAACCTGCGCAATGCCATCCCGCGCGCCGCACACGCAGTGGTGGGCGTGCACGCAGGCACTAAGGAACAGGTGCGCGTGGCGTTCAACGAGTTTGTGGCCGAGGTGGAAAACGAATACGCAGGCCTCGAGCCCACGCTTGCTCTTGAACTGGCAAGCGTCGACCGTCCCGAATACTGCATCGACAGCGACACCACCACCCGCCTTGTCGAAGCTCTGTATTCCGCCCCTCACGGCGTAATCAGCATGAGCCGCGACCTCGAAGGACTTGTGGAAACCTCCACGAATCTCGCCGCAGTGAAAATGCAGCCCGATTCGACGGTTCTCGTGACCACCTCGCAGCGTTCGAGTGTTGAATCGCGCAAGTGGGATATCGCCCACCGTGTGGAGGCTCTGTTCAAGATGGCCGGAGCTACCGTGACCCACGGCGACGGATATCCCGGATGGGCACCCAACATGAACTCTACTATAATGAAGATAGCTGCCGACGCATACGAGGAACTGTACGGCGTGCGCCCGGCCATCAAGGCCATCCATGCCGGTCTGGAGTGCGGTCTTTTCCTCGAAAAGATGCCGCAGCTCGACATGGTGTCGTTCGGTCCGACTCTGCAGGGCGTGCACTCGCCGTCGGAGCGCATGTATATCCCGGCTGTAGAGCGTTTCTGGGGTCAGCTTACGCGTACCATCGAGAAGGTGGCCGACCTTAAAGCCTGACACCGCGTGACTCTCTCCACACTCCGCAGCATCGCTGTTTCCGCCACCGCGGGCCTGCTCGTGCAGGCCTGCGGTTCGGCGCGTGCGGCCGAGCCGCATATGCTGCAGCCTGACCCGATAGGCCACAACTATGTGGTGGTGGACGGCGACACCGTGGCAGTCAGTTTTCTGCCTTCGCCCGAAAGCCTCCGCTCAGGGCGCCTCAGCGAGCGCGATTTCGAAGATGTCGCAGCCGAGCTGGGCGTGGAAGTGGCATCAATCAAGGCTGTGACTGAAATCGAAGCCGGACGAACACACGAAGGCTTTTGGGCCGAAGGGCGTCCGCTGATTAATTTCGACCTTGGTGTGTATCGCTCCCGCGCAGCGCGCCGCGGTATCAATCTTAATAAGTACGCGCGTTCGCACGCCGTGATTTTCAACCGTCCGAACACTGCCCGCTACGGCTCGCAGCAGGCAGCGCAGCAGGCCCGCCTGGATGCGGCGATGGCCATCGACAGCATTTCAGCTATCGAGGGCACATTCTGGGGCATGTTTCAGATAGGCGGTTTCAATTATGCCCGCTGCGGCACATCGAGCCATGCCGAGTTTCTGAAGCTGATGAGCCGCTCGGAACGCGACCAGCTCGAGCTGTTTGCGGCGTTCATACGCAATGCCGGACTGCTCCCGGCCTTGCAGAAAAAAGACTGGCGCACGTTTGCCCGTGGCTACAACGGCCCGGGCTATGCGGCGCGAGGCTACCACACGCGCCTGGCTTCAAGCTACGCCAAGCATAAGAAAGCGGCCCGATAGGAGCCGCTTTTTTTGCGCCGGCGTGCATAGGCTATGCTTCTTCGGCGAATATCCCGGTGAATATAGCTTCAAGGGCGGCGCCGTCGGCTATGATGTCGCGCAGCTTCTGCAGCCTTTCGGCGTTGTCGCTCCAGGGTATCCATACTTTCAGATAGCCATCAGGGCCGTATTTTGCGTTCAGGTGCTCGAGTGTGCGCCGGTAGTGTCCGTCGCGGTCCAGTTCGGGGAAATGCGCCAGCCCGTACTGTATGGTGCGCCGTATGATTGTTTCAGCGTCTATGAAACGGTCTGCTTCGGCCACCACCAGGCCGTAGCTGTTGCGCGGAGCTTGTCCGTTGGATGCGCGGTGGTCCTCCACGGCACTGCCCATCAGCTCTATTTGTTCAGGCGTGAAATGCCCGCGCACAAAAGCGTCGGCCTCGAGTATGGCTCGTGAGTGCGTGTGATGCTTTTCGCGTCCGTAGGCAAGCCCGAGGTCGTGGAAAGCAGCCACCACGTACACCATGTCGACGTTCAGTTCCGGCAGTCTTTCCGCCAGATGCATGCTTTGGTCGATAACCATGCGTGCGTGGTCGCAGCGATGCGCTTTGTCGAACGCTTCGTAGCGGGGGATAATCTCCCGTTCCACATACTCTTCTACTTCAGGCGTTACTTGCGGGTATTTGTTCTGTGTCATGGACAATATATGTTGTTTTGTATTTGAGAATCAACGGCTGCCGGCCACCAGCAGCGCCAGCGATACGAGGAGAATCAGGAGGTCGGCTGTTTTGGCCCGTACATGGCTTTCGCGCAGCACGACCACTCCATACATGAAGCTCACGAGCACGCTTCCGCGGCGTATCATAGACACTACGGAAATCATGGCTCCCGGCTGCGACAGCGCGTAGAAATAGGCTATGTCGGCTGCAGTAAGAAACAGCGATATGCAGGGTATGCTCCAGCGCCACACAAACGCAGAGCCCACTCCTGCCGCTTTCGGCGTCACACGCCGCATCAGCAGTATGGCCGACGACATTATCACGCACTGATACAGCGAATACCAGGCCTGCACCTCGAGCGGGCGGTACATGCGCAGCAGATACTTGTCGTACAGCGCGCTTACGGCGCCCAGCATGGTGGCTCCCACGGCCATCCACAACCATCTGGAGCCACGCAGCGAGAAACCTTCGGCGGCTCCTATCCGTGATATCAGAAACAGCGATACAAAACCGAGCATTATGCCGCACCACTGCAGGGTGTTCAGCCGTTCGCCGAACACCGCGAGCGCGCCTACGAGCACAAGCACCGGCCGGGAGGCATTTATCGGTCCCTGTATGGTGAGCGGCAGGTGTTTTATGGCAAAATATCCCAAAAGCCACGAGCCGAGCACAATGAAGGCTTTCAGCAGTATTCTCGCATGTCCGGCCACGGAATCGCCGAGTCCGACGCTGCCATGGGCCAGGCAGTCCACAATCACCGGCGACATAAGCAGAGTGCCGAACAAGGTGTTGAGCATAAGCACAATCAACACATTGTTGTCGCGCACCGACAGCTTTTTGAACACATCGTAAAAGCCCAACCCTATGGCCGAGCACACAGCAAGGAATATCCACATATGACAATCGTTTACGGTTCGCAAAGTTAGCTATTTTTAATATAAAAAAGTTGAAAAAGGCGACTTTTAGGCCAAAAATGCCAATTTATTGTTCTGAACGTACGAATCAAAATGAAGAATTTTGAGTAATTTTGCAACGGTTTTTACGTGACGCGTGTTATATATTATTGTGGCGCACTGCCTCAAAGTATCACGTTATTCAACTACGAATCAAATAAAAAATCTACAATACAGTTATTTATGAAGGTACAAACGTTCAAGACTCTTAGCCTTGGCATCGCCGCGGTAGGCGCAGCCCTGGCAATGGGTTCGTGCGGCGGCAAGCAGCAAGCCCCCGCCCAGCAGGCTCCTCAGGTGGCAGTTATGACAGTGGAAACCACCTCCAGCGACCTCAATAGCAGCTATCCTGCAATCATAAAAGGTAAAACAGATATCGACATCCGTCCGCAGGTGACAGGTTTCATCACTAAAGTGCATGTGGACGAGGGTCAGCGCGTGCGCAAAGGCCAGACCCTGTTCACGATAGACCAGGTGCAGTATCAGGCAGCCGTGGAGCAGGCCCAGGCTGCGGTGAATTCCGCCCAGGCAGCAGTCAACACCGCTGCCCTCACCGAATCAAACAAGCGCAAACTCTACGACAAGAACATCATAAGCGAAACCGAATGGCAGCTTGCCGCCAACTCCCTGGCTCAGGCCAAGGCTGCTCTCGCCCAGGCTCAGTCGGGCCTCGTCAATGCCCGCAAGAATCTGTCGTACACCGTTGTCACGGCTCCCAGCGACGGCGTAGTAGGCACCATCCCCAACCGCGAAGGCTCGCTCGCATCGCCCTCTTCGGCCCAGCCTCTGACCACAATCAGCGACAACTCGCAGGTGTACGCCTATTTCTCCCTTAACGAAAAAGACCTCCTCGACCTCACCGACGGCGGCAAATACAGCGTGGACGCCCGCATAAACGAGATGCCCGCAGTGCAGCTGCGCCTTGCCGACGGTTCCATCTATCCCATGGAGGGCAAGGTGAGCACCGTGAGCGGCGTGATCAACAACGCCACCGGCGCGGCCAGCGTGCGCGCTCTCTTCCCCAATCCGTCCGGCATGCTTCGCAGCGGCGGCACAGGCAATGTGGTGATACCGCAGCACAACGACAGTGTGATAGTGATACCTCAGAAAGCGTCGTTCGAAATCCAGGGCCTGCGCTATGTGTATGTGCTTAACGACAGCAACATCACACAGACCCGCCCCGTGCAGGTGCTCGACATCGACAACGGCAAGGAATTCGTGGTTCTCGGCGGTCTGCAGCCCGGCGAGCGCATTGTCACCGAGGGTGTAGGCACAATCGTGCGCGACGGCATACCCGTGCAGCCCAAGGCTGCCGAAGCCGCAGCTGCTCCCCAGCAGTAATATCCTTACATATCAAGTCAACATCAGATTTCGCTTACAATGAAATTAGATACGTTTATTAACCGCCCGGTGCTGTCGACGGTGATTTCGATATTCATCGTCCTCCTCGGTATCATCGGCCTGGCATCGCTGCCTATCACGCAGTTTCCTGACATAGCGCCGCCTACGATTTCCGTGACCACCACCTATACTGGTGCCAACGCACAGGCAGTGCTCAACTCCGTAATTGCCCCCCTCGAGGAGTCAATCAACGGTGCCGAAGGCATGACATACATGGAGTCGACAGCCACCAACACCGGCTCCGCCACCATCAATGTGTATTTCCGTCAGGGATTCAATCCCGACATGGCCGCCGTCGACGTGCAGAACCGCGTGGCAAAGGCTGCCAACCTGCTGCCCTCCGAAGTGAATCAGGTGGGTGTGCTGACTCAGAAACGCCAGACGTCGATGCTCGTGGGCGTGTCGCTCGTGGACACGACCGACACCTACGACGCTGAGTTCCTGGACAACTATATGAAAATCAATATCATTCCCGAGCTGCAGCGTGTCAGCGGCGTGGGTGATGTGATGAGCTTCGGCGCCGACTACTCCATGCGCATATGGCTCAAGCCTGATGTGATGGCGCAGTACAACCTCATGCCTTCCGATGTGGCCGCCGCTTTGGCCGAACAGAACGTCGAGGCTGCTCCCGGTGCGTTCGGCGAGCAGGGCGACCAGAGCTTCCAGTACACCATGCGCTACCGCGGACGTAAAGTGACGCCTGAGGAGTTCGGCGACATCGTGGTGCGCGCCGGCAGCAACGGCGAGGTGCTCCGACTCAAGGATGTGGCCGAGATAGAACTCGGCCGTGTGACCTACGGATTCGCCAACCTTGCCAACGGCCATCTGGCCACCATGGCCATCGTGTTCCAGAGCCCCGGCTCAAATGCCACGCAGATTATCGAAGACTGTCTGCAGGTGGTGGACAAGATGAAGACCGACCTGCCCAAGGGCCTCACCATGGAGGTGCCGATGAACAACAACGACTTCCTGTACGCATCCATCGAGAACGTGCTCCATACGCTTATCGAGGCGTTCGTGCTGGTGTTTGTCGTGGTCTACATCTTCCTGCAGGATTTCCGAAGCACCATTATTCCCGCCATCGCCATCCCCGTGGCTCTTGTGGGCACGTTCTTCGTGCTTAAACTCATAGGCTTCTCGCTCAACCTTATCACTCTGTCGGCGCTTGTGCTTGCGATTGCGATTGTGGTCGACGACGCCATAGTGGTGGTGGAGGCCGTGCATGCCAAGCTCGACCAGGGCTACCGCAGCGCGCGCCGCGCCTCCATCGACGCCATGAACGAGATAGCCGGCGCGCTTATCTCCATCACGCTTGTGATGATGCTTGTGTTTATCCCCGTGTCGTTCATGCCCGGCACCAGCGGCGTGTTCTATCAGCAGTTCGGTATCACGATGGCCGTGGCCATCGGTTTCTCGGCTGTCAACGCGCTCACGCTTTCTCCCGCACTGTGCGCAGTGTTCCTCAAGCCGCACAACAGCAATACCACTCTTAAAGAGCGCGTGGGCGAAGCCGTCAAGGAGGCTGCCGCCACCGTAGGAGGCAACTACCGCCGCCGTTTCACTCTCAATATCCATCCTCTCATTACATCGGTGTTCGTGGTGGCATCCATACTGCTGATGATTTTCGGCGCCTTTACCACCGAGCGTCCGCTGATGCTTGCCATAGGTATTTTCTGTGCCGTGGTGGCCGTGATGGGTATTTTCTCTCCGCGTTTCCATGCCGGTTTTGAAAAGGGCTACAACTCGCTGCTCACGCAGTACAAGAAGCTCGTGAAATTCTTCTGCGCCCACAAAATCACGGCTTTCGGCAGTGTGATAGTCAGCATAGTCGTGCTGGTATGGCTCATGAGCATCACACCTTCGGCCCTCGTGCCCAACGAGGACACCGGCACCATCTTCGTGATGGTGGATATGCCCGCGGGCACCTCGCAGGAACGCACCATTGAGGTGCTTGAGCAGGTGGACGGCCTCATGGCCGGCATCCCCGCCATCGAAAACCGCGAAATGATTGCCGGCTATAGCTTCCTGGCAGGTCAGGGCGCCACGTACGGCACCTTCATTGTCAAGCTCCGCAACTGGAGCGAACGTTCGAAAGAAGAAAGCTCCGACAACATCATACGCCAGCTGTACGGACTCACCGGGCAGGCCATCAAGGACGGACGCGTCATGATTTTCGCCCCGCCCATGATTTCCGGCTACTCTGCCACAAACGGCTTTGAGATAAAGATGCAGGACAAGACTGGCGGCGATATCAACCAGTTCTTCGGAGTAGTGCAGGGATTTCTCGCGCAGCTCAACGCTCAGCCCGAAATCCAGGCTGCATACACCACGTTCAACCCCACGTTCCCGCAGTACATGATTGATATCGATGCTGCCAAGTGCAAGCAGGCCGGTATCAGTCC
Source organism: uncultured Porphyromonadaceae bacterium (assembly GCA_947177185.1). Taxonomy (GTDB): domain Bacteria; phylum Bacteroidota; class Bacteroidia; order Bacteroidales; family Muribaculaceae; genus CAG-873. The sequence goes on along the minus strand of CAMWTJ010000009.1, from coordinate 9,843 downwards.
GTCTACAATCCTCAGCACGCTTCAGGGCTACTATGGCGGTATGTACGTCAGCAACTTCAACCGCTTCGGCAAAATCTACCGCGTAATGATGCAGGCTTCTCCCGAAGCGCGTGTGAATCTTGAAACCCTCAACAGCATCAAGGTGCGCAGCGGTGCCGAAATGGCTCCTGTGGCCAACTTTGTCAAGCTCACGCGCATCTACGGCCCCGACTTGCTCAACCGTTTCAATATGTTCACCAGCATCAGCGTGACAGGTCAGCCTGCCGCCGGCTATTCGTCGGGCGACGCTATCGCGGCAATCGAGCGCGTGGCAGCGGAAACACTGCCTCAGGGCTACGGCTACGAATATGCGGGCATGACGCGTGAAGAGGCCGGCTCTTCGAGCGGCAACGCTACAGCCATGATTTTCGGCCTCTGTCTGCTGTTTGTGTATCTGCTTCTTTCGGCACAGTACGAAAGCTACGCTCTGCCCTTCGCGGTGATATTGTCGATACCCTTCGGTCTGATGGGTGCGTTCATCTTCGCCGGCATTTTCGAAATCTCCAACAATATCTATCTGCAGATTGCGCTTATCATGCTTATCGGTCTTCTGGCCAAGAACGCGATTCTCATCGTGGAGTTCGCTCTCGAACGCCGCATGACCGGCATGAGCATCACCAATGCCGCCATAGCCGGCGCGGCAGCGCGTCTGCGTCCTATCCTCATGACGTCGCTCGCCATGGTGATCGGTCTGCTGCCCATGATGTTTGCCAGCGGTGTAGGCGCCAACGGCAACCGCGCGCTCGGCACGGGCTCCGTGGGCGGTATGCTCATAGGCATGGTGCTTCAGGTGCTCGTGGTGCCCGCGCTCTTCGTGGTGTTCCAGAAGATTCAGGAGAAAATCAAGCCCATAGAATGGCGCGACGAAGAACCCGGCGGCAATATTGAAAACGAAATTGAACAGTACGCCCGTAAATAGACCATTATGAACAATACAACAAAGCTTGCAGCCATAGCGGTGATGCTCGTCGCCACCTCCGGCTGCGGCATTTACAAGAAATACGAAACGCCCACCGATACGCCGCTCACGGCAGCGTATGCCGAGGCCAGGAAGCAGACTCCCGACAGCACCTCGCTGGGCAATTATCTGTGGGAGGACGTGTTTGTGGACCCGCTGCTGGCCGACTACATAAACCGAGCGCTCACCAACAACACCAGCCTGCGCAACGCTATGCTCAACGTGGATATAGCGCGCGCGCAGCTCAAGGGCGCAAGGCTGAGCTACCTGCCGTCGCTCTCGCTGGCTCCCAACGGTGCCGGTGCGAGCTATGCCGGCAGCGATATCAACTGGACGTATCAGCTGCCCGCGCAGCTCAGCTGGGAGATAGATATCTTCGGAAAGCTGCTCAACAGCAACCGCGGAGCTAAGGAGAGCTTCTATCTCAGCGAGGCCTATGCGCGCGCGGCACGGTCGCAGATCATAGCCGCTGTGGCCAACACCTACTACGGACTTACGGCCACACGCGCACAGCTCACCCTGGCACGCCGCACCGCCGAGGTGTGGAAGCAGACCGTGAGCACCATGGAGGATTTCAAACTCGTGGGCAATGTGACGGAGGCAGCCGTGGTGCAGAGCCGCGCTCAGTACTATGGCATACTCGCCACTATCACCGACCTTGAGCAGGCTGTCGACAACCTTAACAACACGTTTGCACTCCTGCTCAACGAGATGCCGGGTACAGAGCTCGCCACATCCGACGCGCTCGAGCTCCGTGTGGGCTTCAATCCCATCGACGGCATACCCATGAACCAGCTTGCGTGGCGTCCCGACGTGGAGGCTGCCGAGCATCAGCTCGCCGTGGCATACTATGCCACATCTTCCGCACGTGCGGCCTTCTATCCGGGGCTTACAATCAATGTGGCCGGCGGCTTCACCAATCTGCTCGGCAGCTTTGTCAAGAATCCCGGCGACTGGTTCTATCAGCTCGCGGGCTCGCTCGTGGCTCCGATTTTCTCGCGCGGACAGAACATAGCGCGTCTGCAGGCCGCCAAGGCTCAACAGAAGCAGGCTATGAACAATTTCGAGTACAGCTTGATGAATGCAGCCGCTGAGGTGAGCGACGCACTGGTGGTGTATGCCAAGAGTGCCGAAAAGGAGCAGTATCTTGAGCAGCAGGTCGACAATCTGTCCAAGGCTGCCGAGTATTCTCTCGACCTCCTGCGCTACAATCAGCCCGGCACCACCTATCTCGATGTGCTCACCGCGCAGAGCAACCTTCTGCAGACGCAGATGAACGCCATAAGCAGCCGCCTCGCACAGGCACAGGCTGTGGTGAACCTTTATCAGGCTCTCGGAGGCGGACGATAATAACACCTTTATAATATACGCTATGATAAGCAAACTCGCCCACGTCGACCCCTCGGCAAAAATAGCCGACGACGTAACAATCCACGCTTTCGCCTATATCGACAAGAACGTCGAGATAGGTCCCGGATGCGAAATCATGCCCTACGCCAGCGTGATACGCGGCACACGCATGGGAGCCAACAACAAAGTGTATCAAGGTGCTATAGTTGGTGCCGACCCGCAGGATTTCCGCTGGAAAGGCGAGGAAACTTTCTGCTACATCGGCAACAACAACGTGATCCGCGAGCAGGTGATAATCAACCGCGGCATACGCAGCGAGGGCGGCACGCGCATCGGCGACGACTCGTTCATAATGGCCGAAAGCCATATCGGACACGACTCGCACATCAAGGGACACTGCGTGCTCGGCAACGGTGTCACCGTGGCCGGCGACGCCGAAATCGACGAGTGTGTGATTCTGTCGAGCAACGTGATTGTGCACGAGCGCAGCCGCATCGGACGCTATGCCCTCGTCAAGGGCGGTACGCGCATCGGTTCCAATGTGCCGCCTTACGTGATCATAGCCCACAACCCCGCCACGTACTATGGCGTGAACGCCTACATAATGCGTCAGGACAACCGCTTCAGCGAAGCGCAGGTGGACGACGCGGCCAAGGCCTACCGCCACATATACCAGTGCGGAACGTCGGTCTACAACGCGCTTAAACGCATCGAGGCCGACATAGAGCCTGGCGAGGTACGCGACGACATCCTGCGCTTCGTGCGCGCCAACGATATGCGCATCGTGGGCGATACGTTCAACGAATATTGATTCCGAACAGGCACAATTGCCTGCCTCCATCCGGGCCCGGGTTCCGCTCTGCGGAGTCCGGGCCCGTTGCATCCTGTAGGGAGGGCCACGTTTCGAACTTTCGGTGCCTCCGGCTTGTTTTATTAGTCAGATAACTTTAATCTCTCCGATTATGCATCTCACCCCGAAAGAGCAAGACAAGCTCACACTCCTGTCGCTCGGGCTCATAGCTGAGCGCCGCCTTAAAAAAGGCCTCAAGCTCAACTATCCCGAATCCGTGGCCTACATCACCAGCACCGCACTCGAAGGCGCCCGTGAAGGCAAAACCGTTGAAGAAGTCATGCACGACGCCGCCAATGTCCTGACCAAAGACGATGTGATGGAAGGCGTGGCCGACATGATTGACCTCCTGCAGGTAGAAGCCGTTTTCACCGATGGTACACGCCTGGTATCCATCCACCATCCTATCAAATAGTCTTATTCTTTTACTCTCCGAAACAATGAGCGCCAACAGCAAAAACATAAATCCCGGCTTCAAGCCTTCGGCCGATGTGCCTGTGGGCGGAGTCGTGCTCGCCGATGGAAATCTCGAGTACAATGCCGGTCGGCAAGTGTTCACAATCACAGTCCGCAACACCGGCGACAGACCTATACAGGTGGGCAGCCATCTGCATTTCTTCGAAGCAAACCGCTATCTGGAATTCGACCGCAAGCAGGCCTTCGGATGCCATCTGAACATACCTGCCACCACGGCCATCCGATTCGAGCCCGGCGAGCAGAAGGATGTGGAAGTAGTGGCCTTCGGCGGTAAGCGCCGTATCATAGGCTTCAACGGTCTTACCGACGGCTACGCAGGCCCGGAGGACACGCCGTCGTATTTCCCCGTGCGCGACCGTGCATACCGCCGTATGCTCAACCGCGGCTTCATGGACACACCCGGCGACACCGCCGAGGCCGATTATGTGGTGCCCGGCGAAGGCGAACCGGCAGCCGCCAGGGCTGCTGCCAAAACCAAGGCCGCATCCGCAAAACCTACTGCTAACGACAAAAAGTAACAATCACCATGGCAACAATATCCAGACAGGAAAACAATATGCTCTTCGGTCCTACCAAGGGCGATAAGATACGCCTCGGCAATACCAACCTTTACGTGGAGATTGAAAAGGATTTGCGCGTAATGGGCGACGAGGTGGTGTATGGCGGAGGCAAGACTCTCCGCGACGGTATGGGCACCGCCAACACTATCACAAGCAAAGGCGGCTCGCTCGACCTTGTGATAACCAATGTCACTATTCTCGACCCCGTGCTCGGAGTCGTTAAGGCCGACGTGGGTATCAAGGACGGCAAGATAGCGGGCATAGGCAAGGCCGGCAACCCGAACGTGATGGAGGGTGTGACACCTACGCTGTGCACGGGCCCTTCCACTGATGCCATATCGGGCGAGCACCTGATACTTACCGCCGCCGGTATCGACGGCCACGTGCACATGATTGCCCCTCAGCAGGCCTACGACTGCCTCAGCAACGGCATCACCACCCTGATAGGCGGTGGCGTGGGCCCGACCGACGGCACCAACGGCACCACCATCACGCCCGGCCCCTGGAACATACGCAAAATGATTGAGTCCACCGAAGGGCTGCCCATCAACATGGGTTTCCTCGGCAAGGGCAACTCGAGTGTGGACGATACTCTTCAGGAGCAGATCGAGGCCGGCTGCATGGGATTCAAAGTCCATGAGGACTGGGGTTCCACGCCCGCGGCCATACGCGCCTGCCTCGACAATGCCGACCGAAACGACGTGCAGGTGGCCATACACACCGACACCCTCAATGAAGCCGGATATGTGGAGGATACCATTGCTGCGATAGACGGTCGCACCATCCATACATACCACACCGAAGGCGCCGGCGGCGGCCACGCTCCCGACCTTCTGAAAGTGGCGTCTATGGCCAATGTGCTGCCATCGTCCACCAACCCCACACTGCCTTTCGGCATCAACTCGCAGGCCGAGCTGTTCGATATGATTATGGTGTGCCACAACCTCAACCCGAATATTCCTTCGGATGTGGCCTTTGCTGAAAGCCGAGTGCGCCCCGAAACGCAGAGTGCCGAAAACATACTCCACGACATGGGCGTGCTGTCCATGGTAAGCTCCGACTCGCAGGCCATGGGACGCGTGGGCGAATCGTTCATGCGCACCTTCCAGATGGCTTCATATATGAAGGACGCGCGCGGCAAACTCCCGGAAGACTCCGACCAGAACGACAATTTCCGCGTGCTGCGCTATCTGGCAAAGATTACACTCAACCCCGCCATAACCTACGGCATTAACGACATCCTCGGCTCGGTAGAGGTGGGCAAGATGGCCGACCTCGTGCTCTGGGAACCGGCGTTCTTCGGCGCGAAACCCAAAATGGTGATAAAAGGCGGCATGATAAACTGGGCCGAAATGGGCGACCCCAACGCCTCGCTGCCAACACCGCAGCCGGTGATATTCCGACCCATGTACGGTGCTTTCGGCAAGGCGATGCCCCGCACATGCGTGCGCTTTGTGTCGCGCGCTTCGGTGGACAGCGGTGTCGTTGCGGGCTATGGCACGCAGAACATCATCTATGCCGTGCACGGCACCAGACAGCTCGGCAAGGCCGATATGCTGCGCAACAGCGCCACACCGCGCATAGAGGTGGACCCCGAAACGTTCAACGTGTATGTGAACGGCGTGCTGGCCTACGTCGACCCCTGCAAGCAGGTGGCACTCGGACAGCTCTACTGGTTCAGCTGATTACGCATACTCCCTAATATAAAACAAGCAAAAGCGGGGGCGCCCCGGCGCTTCCGCTTTTGCTTCACTATCCGAATAAATTTCAACACATTATGGATGTAATAACCGCAATAATAGGCAATGCCAATACCCCCGAGTGGGCCGAAAAACTCAAGGACGCCCATGTGCACAATATTTTTCTTGACCAGTGGACCGCTCAGAAGACGCGCTTTCTTGCAGTCGACGAGCACGGCCACGAGTACCCGGTGGCTCTGTCGGGCCGGCGTCAGGTGGCCGACGGCGATATCATAGCTTATGATGCCGATAAGAATTCGGCGGCCGTGTTGCGCCTGAAGCTCAGCCCCGTGCTGGTGGTGGACCTCGCCAGGCTCAAAGGTCTGCCGGCCGAGGAAATCATACGTATATCTCTCGAGCTGGGCCACGCCATAGGCAATCAGCACTGGCCGGCGGTGGTGAAGGGCACCAAAGTGTATGTGCCCATGACAGTAGACCGCAAAGTGATGCTGAGCGTGATGGACACACACAATATCGACGATATCACGTACGAATTCGTGGAAGGCAGCGAGGTGATTCCTTACATGGCGCCTCATGAGGTGCGCCGTCTGTTCGGCGGTGCCGGCCACGAAAGCCACAGCCACGTGCATTGAGTATGCACGCTCAGCTTCCGACTCAGTCAGTTCCATCCTCCGAAAAGATACAGCCATGAACGTATTGCCCCTGCTGCAGTTTTCCGACGCCACCTTCCCGGTAGGTACCTTCTCTTTTTCCAACGGCCTTGAAACGGCTGCCGGCCTCGGGCTTGTGCACGATGCCGAATCGCTTGCGCAGTACACGCGCTCGGCTGTGCTGCAGGCTGCTTTCAGCGACGGCGTGGCCGCTTTGCTCGCCCACCGGGCGGCATTGGCCGGCGATTACGCGGCCGTGGTGGCGGCCGACCAAGCTCTGATGCGTTTCAAGATGAACCACGAGGCCCGGCTGATGCTCCGCCGCATGGGCAAGAAGTTGGCCGAACTCGGCGTGCATCTGTGGGGCGACGACACACTCATAGGCCGATGGCTCTCCGACATAAAGGCTGAGCGCACCCCTGGGTGTTATCCCGTGGCGCAGGGGCTGGCTTTTGCCGCCGCAGGCCTCGGCGAGCGCGAGCTGTATGCGTCGCACCAGTACGGCGTGGCCAATATGGTGGTGAGCGCTGCGCTGCGCTGTGTGCGTGTGTCGCACTACGACACGCAGGGCATACTCTACAGTCTTGCAGGCGAAACTGATGCTATGTACGAGCAGGCTCGCGACATGACCCTCGACGGCATGAACGCCTTTGTGCCTGAAATGGATATACTTGCGTCGCTGCACGAAAAAGGCAATATGCGCATGTTCATGAACTGAACGGCATCCCGCTATGTTTAAATTAAGACAATACACATAAACAACCATCCGGCCTCAGGGCCGAAATAACAATAACTATCGCATTATGTCTACATGCAGAATAGGCGTCGGCGGCCCCGTGGGCTCCGGCAAGACAGCACTTATCGAAGCCATCACCCCCAAACTTATGGACAAAGGCATGAGTGTGCTTATAATCACCAACGACATCGTGACCACCGAGGACGCCAAACACGTGCGCCGCACCCTGAAAGGCGTGCTGATGGAGGACCGCATAATAGGAGTGGAAACCGGCGCGTGCCCGCATACGGCTGTGCGCGAGGACCCGTCCATGAATATCGCGGCCGTGGAGGAAATGGAAGCAAAGTTCCCGGATGCCGACGTGGTGCTCATAGAAAGCGGAGGCGACAATCTTACGCTCACTTTCAGCCCGGCTCTTGTGGATTTCTTCATTTATGTGATAGACGTGGCCGCAGGCGACAAGATTCCCCGCAAGGACGGTCCCGGCATCTCGCAGAGCGATATCCTGGTAATCAACAAGACCGACCTCGCGCCCTACGTGCACGCCAGTCTTGAGGTGATGGACCACGACTCAAGGCTGATGCGCCCCGGCAAGCCGTTTGTGTTTACAAACAGCCTGACGGGAGAAGGTATTGATGAGCTTGTGGACCTGCTCTTCAAGATGGCTCTGTTCGACAAAGTAAAATAACACCACCCCCAAAACCATAATACGCACGGCATGAATCAACGACAATACTCTGACGCGCCGGCGGTCGATTTCGACTCCGCTCCCGAAATGCAGCCTTATCTGGCGCAGCCCGACGCCATGTATGTGGGCTGCCCGGGCAAGCACGGCTATCTCAATCTCGGTTTCGAGCTGAACAAGGAGGGACGCAGCATATTGCGCGAGCTTGACCGTCGCGCTCCGCTTATCGTGCAGCAGGAATTGTATTTCGACGAAGAAATGCCCGACATGCCGTGCGTCTACATTCTCTCGAGCGGAGGCCCCAACGTGGACGGCGACCGCTACGTGCAGCGCTTCACCATGCGCCGCGGCTCCATGGCGTTTATAAGCACGGGTGCAGCCACCAAGCTGGCCGAGATGCGCCGCAATTACTCGGGCATGACGCAGGAGTTCACTCTCGAGGCCGACAGCTATCTGGAGTATCTGCCGGAGCCGGTGATACCCTGCCGGCACACGCGTTTCATATGCGACACGCGCATAGTGGCCGACCCATCGGCCACGCTGTTTTATTCCGAAATATACATGGGCGGCAGAAAATACTACAAGGACGGCGAACTGTTTGCCTACGACGTGCTTTCGGTGTGCAGCCATGCCGAACGTCCTGACGGCGAGCCGCTGTTCCGCGAGAAATTCGTGATAGACCCCGCGCGTGTGCCTGTGCGCCGGCTCGGCATAATGGGCGGCTACGACGTGTTTGCCAATGTGATAGTGGTGACTCCGCCCGACAAGGCTGCCGCCGTGTACGACGCCACAGAGCCATTCATAGACCGCGAGCGGCATCTGGCCGCGGGCATCACACGCCTGCCTTCGGGCGCCGGGCTGCTGTTCAAGGTGCTGGGCATGGAGCCGGGCCCGGTGAAAGCCGTGGTGCGCGAATTCTGTTCGCGTGTGCGGCTTGCAGTCAAGCACCGTCCGCTCCCGCCCGAGTTTCCCTGGCGCTGACACCTGAAACTTATAGAATCAAGCTCCGTCGAGGGGCTTAATTCTTTTTCGGGGGTTTGGTGGTTCGGCGGTTTTTGAGTAACTTTGATGCGTGAAATCAATAAAACCTTAAATCGTCAGACTTATATGATTACTCCTGTGTTTTGGCTTGTGCCTGCCGCCGCAGTCGCGGCGCTCGCGCTCGCATGGTATTTTTACCGCCAGATGATGGGCGAGAGTGAAGGCACCGACACCATGAAGCGCATAGCGTCGCACGTGCGCAAGGGTGCGATGTCCTATCTCAAGCAGCAATACAAGATTGTGGGCTGCGTGTTTGCGTGCCTGGTAGTGCTGTTCGCCGTTATGGCCTATGGTTTTCAGCTTCAGAACCCCTGGGTGCCGGTAGCGTTTCTCACCGGCGGATTCTTCTCGGGCCTGTCCGGCTTCCTGGGCATGAAAACGGCCACGTACGCTTCGGCGCGCACCGCCAATGCGGCGCGCACGTCGCTCAACGGCGGCCTGCGTGTGGCGTTCCGCTCCGGCGCCGTGATGGGGCTGGTGGTAGTGGGCCTCGGCCTGCTCGACATATCGTTCTGGTATGTGCTGCTTGACGCGTGCGTGGACGTGGCCGGCACCGCCAAACTGGCCATGATCACCACCACGATGCTTACATTCGGCATGGGTGCCTCGACACAGGCTCTCTTCGCGCGTGTTGGCGGTGGCATATACACCAAAGCCGCCGACGTAGGCGCCGACCTCGTAGGAAAGGTGGAGGCCGGTATTCCCGAAGACGACCCCCGCAACCCTGCTACGATAGCCGACAACGTGGGCGACAACGTGGGCGACGTGGCCGGCATGGGCGCCGACCTCTACGAGTC
>CAMWTJ010000008.1 GCA_947177185.1 uncultured Porphyromonadaceae bacterium | reverse complement strand
AAAAGCGCCAAAATCATTATCGACATGACAAAAGCTGAACTTGAAAATAAAAGAAACCTGGCACGCACCCTGTATCTTTCAGGGAAGGAGCAGACCGAAATCGCCGAGATGATAGGCGTGTCACGAGTCACTATATCCAAATGGTGTACCGCTGACGGGTGGAAGGCCGCCCGCGCAGCCAAGACCATCACTCGTCCGGAGCTCATAAAGAAATTACTCCTGGCGACAAACACATTGCTCGACAAAGTCAACGAATCCGGCGACCTCGCCCTTATAGACAGCCTCGGCGACAAGCTCTCGAAGCTGACCGCCGCCATCGACAAGCTCGACAAGTCACAGGCCAATGTCGTGGCCGCCATAGAGGTGTTCACCGCATTTTCCGAATACATTAAATTCCGCGCCAAGACAGATCCGGAGGTAACCATCGAGTTCATCAAGAAGGTCAACAAGCTGCAGGACGGATTCCTCATCGAGTCATTCAACAAGGGAGCACTTGTTTACCATGGCGACTAAACTTACAAAGGAACAGAAGGAGGCATTCGCGCAGTGGAAGGAACACTGCCGCGAAGTCCAGGCCATGACGGCGGCGTCCCTGTCTATCGTAAAGGAGTCGCCTGTCGAGAAGGAGCGTCGCATCAAACGGCTGCTCTCCAATTATGACGAATTCTGCGAGTATTATTTCGCACACTACCTCACCCTGCGCGACAAGACCACCGGGGAGGTTATCCGAGTGATACACAATGCGCCGTTCCACACCAAAGCGGCGCTCACGATAAAGAACACGCCAAATCTGAAGGCGGTGTTCAAATGGCCGCGCGGCCACGCCAAATCCACCCACATCGGAGTGTTCATTCCCCTTTGGCTGATTTTCCAGCCGAAGAGGCTTATCAATTTTATGGTCACTGTCGGCAAGTCTGAGGATAGCGCCAACCGCCTGCTCGGTGACCTTCAGGCGGAACTGGAATACAACCAGAAGCTCATCGCTGATTTTGGTGAACAGAAAAACCTCGGCTTATGGCTGCAGGGTGAGTTCAAAACCAAAGGCGGGGCAAAATTCCTCGCCGTGGGCCGCGGACAGTCGCCGCGCGGCCTCCGCGACCGTGAGGCCCGTCCGGACTATATTGTGATCGATGACCTTGACGATGACGAGCTCTGCCGCAATGAAAAGCGCGTCAAGGAGCTCACAGACTGGGTCAAGGAGGCTCTGTTCGGTGCACTCGATGTTGGCCGTGGCCGCTTTATCATGGTAGGCAACCTTATTTCTAAAAAATCGGTGCTTGCCAATATCGCCGCTTCAAAGGGTGTGCATGTGTCCGAGATAAAGGCTGTCGACCGTGACGGCAACCCGGTGTGGGTTGAGAAGTGGACCAAGGAGGAGGCGCAGGCTGTCAAGGATTTCATGGGATACCGTGCCTGGGAAAAGGAAATGATGCACAACCCCATCAATGACGGCTCCATATTCCGGCATGAGTGGATACGCTTCAAGCGTATGCCGAAACTCGAAAAGTACGAGATGCTCGTGTGTTATACCGACCCGTCGTTCAAATCGACAACGGCAAACGACTACAAGGCATGCCGCCTGTGGGGCAAAATCGGAACAGAGCTGCACCTCATTGATTGCTATGTCCGCCAGGACACAGTGTCCGGAATGGTGCGCTGGCTCTATGACCTCTATGAGCGAACACGTGACCGTGTGGCAATATCCTTCTTCATGGAGGCCAATTTCATGCAGGACATCATCCTCGACGAGTTCGCCGCCGAGGGAAATATCCGCGGGTACCAGTTGCCCATACTGCCGGACACCAGGAAGAAGCCGGAAAAGGTGCAGCGCATCGAAGCGGTGTCGCCGCTGTGGGAGCGTGGCTTCGTATTTTACAACGAGGCTCTGAAGGAGTCCCCTGATATGGAGGTCGGCATCGAGCAGACCCTGGCTCTCGAGCGAGGCTCCCGCGTGCATGATGACGCGCCTGATGCCGACGAGGGTGCTATCTGGTATCTGCAGCGCAGCACTCGTCAGGAAGTTTTCAAACCGGTGGCGATTCCCCGTCGCTCGCCTAAAAATATGTGGTAATATGTTTATAGATACCGAAGATTACAAAGTGGTGATTGGTGATGCAGCCTTGAAAGTCGTGTCGCAGTCATCACCTGAAAATATAGCCAATGCCGAGGCAGAGGCCATTGAGGAAATATCAGGCTATCTCCGCCCGGTATATGACACCGCGGCCATTTTCGCCGAGACAGGCAACGACCGCAACCGGCTTATAGTGATGTACACCGCCGACATTGTGCTTTATCACCTCACAGCTTCGCAGCCGCAGAAGATGGGTAGCGAAATCCGCAAGGAGCGATATGAGCGCGCCATAAAATGGCTCGAGGGCGTACAGGCAGGCAAAATCGTCCCCGACCTTCCTCTTGCCGGATCTGATGACGACAGCCCCGGCTTCGGCACCTCCTATTATTCATTTCCCAAACTTAGACACGACTGGTGATTATGGGCCGCAGACAGAACAGACCGAAACTCAGCCGGGCGCAGAAGGATGCCAAAGGCAGGATACAAAAGCAGACCTCCGTTATCCTGGAGCTGCACCGCTACGCGGAGTTTTTCTCAAAGAATGACATCGAGGACTGGCGCCGGGCGTGGCAGAGCGCGATTGATCCGCGCCACCCGTCCCGACAGAAGCTGTACGACATCTACCGCGACGCCATGACCGACTCGCATCTTTCGGGCTGCATACAGCAGCGCGTGGGGTTCGTTATGTCGCGCTCGTTCAAACTCGTCAATGAGAACGGCGACCAGGACGATGCCGCAGGACACCTGTTCGACCAGTCCTGGTTCAAGGACTTGTGCCGGCTCTGTCTGGAGTCGATATGGTACGGCCACTCGCTCATCGAGCTTGGCGATGTCATTACCGACGGCGACAGCCACCCGGCTTTCTCCGGCGTGTCGCTCATACCCCGCAAGCATGTAATTCCTGAAAAGGGTCGAGTGGTGCAGCGCGTGGGCATGAACTGGGAAACCGGCATCGAGTTCCGGGAGCGTCCCTGGCGCGACTGGCTTATCGAGGCCGGGCGTCCGGATGACCTCGGGTTGCTGCTGAAGGCCGCACTTCATACCATCCCAAAAAAGCACGCGATGACGTTCTGGGATTGTTTCGCGGAAATATTCGGCATGCCGTGGAGAATAGCCCGCACATCGACCCGCGACCCGAATGAGTTCAAGCGTCTGCAGGACATGATCTACAACGGCGGAGCCAATCAGGGCATGGTTGCCGGCATGGAAACGGAGATTCAGTTCGTGGAATCCGGCAAGGGGGATGCCTTCAACGTCTATGACAAGCGAATCGACCGCGCCAACTCTGAATTGTCGAAACTGGTGATAGGCCAGACCATGACCATCGAGGACGGCTCGTCGCTCTCCCAGTCGCAGACCCACCTCGAGGTGTTCATGAATCTTGTGGAGTCTGACCGCGACTTCCTGCGCGACATCATAAACAATCAACTTATCCCCATCATGGTCCTGCACGGCTTCCCGGTCAAAGGGCTGCGCTTCGAGTGGGATGACGCGGTTGACTATACGCCGGAGCAGCAGGTAGCATACGAAACGATGATTGCCGACCGCTACGAGGTCGACCCGTCGTATTTCGCCGACAAATACAATATGCCGGTCGGCGAACGACGCAATCCTATGGCTCTGTCCTCGGCTGAAAATGGCAAAGAAGTTGATAACGACAAAGAGGAGAAAAAACATTTTTTCGACTGAGCCCCTCTGACTACGAGGGGCTGCACAGACGCTATGCCTCCTTGCTCGATGGAGTGGTCATAGAGAACCTTGCCGCTCCCGGCGATGATTTGCGCAAGCGTCTGTCCTCGCTGTTCTCCGGCATGATGAAGTCGCTTTTCAAAGAGCAAGGAGCGCAGTTCCGTGTCGAACTTGTGGCAGATCCGGCTGTGCAGGAGTTTGTCAATGCTCATGCCTCGGCTCTCGACTCAGCCTTTCATAAGGTGGAGATGTCTGATGCGATGCGCCGGCGCCTGACCCGGTCGAATTACATTTTCTCCGGCATGAAAGCATTTCATGAGCTGCACGAGGCGTTCCCGTCGCTACTTGACGAGAACGGCAATAGAAAGCCATTCGAACGGTTTTTGAATGATGTTCAAAGCATCGACAAAACCTATAATTCCAATTACCTCCGTGCTGAATATAACTTCGTGGCCGCATCTGCGGAGATGGCCGGCCGGTGGGAGCAGTTCATGCGCGACGGCGACCGATACAATCTCCAGTACCGTACACAGCGCGATGACAAAGTGCGCCCGGAACATGCCGCACTCGACCGTGTGACTCTGCCGCCTTCTGATTCATTTTGGGAGGAATTCTATCCGCCAAACGGTTGGAACTGCCGCTGCACCGTCGTTCAAGTGCGCAAATCAAAGTATCCTGAAACATCCCATGACGAGGCGATGCGCCTTGGAGATGAGGCCCTGCAGCGCGACACAAAAGGTATCTTCCGGTTCAACGCCGGCAAGGAGGGCAAAGCCGTCCCGGACTACAATCCCTACACCATCCGCCGCTGCTCCACATGCCCGATTGCCAAAGGTGGCAAAGGCCGCAAACTGGCGTTCGTGCCGGATAACGAGGTGTGCCAGGCGTGCGCCATCTTCCATGAGTGCGCCGGCAATGCCGAAAAGTCTGCGACGGCAATCGAGCGTAAGCATTATCTCAAGGAAATGGAACCGTTGCTTGCAAGACGTTGTGAAAAGACTGTAGGCGACAGTGCTTCCGTAACTGTCGGGTTTTCTACTTATGGCAACAAGCACTTATTCTCCGACACATTTAGTCGGTCAAGAGTGCTTACCAAAGATGACCTGAAAAACCTCGATGAGTTGTTGGCAAATGCCACTTATTTAGATGAATCAGGACTAACGCATACCCGAACTGACGGTATCGAGCATTTCTATTATTTCCAGACTACACTTCGCGGTCGGGAGATAAGACTGAATGTGGCGAAGAAAGTTGAAACTGATCCACACGGTCGAACCCGTGCATCATATTTCCTGTATTCTGTCAATGACATATAAAAAAGCACCAAAGGCGGATCTTAGGTCTCAAATGCCAGTTTACCATTCCTTCGATGCTTTGTGCAAAATTACGAACAATTCTTTAAACATAAAAGTTTATGAACAAAATAATCTCATTTCTCAAAAAATCCAACCGCTACAAGCATCTTATAGGCGGTTTTATCGTAGGGTTGCTCGCCTGTGGCCCCTACCCTGCCACATACTCGGCCATCATAGCCGGTTCTTGTCTTGAGCTTAAAGACAAGCTGCACGGATGTCCGTGGGACTGGATAGACTGGCTTTCAACCGTAGCCGGAGGAGCGATGGCTGCTGTTTTATGGCTTTTGCTCTGAAACATTCCTATCGGAACACGGATTATGCGTAACTTTGCACTTTGTAAGGCGGTGTCCCTCAATAGGCCGTGTGGTCTATCGCGGCAACAACAACGCGAATGCGAATGGCGGCGTGTCGTACGCGAATGCGAATAACGATGCTTCGAATGCGAACACGAATGTCGGGTCGCGCCTGGACAACCATTAATCGGCGTACATCACCGGGGACGTGTCCCCATCGAGGTGCCGAGAGGGGCAAGCCTCGGCAACAGCGCATAATCCCAGTGCGGAAAGCCGGAACATCAAGTGCTCGGGTAGGGTTTGGTAGGCCGTATGGCTCGAAGATCCCGGACCCGGTGACCGGAAGGCTCAAGGAGCCTGACAAATTATTATCAACACATCCTACCATGCGAAGAGAAGGACATATTATCGAGGAGATTGTCGCCTACCCGAATATGGCGCAGTCATTCGACCAGGTTCTGCGGGGTACGGCGCGCAAGCGTTCCCGGCAGGGCCGATACCTTCTCGCGCACCGGGAGGAAGTTATCGCGGAACTGTCGGCCAAAATTGCAGATGGTAGCTATACCATCGAAAACGGCTATCGGGAGCGTACCATCATCGAGGGCGGTAAAGAGCGGCACATTCAGGTACTGACGATGAAAGACCGCATCGCCGTCCATGCCGTCATGTCGGTGGTCGACGAGCACCTCAAACGGCGGTTCATACGCACCACCTCGGCAAGCATCAAAGGGCGCGGAATGCACGATCTGAAGACGTATATTGAGAACGACCTCAGGGTGCACCCGAATGACACCCGTTATTGCTACAAGTTTGACATCTCCAAGTTCTACGAAAGTGTGGCCCAGCAGACCATCATAGACTGTGTCCGGCACATTTTCAAGGACGCCAAACTGATCGCGATACTGGAAAGATTCGTGCGTATGATGCCCAAAGGTGTCAGTATCGGTCTGCGAAGCTCGCAGGGGCTGTGCAACCTTCTGCTGTCTGTGGCTCTCGATCACCCGCTCAAGGACAGGCTGCGTACACGGTTCTACTACCGTTACTGCGACGACGGGGCGGTTCTTGCCGGCAGCAAGGAGGAGCTTTGGCGAATACGCGATATCATACATGAATGTGTTGAAAGTATCGGTCTGAAGATTAAAGCCAACGAGAGGGTGTTCCCGGTTACTGAAGGCATCGACTTCCTGGGTTATGTCATCTACCCCACCCATGCGCTCATCCGCAAGCGCATAAAGCAGAAGTTCGCCCGAAAGATGGGCGATGTCAAGAGCCGGAAACGAAGAAGCGTGCTTACAGCCTCGTTCTACGGGATGGCCAAGCACGCACAGTGTAATAACCTCTTTAATAAATTAACAGGCACAGAAATGAGATCATTCAAAGACCTTAATGTCGCTTACAAGCCCGATGACGGCAAAAAGCGATTCCCCGGTGCGGTGGTAAGCATCCGGGAACTGGTGAACCTTCCCATCGTAATCCGCGACTTCGAGATGGGCGTAAAGACCTCGCAGGGGGACGACCGTTGTGTGGTAGCCATCGAGCAAAACGGTGAGCAGAAAAAGTTTTTCACCAACAGTGAGGAGATGAAAAACATCCTCCTACAAGTGAAAGAAATGCCCGACGGCTTCCCCTTTGAAACCACCATAAAGGCTGAAACCTTCGGCAAGGGTAAAACAAAATACGTCTTTACTTAAAATGAAACGAGTCCAAGGCAATCCCGATGTAGCACTCCTGGAGTGTACAAACCCGGTCAAAAACAAATGGCGTGTCCGCTGGGACGTATCGGCCGATGAATCCGGCACCACTTCCTACATGGAAGAAGAATTCGACCATAAGCCGGCGGTCGATGAGATCAAGGCTCTAATCGAGGGCTGGATCAGCGATGCCACTCGGGAGAAGATCGTATCCGGCTTCTCTTACGAGGGTGTCCCGGTTTGGCTCTCCACCGAGAACCAGGCCAACTATGAGCGCGCCTATATCCAAAGCCGGATAGGAAACAGCGTGTCAGTGGTCTTCAAGTTCGGCACCGATGACAAGCCGGTCTACCGCCGGTTTGAGAATCCGGCTGACATCGAGGCGTTCTATCGCGCTTTCTCCGAACATATCCAACAGGCGCAGCTTGACGGATGGAATGCCCGGGAAAGTATTGACTTGGAACCTTACCGCATGGACTGATCCGCACCGCCCTTCGGGGGAGGGCAAAAAAATGCCCCCGGCCTGTTAAATAGTCGTCTCACTTACCATTAAACAATGAAGCCAGTACCGGCCGCCGGGGGCATTATGCCTTCTCCGGCCGGTACTGGCTTCATTTATGATAAGTGAGACACTGCAAAATTAGCAATTTTCGCCGACATGACAATATTTGAAGTGCTGAATTTCAACCGCGAGCTGCTCGAAAGACTGCGCCGCATTGGCGTAAGACTCGAGGACACCGCCTACATCGACCTTTTTGTTGACTTCAACAATATGGTCGGCGCCGGCGACAAGGTGTCGTATGCGGTGGCGGTTCTGGCCGACAAATATGGCGTGAGCGAGAGGAAGGTCTACAGCCTGATAAAGCGTTTCCAGTCATCGGCTCTGCCGATTTGCCCGGCAAAGAATGACTGCAATCCGCGTGCAGTGTGATTCCCGGTTCCGATAGTGTGCCGCTGATGGCGCGTGCCTACCTTTGCACCATCATCAACAATCAACCGAAATGGCACGCAACAAATATCACCAAATCCTCGCCCGTATTCTTGACAACGGCAGACACCAGGTCAACAAGAAGGGCAATATAACGTACCTTATCAACGAGCAGCTCTCACTTACTCCGGCCGACCTGCTTGAAATTTTCGAGGGACACGGACTGGCCCGCAAGAAGCTCCGCTCCGAACTGAGGCTCTTCATGAGCGGCGAGCGTTCTGTGGAGAAGTACCGCGAGGCCGGCATAAACTGGTGGGACTACTGCGGTTCGATCCTGGTCAACTCCTACCCCACCTATTTCGAGAAGCTCCCGCCGCTGCTCGCCAGGATCAATACCGAGCGTCGCCCGTCAAAGAACTATGTATTGTTCCTCGGAGCGACCGAGGCAGAGAGCAACCAGGCCCCATGCCTGTCGCTCGTTCAGTTCCAGATCGAGGACGGCGAACTGGTAGTGTCCGCCTACCAGCGCAGCTCCGACGCCAACCTCGGACTGCCGGCCGACATATACCACCTCTACCTCATGGCCCGGCACATCGACTTCCCCCTCAAGTCAATAACACTGTTCCTTGGCAACGTGCATGTGTATGACAACAATATCGACAACACCCGCCGACTTCTCGCCGGAGAGGACAGCGTCAAATTCGAACTGAACGTATGAGCCGCCTCTATCTGTCCGCTCCCCTGCCCTTCGTCGGGCAGAAGCGTATGTTCGCCAAACACTTCATCGAAGTGATAAAGCAATATCCGGCCGGCACCGTATTCGTTGACCTTTTCGGTGGCTCGGGACTGTTGTCACACATCACCAAGCACACCCATCCCGATTCCCGGGTCATATACAATGACTTCGACGACTACCGGCTGCGCATAGCCAATATTCCGCGCACCAATGCCCTGCTCGACCGTATCAGACATATATCCGACGGTTTCGGGCGGCACAAACCCATAACAGGGGCGGCAAGGGAGCGTATATTCGCCCTGCTTGAACAGGAAGAACGGGAAACCGGCTATCTCGACTTCATCACCCTGTCCTCCTCGCTGATGTTCTCGATGAAGTATAAGATGAGCATCCCGGAGATGCGCAAGGAAACGCTCTACAACAATGTGCGCAAGGCAGGATATGCCGAATGCCCGGAGTATCTCAGCGGACTGGAAATTGAATCGTGCGACTACCGGGAACTGTTCGAGCGGTTCAAGGATGTGCCCGGCGTAGTGTTCCTCGTAGACCCGCCTTATCTGTCTACCGACGTGGGCACATACCGCATGTACTGGCGGCTCGCGGATTACCTCGATGTGCTGTCGGTGCTGTCTGGCCATAACTTTGTTTATTTCACTTCCGAGAAATCGTGCCTCGTGGAGTTGTGCGAATGGATGGGCCGCAACCCTTCGCTCGGCAACCCGTTCGAGCGTTGCAGCCGCAAGGAGTTTAACGCGACCATGAACTACAATGCCCGGTACACGGACATCATGCTGTTCACCACACCCGACCTCCCTGCCGTCGATGCCGTCTGAGGCCGTTTTCTCGCCCATATATCGTCAAGAGAGCGCAACCCGATAAAGGATGCGGCTCTCTGTTTTCTTTGCGACACGGCGCGTTTATGTGGCCTTATTTCAGATGACGGAACCCGACGCAAGTATAGGTTTCTATGTTCTCGACAATATCCTCGTGATTATGGTTGGTGGCGGAGCTGTCGATGTCGAACTCCATGAAGTTCTCGCCTTCCAGTCCGGCAAGCTGCTCATGGATCTTGTCAAGCAGCCGGAACTCGCCGATGTTTTTCTGTTCCGCCCAGTCGGTCACCACATGGAGGTTGATCAGTGGCTGCGCCCGGTATTCGACTCCGGGCACGACGGCATGCCACTTAAAGGGCACAAATTCGATGAACACTGCCGGGCGTGGCCACGGAGCCTCCTGCTCGAGGAACTCTACATTATGGTTCCATAGGTCGATGTGTTTGATCGCACGGGGATACAGTTCGTCATTCATGTCTGCTTCGTCCGGGCGTTCATAATACTCTCCGGCGGCATTGATACACATTGCCTCAAGCCGGGTTTTAAGTTTGCGGTATAATTCTTCTCTCATCTTATATTGAAGTCTATATTGTTGATGTACTCGTTAAGATTCTCCTCGATGATCTGCCTGACTGCTGTTTCTACTTCCGGCGACGTGCCGAGGAATTTGCGCTGCGGTATCTTGATGGTACTTCCGACCTTCATGAGTGCCATCGCTTTCCAGAAATCGGCTTCGGAGGATAGTTGGCTATTCTTTTTGTTTTGCCGGAGGGAGCCGTCTTTTCGGCGGCCGAAGGAGCCGGTAGCGGAATAATATTTGTGCCAGAAGTAACGCTTCATTCTGGCCGTCACTTTGATTTCGCCACCTTCGTTGTGAATGGCAGCTCCCGGATGGTCTGACAGAAATACGATACTGCTTTCGCGGATTTCACTGCGGACACTCTGTCTCAAGCCACCGGAATCAACCAGTATCAGACCACCAGGGCGCGTCGGACTCTTGCGCCGCGCCCATGCCTGACTGAAGAATGCCTGCCGCTCGAAGTTTTGGTCGAACTCATCTCCAAGCTCGACCTGTATGTCGCGCAATATGCTTCTGAAGACAGCACGAGTCTGTTGGTCAAGTTCGCTCATTAGGGTTGTCTGTTTCGGGATTTTCGTCGATAAAATCAAAAAGGCCTGGCACGTCGGACGCCACGACCGGGTTTTCAAGCCCTGCCGTGGCGTTCATGATGTTGTAGAAAGTGCGCTCGCTGATCCAATAAACCGGATATATGTACCTCCGCCATATCTCCCGGTTAGTCAACCCGCTTTTGGCGTGTTGGTCATATATCCGGTTTATATCTTCTACGCGCTTTCTGTAGGACATGCCGCGCTTGTTTGCCATCGATTGCTATATGATTTTTATCGTTTTCTGTTTATAAGGTCTGATGTCAAGTGTGGTCACGCTGCTTACTGTAACCCTACCGCTGCCTTCACACTGGGGGCATAGTTCGGGATGCCGTTGTGGTGATTCAGTCCTCTGTATCCCGGTGCCGTTGCATTCCCGACACACTGCAATCCGGGGCGGTCTTTTGATCTCTTTTTCCATTTTCGCTACGTTTTAGTCGACATCTGTCATGCCGAGGGGTATATAACACCATGCGCCCTTGTCATTCTTGTACTGGGCACGGATGAACTTTTTGGAGATGGTGGGCTGGTAAGCCTCCTCGATGATTTTCACACCCTCGAGGAACTGCTCGTTGCCACTATCCTCTGCCATTTTGCGAAGCTGAAGCACTCGGCTGGCCTTTATGTTGCCCTGCCCGTCACGGCTCAAAAGGCGGAGCACGGCATTAACGAGAGCCTTGGTGGCATCGTCTTTGGCCAGGCTCTCGATGTAGCCCTTTACCATTGCTATGCCATCCTCGACAGTGTCGCGGTAACCGTCGATGGTGTTCACCCCAAGGATGACGCGCAGGGTGCTGTCGGAATTGGTGAACGTGTGGCTGTTCTGATTGTCACGGGCAACGCCGGTAATCTCGGACTTCATCTTGAGGATTGTCTCGAAGTTGCCAAAGATAGTTTCCTTGACCAGTTTGATCTGGTCGCTCAGTTCGCGGAGCTGAGGGATCGTGGTGGATATTTCGTCATCCACCATGTCGGCGTACTGCTTGCGCTGCTCTTTGCGTTCCTGCTCACGACGCTTTTTTTCTTTTTCGGCTCTGTAAGCCTCGAATTCCTGACGCTCTTCGGCTGTCATTTCAACTTGTTCTGTCATATCACTTATTTTTAGATGGTTGGTTAATCGTTTTCTTTGCAGGGCACTTCCTCTATCTCGTACCATTCGACATCCTGGTTCTCGAGTCCGAAGAACTCTATCACCTTTTCGCGGTCTTTGTAGCCGATGTATTCGGGGGTGAGGATCTGCCCGGTAGTGCGTTCCTTGAGTTTGATTTTCCAATGGCGTTTTTTCATGTTTTTATTATGCTTGCCCCATGCTCATTGGAATTATTATTACTTGCTGCCGGGATTGCTGAGTCTTTGGCGGCTCCGGCATTTCCACCGGCTGCCGGCGTATGCCGCCTTTGCGCTCGATACTCTTGAGCTTCCGTCGCAGTTCCCGGTGTTCCTCGGCGGTGATATGGTAGAAATCCTTGCCGGTTATCCGGGCATCACGGCACAGCAGATTGACGCGCCCCCAGTCGGTAGTGTCGACACCCATCTGCTGCATTAGCTTGAGGGTTTTGCTACGCTCTTTGCGAAGCTCGTCTTGTCGCCCGGCCTTGCGCTCAAGGTCTTCGCAGCATCGGTCATACTCGGCCCGGGTCATCTCGCGGAGGCTGTCGGTTCGCCCATTGGTGTACTGGTGTACGAGGTTCTTTTTGACATCATCGCGATCTGCGACAAAGTCAAGAGTCTTTATCGCGGCATAGAACCGTCTGAAGTTAGTTACTTGCTGCTCCATAATCTCTTATTTTATATTCGGTTTCCAGTCTATCGTTACCATGGCCACAACCTCGCCCGTTCCCTCGCAGTCAGGGCAGCATTGGAATTCAGGCCCACTCACAGCATCATGGCGGAATCCGCCTCTGCCGTTGCAGTAAGGGCATACCATCGGGGCTGTCATAAACGCTTCCTTGTGTATCCTGCCGTCAGGTTCAATCACTATCATTGTCCGCTTCTTGCTCATATTATCCGATGTTATTGGTTGTTTTCAATATTCCTTCAGCCCACACTGTGTAGTAGACGCCCGGCGCCGGAATAAAACGACCCTGACAGTATGCCTTGTAGCCGCTTACCCTCACTTTTACACCGGCAAGATATTTGAGTTTCTGCGCCGGTTTGCCCATCGGCTGCCCCTTGTACTCCTGACTGATGAAGATGAAGCATTTTCGAGGAAACCGCTTTATCAGAGCCTCTGTTTCGGGATACTCCCACCCTGCCGCCTGAAAGCTGTCGATAATGATGAACTTCGGACTCTTCTTGCATTTGAGCCTCGCAGTCAGCTCTTCAATAGTGTCAGCGGTAGCAATGCGGAAGCGGCCTTGCACTTCATTCATCTTGAACCTGGCGATGCGCTTCTGAAAGGACTGCCCTACCCCTTCCTCATAGCTCATGAAGAGGACGGTGCCATACTCGGTGAGCTTCCGGGCAAGCTGCATCACGAAACTACTCTTGCCGGAGCCGGAAGGCCCGTGAATCAACCATGTTTCGTTGATTGTGGGTAGCCCGAATGCCTCGGCCCACTCGCCGTCCCATGGTAGGGTCTTATATGTCTTGGCAAGCACCTCTTTGGGGCTGAATGCTCTCTTCGGCATAGTTATCTTTGTTTTTTGGTTTTACGTTCTACTGTTTCGTAGCACCATCCGAGCATCCTGTTGAATGGCAGTGCTATACCATGAATGGTTCCGAATATGCCGAAATCGCCTTCCTCATCGACCTCTCCGTCTGAATACCCGGTATATACTTTCCAGTCATCCATAACGAACATCGCCTTCCGGTTTTTGTCGATTGTTTTAAAATCTTCCGGCGATTTCAAAACACGCCTGCGACCGCCTTTGAATGTCACTGTCAATTTCATACTCATGGCTTACTGTCTTTTTAGTTTTTCGATTTCGGTATATACACGGCGCAGACCACCCTGGGTCTTGCGAACGATCTGTGCTATATCGGCGCCCTCCGGGGCGTTGACTTTCGCCACTATCCGGGCCTGTTCATTCAGAAAAGCCCTGCGGTCGTCGCCGTTGTCGGGCGTGACCTTGCTGAAGCGGTCGCCGTAGCGGCTCAGCATCTCGGTATAGCCGACCTTCCTGCACTCGATTGAGCGGTTGATCTTCTCCTTGAGGCCGTCGGCTCCCATCATGTACCATGCGCAGCAGCGCTCGGTGGCATTCCACAATGCTTTCAGCTCAAGGAAGGCCTCGTACTGGAGGTCGCCTGCCTCGTCAAGTATGATGAGGGGCTGCTCGATGGAGCGGAGGTAAAACACGAGGTCATCGTATACATCGCTGTACCGGCCTTTGCTGTCGACACCAAATTCGGCTGCAATCTTACGAATGAGCTTCAGCTTGGTCTTGACCTGGGAGCAGTCAATGTAGACGGCATTGCGGTGGCTCTGAACATAGAGCCGGGCGGTGAAGGTCTTGCCGATATTAGGTTCATCGCAGAGTATGCCGCTGACGCTCGACTGCTGACAGAACTCAAGCTGCGCGGTGACGTACTGGAATACCGGGGTTTTGGCAGCCTTCCATTCAATTTCGTCGCGGAGGTTGACGCCGAGCTTGCGGGCAATGCTTATCCAGTTGGCATCACTCAGCACCCGGTCGGTCTGGCCCTTCTTGACCGCACTGTAAACCGATGTGGTGATGCCGAGCGAGGCGGCATGCTTGGCGTCGCTCGGATAGTTCTTCCTGGCCGACGTGATCGCAGCGGTGATTTTTTGTTTGATTTCGGTTGTAATCATATTCTAATGCTGTTATAATTTCGTTTTAAGAGTCATAAAATCCGACCTGACCCCAGTCCATGTCTGCGAATCTTGACACCGTGTCATCTTCTTCCGGAGCAATCGCCGACGAAGGCATTTCTACGGCCTCTGCCGCAATTTCAGAGGCGACCGTGGGTTTTACCGTTCCGATGCGCGGGGCGGCGTTGTCGCGCACGTATGCCTCGAATTTGGCAACCTTTTTGCGCTGCTCGATATAATTGGCAACATCTTCCTCCGTCTGCTCTGCCATGACGCGGTTATAGGTCTGCACTTTCTCCACCCTGTCGATGTAGCGGTCATCCTGGAATATGTAGACCTCGGTGGGGGCACCGCTCTCGTCAGGCAGATAGTAGGCCGTGACCTTGTAGTTGTTCGGTTCGAGCTTCTCAAGTATCTCCGGGGCGCTCAACCACCAGTCCTCGTGGCAAACCCTAACGGTAGAGTTGCGCCGAATGCTCGTCGGCACCCTCTCACCTATATACCGGCTCAAGGTCAACTTATCGAGGGGCTGCAGTGTCGGGTTGATGTTTGCCGCAAGCACGTCCCATCGGGTCATGCCGGGGTATTTCTTTTGGTTCGGATGCAGGGTGTTGTTCCACTCCATGTTGTCGGCACGGTCATCGGCCACAAGTTCCTCGAAGGTGTAGTATCTCTTATCTTCCCATGTGTCGTTGGTCTCGTCGCTGATCTTTTTGCTCTCGGTGCGGTTCTTGCCTTTGCCGTAGAACCTTCCTGTTCCTGCATGGTTCTTGTGGGCTATCGACCGCTTGAAAGCACCATTCAGAGGCTCGGCGTACTTTTCCTGTGAGTTTTGTGGCGCGCAGAAGTGTACGAAGGGAAAGGCGACACCGGCTCGTAAAAAGCCGTCCTTGTAGTGGCTCATGAGGTGCTGCTCGACCTCGATGCCGGCCGGCATGCCCCACCCATTGCGCTCGATCAGCCGGAACATGTCGCGGAAGCATTCCACCACAAGGTCTTCGTCCTTCTTCCGGGCGTAGGCGGCCCCGATTCGGCACTGGCTCACCACGTCGTAGGCGTAGTAGGCATGTACCCGCTCGTTGCCTCTCATACGACGCGGAAGGTCAACGTCGTCCATCGTAATCTGTGACAGGGAGAACTGGCCGTTGTGGCGGTGCATGTGGGGCATCTGCTCGTGCATGAAGGCGGTACGGCTCCGATGACGGTTCTCTATCAGCAGCTTGTTTTTGGGTTTGTTGAGGTAGTTGGCGATGGTAGCATCACTTGGAATCCACGGGTCCTCGCCTTTCTTTGCGAAAGTTTCGGGGTCGTAGAGCTCGCCGGTATCGATGTCGTAAACGTCAAGCTCGCCCGTGAGGAACATTATATACATTTCCCGGACTGTGGTGTTGTAGGGCTGATTCTCAAGACAGGCTATGCCGAGTATGACGCGCTCTTCGCGGTGGGTCATCCGGCGCGCCGCCTGGTTGCCGAACTTGCCGCTGATCAGACTGGCATACCCGTCGCGCTTGTATTCGGCCACCTTCTTGCGGAAGCGGAACATCGAGGTCGGCAGCGTATGGCCGAACTGCTCCCGCAGACTTTCGACAGCCTTTGCCATTTTCTCCCACTGGTAGGTATTGCCAAGTATCCGCTGAAAATCGCTTGCCCGGCTGTAAAGCCGGATACAGCAGTTGAGGACACTGGCGTTGACCACGCACTCTTCCACCCATTGACGACGCTTCTTTTCGTCCTTGAATTCGATGGGGCATTTCTGACGGTCGTTGAACCATATCACGGCTTTCTGATCGCGCTCGTAGTTCTCGCAGAACCACCCGGCGGCAAGAATTTCGTCGCCGCTACCCAGTTTTTCCTTAACCTCTTCAAGATACTGCGTCGGCAGTGACTCGACCACGACGAGGGCATAGTTGCCTTTGCCTCTGCCGGAGCGAGCCATCTCAATCCTCTTGCGCGAGGCAAGCTGACGGCAGTATTCCTGCGTCATTATGCCGGCCGCTTCGAGTTCGCTTGGCCTGATACATTTCCGTCCGTCGTAGTATTCCATTGTCACAAGGGTTAAAGTGCCTGGGCTATGCGCGAAAGTTCCGGAATCTGTGTCAACAAGACATGCTCTCGTCTTTCAATAAGCTCACCTTTGGGACTATAGATGAAGCCTTCCCCAGTCTGCTTATCAAGACGGACCTCGGCCCCGTTGGCATAGACTGCAAACGCACAACTGTCTGAGTCGAAGAAGAACTCTCCCTCCGGGATATTGTAGTAGGTGCAGCCTCCGTGGTGCTTCACTGCCGCGAAACGTATCTTCCGGGCGAGCTCGTTATTCGTGCGGTAGGCCAGGGCGTTCTTGACGCACCGCTCGCATATTTCCTTTCCGTTGACCTTGAAGGTGCGCTGCAGGGCCTTGATGCCCTCCTTGCTTACTGAGATGTACTTGTTCATTTTCTCACTTATTTTGTATTGATATTTTTGTTAACTTTATAGCCGAATTCCAAATAGAAAGTTATGAAGTTTATCCTTAGAGTTCAACTTGTTGCTCGAACGAACATCTCGGAGACAGCGTTTCATAAAGACGTTGCTCTTCCCTTGTCAGTTCTTGACGAACTGAGCGGTATTTGCGGCCGCACTCCCGGCATACCAAAGTATTATCGTCCCGGAGAACTAATTGATGCCCCCGATACATGGGCATGTCGTTGGCAGGCGATTTGGGACATGGGTGCTTCTCGCCACGAAGCATTACAGTCGTTGCTGGCAACTCTCCGGCCTGCGATAGAAAGTCAATTGCTTTTCTGCACTCTGCAATGGAAGACAGAATCATTAGATTTTTTATCTGATCCTTCATAGTCTCACTTTTTATTTAGTTGATTACTGATTTTGTCGAAGGCCTCCTTCATGGCAAAGTAGCCGGCATTGAGCGCGTTGTATTGCTTTGAGTCGCACAACTCGCAGTCGTCGTGCGTAGCCTCGAACTCGTCGAGAATTGTCCCGGCATCGGCTACGTTCTGCTCCAGCGTCTGCAACAGTAGCCTTATGGCTCGGTCTATCCTTTGTTCTGAAAGTCGTTTCATCGTTTGATTATTAGTGGGCGGTCGGGGAATCGAACCCCGATACTTGCGCCATGGTCGCTCACCATCCTGGCCGCCCAAGTGTCGCCGGGCTTGCAATCCCGGCGACTGTGGAAAATTTGATTGCGATTATTATCTCGCGTTTCGCGCTCTCTTGCGCGGGATGGCCCTCTCTTGGATCTCACCCCCTTTATCGTCAGAGGTCTTCACAACGCTTACCCTCGCTATCGTATATCTCAAGTGTCATGGCTCCCTAGCCTTCTTTTTCACCCTCAGTATAGTAGGCAATAAACTGGTCTCCCTGGTTTTCGCACCCCAGCCCGTGGATTGCGGCAAAGGCCTCGGCAATTGCCCACCCTGCGTCGGAAGCACCCTCAAGGGTTGGGTACTCTATTTCCAGATCAAGCACCCGGCTTTTGTTTGGATCCGTATGGAAGTCGTTGATTCTGATTTTATAGGAGGTTGCCATATTAGCCATTGTAGTTAGCGATGTAGAGTAGTTTTTTGAGTTCCTGACGAATCTCGCGTTTGCCGTCGAGTTCGAGCCGGTGTTCGAGGTTGACCACCTCGTTGGAACAGCTACCGAAAGCCGATGAGTCAATCAGTTCTCGCTCGATGTTTCGGATATGGCGCTCAAGTCGGCGGGTCACCTCGTCCATGTCACCGGTCTTGGTTATACCGCGTATACCTGTGAAGAATTCCAGTTCCATGTGAGCCTCGTACATGTTGCCGGCATTCCAATGGAAGAAGTTTCGGTAGTTCTCGGCGGCCTGGGCTGCATATTTGGCGATACGCTCTTCTGCGTGGCGGATGATTGATGCAATCTGCCGGTCAATCCCCTGCTTTTTCTGTTCGTCTGTCATTGTCTCACTCATTTGTTTATGTTTGCTTAACTGTTAATTTTTGTCTATGTGCGCCAAATTTCGTATCTTTGGCCGCTCGTTCCATTTGGAACACGCTGCAAAGATATAGATAATTTTCGACACAATAAAATATTTTCATAGAAATTTTCCGACAATGGCGAACTTTTCCGACAACCTCGCGGCCTTTCTCAATGAAAAAGGGATTAGCATCAGAGCATTAGAGCAGCAGATAGGGTGCTCTAATGGAGTTATTTCGCGTAGTATAAGCAAGGGAACTGATATTTCAAGCCAATGGGTGTCGAAAATTATCGAAATATACCCCGACCTCAACCCTACATGGCTATTGTTAGGAAAAGGGAATATGCTACTTTCCAATCCAACAGAAAGCACCGATGCAAACACCAACATTCAACCACCAGACACTCACCAACAAGCCGACGTTTGGGCTTACATAAAAGACAAGGACCAAGAAATTGGGCGACTAAACCAAGAAATAGGAATGCTAAAAGCACGCATAGAAGAGTTGGAGCGAAATGCCCGGGTGCATGCTTCCCCCCAGTATGCCCATACTTCGGAAACTGTGCCGACCTGACACCCATGTCACCCGACGATCTACGAACCATTGCATCGCTCCCTTGTCATCTCAATTGACCCTCGGTGGCACCCCCGGCACCTGATTTTAAGCGTACCCCTCCCCTTTATCATAGGCGAACATAGGCAAAGACGTTGATTTTAGGCTTATTCTATCCGATGGCGCGGCAAAATTGGGGGTATTTTGCTTCACACTTAAACGCCGTTTTTGAAAAATGATGCCCGATTTTGGGCGTTTATCTCATCACAGTTATTTGCTGTCAAAATCCGCGAATTTGTCACTCCTAACTTTTGGAACTGTCACTCCTAATTGTCACCCCAAACTGTCACTCCTACTGTCACCCCAAACCGTTTTTAACCCGTTTTAACCCACTCTCGGGCGCAAAAATCAGGGCATCATCGACACAAAGTCGACAATGCCCCTAAAATACCGTTATATTTGCCCTATAAGGCCGTTCAAACGCCATCCTTATAGTCTGCGCCACCTCCGCCCGATATGAGCGTAGACTGCTTGATTATAGCGCGTTTAGTGACGACTGTGCCATTCCCTGTCAGCCCTGCATGGCGTAGGTAGTTGTAGGTCGCACCAACCTGATCCGCTGCAAACACACTGAAAATGGCCTTTATACTGCTGAAATACCAGTCCTTGCGCTTCGTTCCCTCAATGGGTTGTGTTAGATGAACATGTATAACCTTTGCCATATACTCTTGATTTATTGGCGCAAATATACCAAATAATATCTATATGGTATATTTTTAATAATGATAAATTTTTCAGCGGTACATAAAAAAGCGGCTCACAATTGCGACCGCCCTACCCTCTATCGCTCCGACGAACGACTTCATGGGGTATGTAAATCCCCCGATAAGCTCATGCAAATTCCATGTAAACCTGCGGCATCAAAACGAGCCGTCCATGTAAACCCAAATTAAGCCCATGTAAACTTTTTGCACGCTTCGTTTTATTTCGGCCCCACTCCCCTACTCCACCTAACTAACTGACATCAAAAGCATTTCACCCAAAATCAGCATCACACACTTTGCACGCTTCGTTTTGTGGCCCATACATATCCGTCGCAATACTCCTGAGGCGACTGGTATTGCAGTCCGAAATTCCAGCCACCGACATAATAAAACGCCTGAAGATACCAAAGGACACGTTGTTTCGTCCAGTTGAAAGGCACACCGTTACGAACTATGCGGTGAGCCACCTGTCCGTTGACCATCAATCTGTTGTCAAGCAGCCTTGCCGTGCCCTGCACTCCGTATAACCATGAGAGGTAATTGCCTACTCCCTTTTGCTGTATGGTGCGGAGAATCCCATCGGGCGATGCTTTGTAGACGTAAGCGTATCGGTCGGTGATTACGGTAGTCTGACCGAAAGCGGCGAAATTGAACTTGTTGTTGGGCATGAACACATATCGGAGGCTTGCATCCCAGCTTTTATATGGAGTCACATCGGGGTTGCCGGTATAACGGAACAACGGGTTGGCCTGAATTATGGCCGTGCTGCGATACGATGACGCCAGAGTCCATGTGGCATGGTGAAATTCTGCGCTTATGGAATTTTTATTGTTAAAAGCATACTGGAGAGATAAATCAGCCCACGGCTGTGTGGAGTGCTCCGATTCAGAAGCCAATGTGGAGTGGTCGTAGTTGAAGCCGCCGCCAATCAGACCATTGAATTTGCCGGTGTTGTAATTATAAAACAATCCGGGCCCCACGCGATAAGTGGTAAGGCGGTCGGTAGCGGTCGATGTGCCCGAATAGTTGGTGCGATTGGAGAGAAGCGTTCCGTTGACAATGGCTGTGATTTTTCCTGACTTACCGAAATCGTGCACGAAGCGCAATGATGCAGTGGCACGGTGCGAATCATCTTTCGCGCCGTTCGCGAAGGTTGAGCCTGAAGTCTCTGAATACAGTCTATGCTGATTGGTATGCGAATAAGAGTAATATGGATTGAAGCTAAGGCTATTGCCATGTGGCAGGATAAAGTTCCAGAAGCCCGAATAGGTAATTGAGTTGGTGATGCTGTTCTGCTCGTCGCTATATTCTGTCGTGGGGAAATCGGCCGGAGAAAAGCGTACCGTTCCGGCTGTATTCTGCTTGGGCGAACGGAAGAAATTAGCGCCCAAAGTGTTCACCATAGTTATCTTGTCAGTAAGATACGTCGCCTTGAAAGTAGGCCAATAGGATTGATGACGCACTTTGGCATAGTCGGGCTCTGATATTCGTTCGAAGGTCTTTACAGAACCGTCGGTCTGTGGCAACCGATATGTTTCTATTGTAGACTGACTCATATGGTCATTGGCCGAATACCATCCGCCGACGCCTATGTCGAAGGTCATACGCTTAAACTGGAGTTTGGAGAAGAGGTTGAGCTGACCTGAGTTGGCAATGAAGAATTCGTTTGCGTATGCTTTCACATATCCGCCATATTCATATTTCTGCATTATGAAATTAACCACGTGCTGCGAGCCTTGAAAACGCGGGTCGGTGGGAAAATCGTAATATTCCACTTTCTTCACATCGGCCATGCGCATACCGTTAAGATCCTGTTCCGATGCCGGCACATAGTCAATGTAAAGGTCCACCTTCTGTCCTGAATTGGTGGTTACATTATGCCCCGACACCAGTCCGAGCTGCGGTATAGCCATGTGGTTGAGCAGTTCAGGACCGTTTTGTGCGGCATTGCGTTGGCGTTTCGTAGGGATATATGTAGATACTGTAGCTGAGGTGGATTGCAATTTCGCTTCTACAACCACTTCGTTCAATTCTTGAGTCTTTATAGAATCCTGTCCGGCAGGTTGTGCTATTGCGCCCCAGGCAAATAACAAGGTTAGTACCAATAACTTCAGTCGATTACTCATTGCGGTTTAGATTGATTTAATGGCAAAGTTAGATAGAAATCGCGACTTTGCTCTCAACATATGTTGAGGCCGACAGAAAAAGATTAAAGTTTTCTTAGTCTGCTCAAATGAGTGGGTGTGATATTAAGGAATGAGGCGATATCTTTGAGAGAGAAATATGAAAATATGTCGCTGTATTTTTCAATGAGTTCATTGTACCGCTCCTGCGCCGATTTTACATGCAGATCGATATAGCGGTTGTAGGTGGTGTCGAAAAGTGCCACATTTGTTTCGGCAACAATCCGATACAATTCTTCATCCGATTTCAAACGCATGCTTATCTCTCTTGCCGATACACAGTATATTTCGCAGGGAGTTACGGCGATAATCGAAATACGGGATTTCTGTCCATAGAGGGAGAACGGAAAATCAGCGACAAATTCACCCGCGAACTCCAAGCCGACCACAGACTCGGTTCCATCAGCAGTATAAGCCACATATTTTAATGTGCCCGTCTTGATATAGCCGATATATCGTCCAACCTGACCGTGCTCGATAAAAAAGTCACCCGGATTGTAATTTCGCAATATGCCCTGCTCGACACACAGTTTCTTCCAGAAATCATGGTCGATATTATCATAATATGTGTTGAAATTAGTGGATGGCATGTTTGGTTTTCTTTTACAGACTGTCAGTGCAGGATGCGGATTTGTTTTTATTATAACGTAAAGGTACGACTAATATTATTAACTGTAAACAAGTACCTCTTCGGCAAGAGCCCTTAGACATGCATAGTCAAGAATACATCCATTTTTTTGTGCCCTATCGGTTTTTTCGCTAAATTTGTGGGCAATAAAGTCCTCGACTATGATTATTACAAACTCCATAGCCAATTTCGGCCGCTACTGTATGTTTATGCGGCGTGTGTTTGCCCTTCCCGACCGCTGGCGTGTTTTCGGCAAGCGCGTGCTCGACGAAGTCGTCAAGCTCGGTGTGGATTCAATTCCGCTAGTGCTCATTATTTCTGTTTTCATCGGCGCCGTAATCGCCATACAGATGCAGCTTAACATCTCGTCGCCCCTGATACCGGCGTATTCCGTGGGACTTGCCACGCGCGATATCGTGCTGCTCGAATTCAGCAATAGTATTCTTTGCCTTATACTTGCCGGCAAGGTGGGCAGCAATATAGCTTCCGAGATAGGCACCATGCGTGTCACAGAGCAGATTGATGCTCTTGAGATAATGGGTGTGAATTCCGCCAATTATCTGGTGATGCCCAAAATAATAGCATTTGTATGCTTTATGCCTGTGCTTGGGGTGCTGTGTATCGCCACATCTTTTATTGGCGGGTGGCTTGTGGCACAGTTCACGGACATTATCACAGTGAGCCGATACGTCTACGGACTCCAGGCCTTGTTTCAGGAGTGGTACGTATGGTACGGTCTGATTAAGTCGCTCGTGTTTGCCTTCATAATAGCCTCGGTGGCTTCATTTTTCGGATATTATGTGAAAGGCGGCGCCCTCGATGTAGGACGCGCCAGCACCAACGGCGTGGTAAGCAGCAGCATCCTGATTTTGCTGTTTGATGTGATTCTTACAAAACTGCTTCTGCAATGATTGAGGTAAAGAATATAACCAAAAGCTTCGATGGCAGCACTGTGCTGCACGATGTGAGCGCGACTTTCGAAACCGGCAAGACCAACCTTATCATAGGCCAGAGCGGTTCGGGAAAGACTGTGATGCTGAAATCGCTCGTAGGGCTGATGCGTCCCGAACAGGGCGAAATACTGTTCGACGGCCGCGACATCATGAGCATGGGAGCAGCTGAAGTAAAAGAGCTGCGCAAGGAGATCGGCATGCTGTTTCAGGGCTCGGCGCTGTTTGATTCGGAAACGGTGCTCGGCAATGTGATGTTCCCTCTGATAATGTTCACGCAGATGAGCCGTGAGGAAATGCTTGAGCGCGCGCATTTCTGCATCGGGCGCGTCAATCTGAAAGGTGCGGAAAACAAGTTTCCGAGCGAGATATCCGGCGGCATGCAGAAGCGTGTGGCGATAGCGCGCGCTATCGCGCTCAACCCGCGTTACCTGTTTTGCGACGAGCCCAACTCCGGCCTTGACCCGCGGACAAGCATCCTTATCGACGAGCTGCTGCACGATATCACCCATGAGTACAATATCACGACAGTAATCAATACGCACGATATGAACTCTGTGTTGGGCATAGGCGAGAACATTATTTTCATTAACAAAGGCTACCGCGAGTGGGTGGGCGACATGAGCCAGATATATACCACAAGCAATCAGGCTCTCAACGAATTTGTATTCGCCACCGAACTGTTCCAGCAAGTGCGCAGGTATGTTGTGGCCAACGGACGCAGGATTCAATGAAATTTGCCGACATTCCATTTCGTGACGATGTAAAGCGAAGGCTTCGTGAGATGGTCGACACGGGCCGCCTGCCGCACGCTCTTCTTATAGAGGGGCCGTCGGGCAGCGGCAAATTCGCACTCGCGCGTGCCACCGCGCAGTATCTGCACTGCTCGGCACGCACGGCCGATGGAGAGCCGTGCGGTGTGTGCCCTGCCTGCCTGCAGCATCAGGGCTTCAACCATATTGATACTGTGTTCAGCTTTCCTGTCTACAAAAAGGGGGGAAGCTCGGCTCTGTCGTCGGATTTTCAGCGCGATTTCTGCGACTTTGTCAGCGAATCGCCGTTTATGGACTACGGGCAGTGGCTCGAACGCATAGCCGATGCCAATGCCCAGCCGCGCATTTATGTAGAGGAAGGCGAGCAGCTCATACGCCGCCTCGGATTCACTGCCCACGGAGCCCGATATAAAGTGGTGCTGTTCTGGCTTCCTGAACGCATGATGGAGCAGACCGCCAACAAGCTGCTCAAACTGATTGAAGAACCGGCCGACGACACACGTCTGATTCTCGTGAGCAACGACCCGCGCGGCATTTTGCCGACCATATACTCGCGCACACAGCGCATAACGGTGTCACGATATACCGACAGAGAGATTCAGGAATATCTGATGCGTGCGCGGGGAGTCACCGACGGAGCTGCGGCCGAGGCCTCGCGTCTTGCCGAGGGCGACATGAACCGCGCACTCGGCCTGCTCGCCCACACCTCGCAGCCCGACAGCATTCGGCTTGATATGTTCATACAACTGATGCGACTCGCCTATATGCGCGATATTGTGGCATTGCGCACGTGGGGCAACAACCTCGCCGCCAGCGGACGTGAGGCCATGACTGCATTTTTCGACTATGCGGCACGCATGCTGCGCGAGAACTATATATATGCCCTGCGCGTGCCGCAGCTTAATTGCATGACCCCGGAGGAAGAACAGTTCAGCAGCAGGTTCTCACGTTTTGTGAACGAGCGGAATATTGAAGATCTGATGCGGGTGATGGACGAAGCCAGAGTGGATGTGGCCGCAAACGCCAACGGAAAAATAGTATGCTTCGACGTGGCCATAAAAATGATACTTCTGCTTAAACGCTGACCTCCAATGGCTTCCCATAAGTTTCTCGAACAGGTAGCTGATTTCTATCTAAGTCCGGCTTCGCGCCACCGCATTGAGGATATCATATTTGTGTTCCCCAACCGCCGCAGCGGCCGCTTCCTGAAGCGCTATATGCAGCAACGCATCTCAGGCACCTCGTTTATGCCGCGTTTTGCTACAATCGGGGCTCTTGTGTCGCGTTTCGCAGCTGTTCCCGAAGCCCCGCGCCGCGATTGTATTTTCGAACTGTACGATGTTTACCGCGATGTGCTCGCAAGCCGTCAGGGAGCGGGAAAACCACGTGATTTCGACCGATTTATGTTTTGGGGAGAAATCATACTTTCAGATTTCGACGACATAGACAGAAACTGCGTCAACGCGCGCGAGCTTTATACGAATCTGAGCAGACTGCACGAAATATCGGCCGACTATCTTGAGGAAGAGCAGAAGCAGGTGGTGCGGGAAATATGGGGCGACAGCGCCGCTCCCGCATCGGTAGGCTCGTTCTGGCGGCATATCGGCGACGACAGCGGCGACATGACCGCGCGCTTTCTCTCATTATGGGATTTGCTGGCCGACATGTACGCCGAATTCCGAAAAAGACTGCGCGGGCGCGGACTCGCCACGGCCGGCATGCAGCATCGCGAAGCCCTCGACAGGCTAAGGACAGAAGGGCGCGCCATAATCGCTGACAACAGATACGTGTTCGTGGGCTTCAGCGCGCCGTCTGTCAGCGAAACACTTATTTTCGACAAGCTCAAAGATCTTGGTGCCGCAGAGTTCATCTGGGACACGGCATCGCCGTTTATACTTGATTCGGATGGCAAAATATCGCGCGACAATGCGTCCTTTGCCATCCTCGACCGTCTTGTGCGGCGTTTCCCCATGCCCGACGGCTTTAAACTCGACGCCATAACTGAAAAACCGAGCATAGATATCATAGGCATACCTTCCCGCACAGCCCAGGCGAAGGTGGCCTGCGAAAAACTCAGCGAGTGGCTGGCCGCCGGCTACATTGACCCGGCGGACCCGATAGGCACTGCCGTGATTCTTCCCGACGAATCGTTGCTTATGGCGATGCTGCACAGCCTGCCGCAGGAATTAAAAGCAATCAACATAACGATGGGGGTGCCTTTCGCCGATACATCGTTCGCGGCACTGCTGCGTTCGGTGGTGACCATGCAGATGCGCGGACGCCTTATACGCGGACAGTGGCGCTTTTTCCATGAGGATATTCTCGAGGTACTCTCCCACCCCCACATGCGCACAATTGCGCCGGCGGAGTGTACGCAGGTGCGTCGCCATATACTCGACAACAATCTGTACACCATGGCGGCCTCGGATCTGTGTGCCATGATTCCGGCCCTGGCTTTTGTGTTCGGCACGGTCGACGACACATATCGTATCGAGGGAGTGAGCGGATATCTTATGGCGCTGCTCGACGGTCTTAGAGCCCTTCTTGCAGCCAAATCCGGCTCCGACGCTTCCTGGGAAACAAGCATACTTTCGCATCTGCGCAAAGAGATTGGCGACATTGCCGCTCAGGTAGCCGCACACGGCATTGAGGCTGGCGAAAAGTCTTATTTCGCACTGTTTGAGCGTGCACTGCGTGCGCACACCATCACAATGGCCGGTACGCCGCTGAAAGGTCTGCAGATAATGAGCATGGCCGAAACACGAGGGCTCGATTTCGACAATCTTATAATGCTGTCGATGAACGACAGGGTGTTTCCGCGGCGCAGCGCGTCGAAGACAATGATTCCGAACAATCTCAGGGCGGGTTATGGCCTGCCACCTACCGACCGCGAAGAAACCGAATCGTCGTACTATTTCTATAGGTTGCTCGGTCGGGCCAAGCGCGTGGCACTGATGTACGACTCTCGCGACGCAAGTTCGGGCGACGGCGAAGCCTCCCGCTATATAACGCAGCTGCGCTATATGCACCCCGACGCACATCTGCGCTCCTGCTCGGTGGAAGTCGGTGCAAACCCGCCAGAGAAGCGTGTGCTGCGGGTGGGCAAGACACCGCATGTGCTTGATGCGCTCAGCCGCTTCCGGGCGGGCGGAGATCGCTTCCTTTCGGCTTCCGCGCTTAAAACGTTCAAGCACTGCCCGCTGAAATTCTTTCTGCAATATGTGTGCGGACTGCGCGACGAGCTTGAAGTCACAGACTACATGACGTCGGCTGTATATGGTACCATACTGCATGCCGCTGCACAAGGCATATACGACGATTACAAGGGTATTCCTATCACAGGCGCCATATTGCACGGACTCGCCAACGACGTGGCTGCGCGATATACGCCGCTCATAGAACGAATCATATCCAAAGAGTACTATCACCGTGAGGCTCTCGACAAAGATGTGGAATTGCCGGCTGAGGGTCAGATAGTGCGCGACCTGATTATTGATTTTCTGTCGGCCATGTTTCGCCACGAAAGCAATGCCTGGTGTCCGACGGCATCAGACTCCTATCGCTACAGCGAAGGCGAGATGCTGATAAAAGGCCCCTGGAGAATCAACGACAGCCTGACGGTGAATTTCAAGATGTACATAGACCGTGTGGATGCTACCGCGGATGGACTGCGTTTTATCGACTACAAGACCGGCGGCGACCTTACGGAAGCCTCCGACATAGAACAGCTTTTCCGGCACGACGATTCGCGCACGGATGCCATACTCCAGATTCTGGCGTACTGCGAGGCATATGCGGCGCTTCAGAACACAGATGTGGCGATTCAACCCGTGCTATACACCTTTAGAACTATGGACAGCAATGGAGGTATACAGCCTATAAGCATCGGTGGCGAAGCCGTGGCAGACTATCACAGCGTGAGTGCCGAATTCCTTCCTGCTCTGCACAGTCTTATAGGCGACATCTTCAACCCCGACACAGCGTTTGTCCAGGCAGCTGAAGGATCGATGACGTGCTCTTATTGCATATTCGCGCCAATGTGCGGCCGCGTGTCCCGCGACGATTGAATCTCTATGGCCGGTATTTACGTACATATCCCTTTTTGCCACGCGAAATGCGCATATTGCGATTTTTTCAGCACGCCGCATGTCGGGCGCTGGGCCGAGCGCACGGCCGAAGGGATAATCCGAGAATACGCTATGCGTGCGGGAGAGCTCGGCTCCGACAGTCCGCGCACGGTGTATTTCGGAGGGGGAACACCATCGTGTCTGCCTCACAGTCTGCTTGAGCGAATTGCCGCCGTTATGCCGATGAATAGCGCCATGGAGCGCACCATAGAGGTCAATCCCGAGGACGTGAGCCGCGAGTCGGCCGCTTTTTGGCTCAGCCTGGGTTTCAACCGCGTAAGCATGGGGATTCAGAGCCTTGACGACTCCGAGCTGTCGGCTGTGGGCCGACGACACACAGCCCGTCAGGCACTCGACGCCATAAGCACACTGCGGGCTGCCGGTTTCGGCAATATATCATGCGATCTAATATACGGTCTGCCCGGCCAGACGCTTGCGTCGTGGCGCCGCAGCCTGGGCATCCTGCTTGAGCAACGCCCTGAGCATCTGTCGGCCTACAGCCTCGGCTACGAGCCGGGCACGCGCCTTACGGCTATGCTTCAGGCCGGTAAAATAACTGCGGTGGACGACGACACATGTGCCGAAATGTATTCTGAGCTGTGTGCTGCGGCTGCGTGTGCAGGATTCGAGCATTACGAGATATCCAATTTCGCCGTACCGGGCATGAGGTCGCGCCACAATGCATCCTATTGGGATTTTACGCCTTACCTCGGGCTTGGTCCCGGCGCGCACAGCCTTGACTGCAACAATGTGCGCCGAAGCTCACCATCGGATATCGGAAAATGGCTTTCTGACGGAGCCGCAATCGAGGAAGAAACAGCGTCGGAGCGCCTTAATGACCGTATTATCACAGGACTTCGCACTGCTTCAGGACTTGATACCGGCGTGCTTGACCCGGCCGAGGCCGAGGGGGTGCTGATACGTGCCGGACAGTATCTGCAGAGCGGACGCCTCCTGCTTGAAGGCAGCGTGCTGCGCATACCCGAGCAATATTGGATTGTATCGGACGCCATCATGTGCGATTTATTGGCCGACTGAAGAAAACTTTTCGCATCCCGAACGCTTTCGGATGCAAATTTGTTGTTATCTTTACAGCCACAAACTCATTCATACATTCATCACGACACACACGCAAAAATGTATCGCTATAAAAAAGGAAAACTGTATTTTCGCTACGGTACCATGGGCTCTGCAAAAACAGCCCTGCTACTCACCACTGCCTACAATTTCGAAGAACGTGGCATGAGCTACCGCTGCATGAAGCCGGTAGTTGACACGCGCGACGGCGACAACGTGATCAAATCCCGTATCGGCATACAGCGCGATTGCACGTGGATATATCCTGAAACAGACCTTTATGAGGTGGCACGAAAGACTGTTGAGGAAACCGGCACAAGCATTGACTGGTATCTGATAGACGAAGCGCAGTTTCTCACTGCCGCGCAAGTCGACCAGCTTAGCCGCGTTGTGGACGATTTCGGAAGCAACGTGATATGCTACGGCCTGCGCACGGATTTCCAAAGTCACCTGTTTGAAGGCTCAAAACGCCTTTTTGAGATAGCCGACACTCTCGACGAAATCAAATCGACATGCAACTGCGGCAACAAGACCATCATTAACGCGCGCATAGACTCCAATGGTGATATTGTGGAAGAAGGCGCTCTCGTAGAAATCGGGGGCGACGAGCGCTATGTGGCCGTGTGCCGCAAATGCTGGCGCAACAAGCGCATCACGCTCGCAAAGCGCGCGTCGCTGTTTGCCGCCGAAACCGACAACTGATATACTACACCATTCTCTCCTATCCCGCCTATGATAAAACGAATCCTATTTGTCGCCGTCGCCGCTGCTTGCACGCTTGCCGCTTTTGCGCAGACACGCGATTTTGCCGGCGAAAAGTTGCGCTACAAAGTGCTGTATCGCTGGGGACTTATAAATAAGACCGCCGGCTATGCCGACATACGCATGCTCGCGGGCAACGGCGCCACGTGCAGCGCGCAGCTGACTGCTGCTTCCGAGCCGTGGGCCGACCGAATATATCGCGTGCGCGACACATTGAACACTACTATGCGCCGGGCCGATTTCAGCCCTGTCTATTATGAAAAAATAGCCCACGAAGGCAATGAATACAAGCACGACATCGTGCGGTTCTCGCGCTCGGGCTACCGATACACCGGCGACTGCGTGCGCTACGTGGAAAAGAAGGGAAAAGTGTTTCGTGACGAAACACGCACCCTTGAGGCCGAAGGCACTACGGTCGACATGCTGTCGTCGTTCTACGTGATGCGTAATCTGCCATTTGAGAAATGGCAGCCGGGACACTGCATGACAATCAATATTTTCTCAGGAAAACAGAAAGAAAAACTCACGTTCAAATATGCAGGTATCGAGGAGGTGAGTCTGAAGGGAAAGAAATATTCCTGCTACCACATCACGTTTGTATTCACCGGCAAGAATCAGACGAAGACCTCCGA
Organism: uncultured Porphyromonadaceae bacterium; assembly: GCA_947177185.1. Classification (GTDB taxonomy): domain Bacteria; phylum Bacteroidota; class Bacteroidia; order Bacteroidales; family Muribaculaceae; genus CAG-873. The sequence goes on along the minus strand of CAMWTJ010000008.1, from coordinate 42,748 downwards.
CAACATGGACGCCTGGATAAGCACCGGCAACGAACGGCTGCCGCTCAAACTCGAGGGGAAACTCCCGGTGGGCAAAGTGCAGTGCGAGCTTGTGTCGCCATTTTAGGCCCCGTTAACAAATATCAAGGAACGGGGTTTTAATCCTAAAACTGCCGTGTAAGCAGCCACCACGCAAAACGCCAGTACTTTATCTTGCGTTTGATGCGTTTGGGTTCATGAAGCACTTGAAAGAGTGACTCCAGGTGATGGTCGCTCCACCACTGGCTCGCACGCTTGTGTATGCCTACATATACATCGTAGCTTCCGCCCAGACCCTGATATATGGCGTCGGGATGGCGTTTCTGCATTTCTGCCATGAACAGTTCCTGGCGTGGCGAGCCCATGGCTACGAACACTACGTCAGGGCGTACGGACGCAATATCGTCGATAAGAGCCTTGCGCTCCGCTTCGTCGGCAAAGAAGCCGTTGCGCCGGCCGGCAATGCGTATGCCCGGAAAGTCGCGTTTAAGTTTGTCTACGACAGCTTTGTTCACACTCTCCGATGCGCCGACTATATAAAAAGATTTAGATGTGCGGAAGCGCTCGGCTATCAGCAGCCACAGGTCGCATCCTGCCACCTTGCACACATCCTTATGGCCTTTCTGCCTCAGAGCGAGCACAGGACCACTGCCGTCGCAGTAACCGATATTGTCGCTGATAATACGGCGTGTCTGTTCGGTGGCATGCATCACCTTTTCGGCGTTAATAGCTACAAGAATACCTTTATTTGCATCGGCAAAATCAATTATTTCATCGGCCGAACTGAATGGGTAAACGTCAACGCCACGCAGGCTGCATTGTTTCATAAGCATGTGCACTATTGGTAATCCGATACAAAAATACTAAATCCGCGACAATATTGCAAATCAAGTGCGCAAAACTATTCCCGGCACATCGGCCAGACTATCGACCGTAAATTCGGGCAAGGCCGCTTCCGGCAACCCGCATAGGCGTTGCGGGTGAATGTTCAGACCTGACTCTCGCTCGCGCAGCATCACTGTGTGCCAACCCATAGAGTTCGGATTCAAAAAATCTTTGGCCGGATTGTCGCCTACATAAAAAAACGTGTTGCCGTGTCCGAAATGCCGCATGGCACGCTCAAATGGCTCCGGCGAGAACTTGTCGCAGCCGGTTTCTTCGCTTATGCCGGTGTACTCCAGCACAGGCGCGAGGCTGAGCGCCGCTATTTTGTTGCGTTGTGTGAGGGCGCGTCCGTCGGTAATCACACCAATGGCACAGCCGTTTTCAGCCAGCAGCCGTAAAGCCACCTCCGCATCCTCGTACAGTCTGATATCAGGCATGTGGCTTCGGTATATCCGCAGCATCTCGTCGACTCCGAATTCGGGCAATGCGCGGTTAAGCGCATCGAAAGCGTTGTCGGAGCGGCTCATCATGTCGTACGCCACTTCGGGTGCAAGCCCTCTGCGCCCGGCCTCCGCTGCGACAGCACGCCATCCCGAGTGCAGAAACGCACGCTCGGCATAGAGTGTGTCGTCGAGATCAAACAGCACTATACGTCTGCCCGTCATTGCAACGCACGCCTGATGGCATCGGCCGTACGCTCCACCTGTTGGTCCGTGAGAACAGAGCCGCTCGGCAGACAGAGTCCGTGGTCAAACAGACGTTCTTCAACGCCGCCGGCACTATAGTAAGGTGCGTCGGCAAAGACAGGCTGCATATGCATCGGACGCCACAGCAGACGCGTTTCGATGTCTTCTGCAGCAAGGGCCAGGCGCACTTCGTCAGGAGTGCGTCCGAGCGTCGGGTCAATGAGTATGGTGGATAGCCAGAAATTACTGTCGTATGCTGCCGAGGGATTCTGCATCACCTTTACACCGGGCACACTGGCCAGCAGTTCCGTGTACAGCGCATGTATGGCACGCCTCCGCTCCACGCGTTCTGGAAGCACCTCCATCTGTCCGATGCCTATACCGGCGCAGACATTGCTCATGCGGTAGTTGTAGCCTACTACCTCATGGTAGTAATACGGACGGTTTTCGCGCGCCTGCGTGGCATAGAATTTCACACGCGCTGCCGATTGCTCGTCGGGGCAGACGAGTGCTCCGCCGCCGCTGGTGGTTATAATCTTGTTGCCGTTGAAGCTAAGTGCGCCGTAGCGGCCGAAACTTCCGCATTTTTTGCCTTTATATTCAGAGCCAAGGGCCTCGGCTGCATCCTCCAGCGCAGGAATGTCCCATTTCTGCGCCACTTCCATTATTTCGTCCATTTTGACCGGCATGCCGTACAGATGCACAGGTATTATGGCTTTCGGCTTTCGGCCGGTAAGGCGCACGCGGTCGGCTATGCACGCGTCGAGTGCAGCCGGGTCCATGTTCCATGTATATGATTCGCTTCCCACAAACACCGGCGAGGCCCCTTGATATAGGATAGGATTGGCAGATGCGGAAAAAGTGAACGACTGGCAAATCACCTCATCGCCTTTACCCACCCCAAGCATCACGAGCCCGAGATGCAAAGCGGCAGTTCCGGCGCTTAAAGCCACTACACGGCCCGGAGCGCCGATGTATTCGCCCAGCAGGCGCTCGAACTCATCGACATTAGGCCCCAGGGGCACGACCCATCCCGTTCGGAAGGCTTCGTTTATCCAGTGTTGTTCGCTGCCGCCCATGTGCGGTAGCGAAAGCTTTATAGAATCAGTCATTTCAGTTGTGTGTAATATAGATGCCGCAAAGGTACGCTTTTTTTGCATACGACGGTTCGCTGATTTGTTCTTTTTTAGAGCACTGTAAAATTATTCATTTATAGTACAAGTTCGGAATACAGCCTTGCAAATGTAGAGTCCAGGTCGTCGCACTTTCCGGGATGCGGGCGCGACGTGACTATACTCGCGCTGCGTACGGCCGTAAGCCATCGAAAACGCTCCTCGGCCGGCAACGAGGCTATCGGATGGTCGGCAGGCTTGCCGGAACAAATCTGCCGGAACACATCGCACTGGCGGTCTATGGCGCCTGCATCGGAATCCGGCGCCATTGCCTGCAGTTTTTCGGTCTGCAGCGAAATTTCAGTGCGTATCCACCGACGTCGCTTGCACATCATCAAAAGTCCGATATTGACAAACTCGCCGCGTGCGGCATCGGGCATATAGCGCACTATGGCATATTCATACAAGTGCATTGCGTACGGATTTTGCATGTTCTACAAATATTTTAGAATTTGCGAGCCGTGTTTTCAGGAATTCGCAATATACATGCCTGCGCGCTTCGGGCGAAGCGGGGCCGCCATCATCGTTTCCTTCGAGCCATTCGTCAGGCACCATGGCCACCACTGCGTCTATCACGTCAGGCGTAATAAGCCGGTGCATGGCAGCGTCCGCGTCGTCCAGACAGTCGGCCCGGCGCAGCAGGGCATGGTCTTTGATATATTCAAACGGCGACAATGCCGCTTTGCGATAATCGCTCCACGAGTGGTGGAAATACAGCGACGCACCGTGGTCAATCAGCCATAGCTCCTGCCGCCATGCAAGCATGTTGGTGTTTCGCACGGTGCGGTCGATATTGAGCAGAAACGCATCAAGCCACACCACTTTGGAGGCCGTAAGCCCGTCGGTGTGATTTACGAGCGTATCCCAGGTGAAGGTGCCGGACAGAAAATGCAGTCCGAGATTCAGTCCGCGGCTCGCACGAAGAAGGTCCTGAATCTCCTCATCGCCCTCTGTACGTCCGAAGTCTTCGTCCACGTCGACAAACACAAGCTCCGGCACGCGCAGACCCGCAGCGCGCGCCAGCTCGCTGCCTATAAGTTCGGCCACGAGCATTTTCGTCCCGTGGCCCGCTCCGCGGAATTTCACCGCGTAACGGAAGCCGTCGTCGGCCTCTGCCAGCGCCGGCAGCGAACCGCCCTCGCGCAGCGGCTCTATGTAACGTGTAAGCGCCACCCGGCGCAACGGTTCAATTGTTTTCATTGTGGGTTTTTAAATGTCCGTGTCTGTACCATGCGCCTGAAAACAGTCGCCATAGAAATATCGCACCCCTGAAACTCAGTTCGAAGGCCATGGCTATCCAAACGCCGCGCAGCCCCATCGCAGGTGCGAGCAGCGCCGCCACAGGTATTCTTACAAGCCATATGCTGCCGAAATTCATCACTGCGGGTATCCTTGTGTCGCCTACCCCGACCATAGCTCCGTATGCCACAATGGATGCGGCATACATGGGCTCGGCCCATGCCTCGATGCGCAACACCTCACACCCGAGCTCGCGTATGGCGTCGACGGGCGTCATTATTTCCATCATAAGCGGAGCGGCGGCATACATTATCGCTCCCATCACCGTCATAACGGCCATGCCCATGGCTACTGTAATATAGCCGAAGCTTTTCACGAGCGCCGGCCGTCGCGCGCCGAAACTTTGGCCGGTCAGTGCAGTCGCCGCGTCAGCAATGCCGAAGCCCGGCATGTAGCACAGACTCTCGGCTGTTACGGCAAACGCGTTGGCGGCTATCGCCACGACGCCCAGCGGAGCCACTATTATAGTGACCATAATCTGCGCCCCGCTGAAGAACGCCTGCTGAAGTGTCATGGGCGCGGAAATGCGCACGGCTCTGCGCAGCACCTCCCGCGTGGGACGGAAACTGCCGCGGGTGCCGCGCAGCGAAAGGTCTTTTTGCCGACGGGTAAGATGCCAAAGCATAAGCACCGCCACTACCGTTTCGGCAAGAACCGTTCCGAGCGCTGCCCCCAGTACTCCCAGGCCTGCGCCGGGCACAGTTATCTGCCAGCTGCCCAAAGCGATGTCGCGCGTCGGAAATATCAGGAAGAAATTAAACAGCACATCAAGCACGCACATCAGCACATTAAGCATGCTCGGCACCTTCATGTTGCCAGCGCAGCGCAACATGCCGCCTGCCATATAGTTCATGGTAAGCATGGGCAATGCCGCCACGAAAACGCCGAAATACATCGACGCATCGTGCAACACATGGCTTTCTCCGCCGAGCCACGCCGGAAGCCAAGGCGAGATGGACAGTCCTATCAGGCCCATTGACACGCCGAAACACAGACAGGTGGTGATGCCCTGCCGCACAACCGAACGCGCGTCGGCCGTTTCGCCGGCTCCGAGGCGGTGGGCCACCTGAACGGAAAAACCCATGGTGAACATGGAGCATATGCCCCAGAACAACCATAGCGAACTGCTCACAAGGCCTACCGACGCCGCGCAGTCGGCTCCGAGCCGCCCCACCATGGACGCGTCGATATACTGCATGAGTATGCTCGACAGCTGGGCCATTATGGCCGGCAACGACAGTTTGGCGGCCAGCAGAAGTTTGCTGCCCAGGTTGAGTTCGATGCCGTCGCGTATGTCTGTTACTTCAGCCACAATTCCTTATAGTGATTTCAAGCCGTCGGCTACGCGGCGCAAGCCCTCCTTGAGCCGTTCGCGCGGACAGGCGAGATTGATTCTGACAAAGCGGTCGTCGCCATACATGGCTCCGCCGTTGACCCATACCTGTTTCCTTTCCATCAGCTCGTGCTCTATGGCTTCTCCACCTTTGCCCGTGGAGCTGATATCAATCCAAGCCAGATATGTGGCCTCAAGACGCGCCACGGGCATCTGGGGCAGCTCGTCGTGCATAAACTGCCGGAACAGCAAGTAGTTTCCATGTAGATATTCAAGCAATGCTTTAAGCCACGGCTCGCCTTCGGTGTAGGACGCGACAAGGGCTGCGACTCCGAAAGGATTGACATCGCACACTTCATTGATATTTATGGCACGGTCTATCGCCGCACGCATATCGGCGTTTGTGGCGACGATATTGGCTATCTGAAGTCCGGCGGTGTTGAAGGCTTTGCTCGGAGAGTTGCACACTACAGTACGGGCATCTCCGCACACACGCGCAAATGGTGTGTATGTATATCCGGGCATGGTCAGCTCACAATGTATTTCGTCGCTCACCACCGTCACGCCGTGACGGCTGCATATGCCGGCCACAGCGCTCAGTTCCTCGGCGCTCCAGCATCGGCCTGCTGGATTGTGCGGGTTGCATAGAAGCAGCATGGTATTGGCATTGTCGGCTGCAAGACGCTCGAGCCCTTCAAGGTCCATGCGGTATGTGAAACCGTCGGCAGAATTCACCCGCACAAGCGGATTTTCCACTATGCGGCATTCATTGTTGCGAATCGACGAAAAAAAGCAATTGTAGACCGGGGTCTGCACTATCACACCGTCGCCCGGACGGCACAACGCCTTTATTACGGCGGAAAGTGCCGGCACTACACCTGACGTATAAATCACATCCTCCCGGTTGATATGCCACCCGTGGCGGCGTGCGAACCACCCTGTGAGGGCGTCGTAGTATTCGTCGGGCACTTTGACATAGCCGAAAACTCCGTGCCTAACCCTGCGGAGCAATGCTTCCGTAATGGCCGGCGCGACATGGAAATCCATGTCGGCCACCCACAGCGGAATCATATCGGCGGAGGCGGCGGAATCCCACTTGTAAGAGCCAGAGCCGCGACGATCGGGAGCTTTGTCGAAATCGAAACTCATAAATCGCTTATTATCTTGCAATCGGCCGGCTGTTTAATGAACTCGTCGATGTGAACGTCGCCAACACTGCGGCAATGTATCTCGCCCGAACGCGGATTGACAATGCTTACTATGTGCGAGCGCAGGGTGGCATGCACGCTGCTGTCCTCAAACGCGCGGTCGCAGTCGTCGGCCATCTCGCAGTCCTCAAGCACAAGGTTGTCGCAGTAGCACAGCGGCTGTGTACCGCTGATGCGGCAGCGCACAAGTTTCAGATTGCGCGAGTGCCATCCGAGATATTCGCCGTTCAGCTCGGAGTCGTAGACTGTCACATCCTCCGTATTCCACAACGCATCTTTGGAGTTTATTATGGCGTTGTGTATTTCTACGGATTTGCAATACTGAAAAGAATAGTTGCCGTCCTGGCGATAGCGGTCGATATATATGTCGCTGCAATGCATGAATATATAGTCGGCATTGGATGTTTCCACATCATGCATGCGTATGCCCGAGCAGTGCCACATGGTTTCCTGCGCGTCTGGAATCCGCACGCGCTCCAGAACGAGATCGCGCATCTCGCGGAACATTTTCGGGGCGTCGATCTGTGTGTCGGTCATCATCAGTCCGCGCGAGTACCATAGCGCCGCGCGTGCGCCGGGAGTGAACACGCATCGGTCTATGCGGAAGCCGTCGACGTGCCAAAACGGATACTTGCCTTCGAAACGGCAACCTATAGCTTCTATATTGCGACAGGCCTTGATGGCGGATTCTCCTGCATGTATTGTCACATTTTCAAGACGCAGGTCGGAGCCGCCGAACAACGGGCGCTCGCCGCCGAATTCTTTATCTTTTATAAGTTTCATTACACACTCTGTTTTTTGGTGATGCAAATTTACGAATTATACAGCGGAATTTTGTACTTTTGCAGTAGAAAGTCAATTTCCTATAAATTTACATCCTAATGGCAACAAAACCGTTCAAGTACCAGGAAATGTTTCCGCTCGGACCGGACACTACCGAATACTATCACCTTACGTCCGACTATGTGAAGGTGGAAAACTGGGGCGGCCACGAATTTCTCGTGGTAGACCCGGAAGCCCTCAAGGTGCTGGCCCGTCAGGCCACACACGACAATGCCTTCATGCTGCGTCGTGAGCACAACGAGATGGTGGCACGCATACTTTCCGACCCCGAAGCCAGCCACAACGACAAATTTGTGGCACTCACCATGCTCCGCAATGCCGAGGTGGCCGCCAAAGGCCAGCTGCCTTTCTGTCAGGACACCGGCACAGCCATCGTGCACGGCGAAAAAGGCCAATATGTGTTCACGGGTGCCGACGACGAGGAATACCTCAGCCATGGCGTGTACGAAACCTATACCACCGACAATCTGCGTTACAGCCAGAACGCTCCCCTCAATATGTACGACGAGGTGAACACTGGCTGCAATCTGCCTGCACAGATAGACATACACGCATCCGCCGACGATGAGTATCATTTTCTTTTCGTGGCCAAGGGCGGCGGCTCTGCCAACAAGACATACCTGTATCAGGAAACCAAGGCCATAATCACGCCCGAGAAGCTCGTGCCCTTCCTCGTTGAGAAAATGAAATCTCTCGGCACAGCCGCTTGCCCGCCCTATCACATCGCTTTCGTAATAGGCGGCACATCGGCCGAGATGAATCTCGCCACCGTGAAAAAGGCATCTGTAAAATACTACGACAACCTTCCCACCGAAGGCAACGAACTGGGCCATGCGTTCCGCGACATCGAACTTGAAAACGAGCTCAAGAAAGCCAGCGAATGTCTTGGCCTCGGCGCGCAGTTCGGCGGTAAGTATTTCGCCCACGACATACGTGTAATCCGACTGCCCCGCCACGGAGCGTCGTGCCCCATAGGCATGGGTGTGAGCTGTTCTGCCGACCGCAACGTGAAGGCCAAGATAAACCGTGAGGGTCTGTGGATAGAAAAACTCGACAGCAATCCCGGAGAATTGATTCCCGAAGAATACCGCAAGCAGGGTGAAGGCGAAGTGGTGCGCATCGACCTCAACCGCCCGATGCCCGAGGTGCTGGCCGAACTGTCGAAGTATCCTGTGAGCACACGTCTGTCGCTCAACGGCACTATCATTGTGGGCCGCGACATCGCGCATGCTAAAATCAAGCAGCGCCTGGATGCCGGCGAACCCATGCCGCAGTATCTGAAGGATCACCCCATTTACTACGCAGGTCCCGCCAAAACACCCGCAGGCATGCCCAGCGGCTCGTTCGGCCCGACCACTGCCGGCCGCATGGACCCCTATGTCGACCAGTTCCAGGCCGCAGGAGGTTCCATGATAATGATAGCCAAGGGCAACCGTTCCAAACAGGTGACGGAAGCATGCCACAAGCACGGTGGCTTCTACCTTGGCAGCATAGGCGGACCCGCTGCCGTGCTTGCCAAAAACTCCATTAAGAGCGTGGAATTGCTTGAGTACCCCGAACTCGGCATGGAAGCAATCTGGAAAATCGAGGTGGAAGATTTCCCCGCCTTTATCCTTGTGGACGACAAAGGCAACGATTTCTTCACCGAAATATCCGAAAAGTGCAAAGGCTGCGCCATAGCCAAATAAGCGCTGCACAAGCCCTACCCTGACTTATACGGCAGCATCCGGCATCCCGGGTGCTGCTTTTTTTGCCGTGCCTGCGGAAGGTCGTTTTTGCCTGTTTAAGATTTTTTCACTAATTTTGCAGCGCCAAAGCGCTCCAGCTATGCTTCGGCAAGAGTCAATTCATATATTTAGGGGTGTCCGGCTGCACGGCCGGGCTGAGATCATACCCTTTGAACCTGATCCGGGTAATACCGGCGTAGTGAAAAAAGATGAAGAATACTGTTATTACGGCATCCCTTGCCATGGGATTTGCCTTGACGTGTGCAGTGTCAGCAAACGCACACGAGGAGAATGTTGATTCCGGCATAGTTCTTAAACAGCTTGAGGTAGTGGCCAACCGTGCCACCACCCGCACGCCTGTGGCCTTCACCACCATCGGCAAAAAAGAATTGCTGCGCGACAACGACGGCCGCGACATCACGTTTCTGCTGCAGGCCACACCTTCAGTGACCATAACATCCGATGCAGGCGCCGGCATGGGCTATACATCCATGCGTGTCCGCGGCACGGATGGATCGCGCATCAATGTGATGGCCAACGGAATTCCTATCAACAACCCTGAGAGCCACAATGTGTATTGGGTAAATATGCCCGACCTCGCCTCGTCGCTCCGCGACGTGCAGATTCAGCGTGGCGTCGGCACATCGGCCAATGGCGCGGGAGCCTTCGGAGCAAGCGTAAACATGATAACGGACGCACCTTCCGACGAGGCCTATGCCGAACTCTCCGGCGCATACGGCATGTATAACTCTAACAGGCAGACACTGCGCGTAGGCTCCGGCGTGCTTGGCGATCACTGGAGCTTCGACGCGCGCGTGAGCCATCTCGGAAGCGACGGCTACATAGACCGCGCATCCTCCGAATTGTGGAGCTATTTCGGACAGGCAGCCTACCGCAGCTATACCACCCTTGTGCGTCTGCTCGCTTTCGGCGGCAAGGAAAAGACCTATATGGCGTGGGACTACGCGTCGAAAGAGCAGATGGAGCAATACGGACGGCGCTACAACCCGTGCGGAGCCTATACTGATTCCGATGGAAATCCGGCGTTTTATCCCGACCAGAACGACAACTACGTGCAGCACCATTTCCAGCTGTTGCTTTCGCAGGTTTTATGCGAGAATCTGCGTCTGAACGCGGCATTGCACTACACCAAGGACGACGGATATTACGACCAATACAAGACCGGGCGCACGCTTGAAGAGTACGGGCTGACACCGTTTGTAGACGCCGACGGAAACAAAATCAAAAAATCGGATCTCATACGCCTGAAGAAAAACGACAACAGTTTTGGAGGCGGATACGTCAATTTCAATTATAGCCGCGGACGTGTGGACGCTACATTCGGCGGCGCCGCGAGTTTCTTCTACGGCCACCATTTCGGGCAGGTAAAGTGGGTGCGCAACTATATAGGCCCCATAGACCCGCTGCAGCGCTACTACGACAATGCGGGCCGCAAATTCGATTCAAACCTGTTTCTGCGCGCCAATGTTCAGATATCCGAACCGTTCAGCGCATATGCCGACATGCAGTACCGACACATTGACTACACAATACGTGGTGCGTCCGACAACTGGGACTGGAACACCGAAGCTCCCGCACGCCTGGACGTGAACCGCCATTGGAACTTTTTCAACCCGCGCGTGGGACTCAACTACGAAAACGGCGCGCACCGCGCTTTCGCATCGTGGTCGGTGGCGCATAAAGAGCCCACACGCGACAATTTCACCGACGGCGACATGGCGCACGCTCCTAAAGCCGAACGCCTTTTCGACTACGAGCTGGGCTATAGCTTCAGCGCAAAGAGTTTCTCGGCCGGTGTAAACCTATACTATATGGACTACAAGAACCAGCTCGTGCTGACCGGCCAACTTTCCGACACCGGCAACAGCCTCAGCGAAAACGTGCCGTCGTCCTACAGAGCCGGCATAGAGATACAGGCTGCGTGGAAACCCGTGCGCTGGTTCGGATGGCAGGCAAATGCCACTTTCTCGCGAAACCGCATAAAAAATTTTGTGGAATACATCTATGAGGACGGATGGACCAATCCTGTGACATTCGACCGCGGAAACACTCCTATCGCTTTTTCCCCGGACATAATACTGAACAATACGTTCGATTTCAAATACCGCAAGTTTGACGTCGCGCTTCAGACGCGTTATATCAGCAAGCAGTACATGAACAACGCCCGCACCGAGGCTGCGGCACTTGACGGCTATTGCGTAAGCGACCTCCACACCGCCTACACGTTCACCGAAATAGGCGGCATCAAGGAGCTGAAACTGGGATTTTCAGTCTATAATATTTTCAACAAGAAATATTTCAGCAACGGCTATGCCTCGTCGGGCTACGAAGTGGGCAGCAACGGCGAAAAACAGTTTTATATCTATACCGGCTACGCTGCGCAGGCTCCTGCGCACGTAATGGCGACAGCAACACTCCGCTTCTGATGACCATAGACCTCGCTCTGGAAATACTCGGTTTCACAGTCGGCATAATATATCTCTGGTGGGAATATCATGCCGACTCGAAGGTGTGGCTCGCCTCGGTGGTAATGCCGGCCATAAGCATGTGGCTCTATTACTCAAAAGGCCTGTATGCCGATTTTGCCATCAACATCTACTATCTGATAATAGCCGTCTACGGTTTCACGGCGTGGACCCGTGGCACATCGCGCCGCAATCCCAAGCCACGCCGCATCACCCGCACTCCGCTCCCGGTGTGGGGTGTGATTGCGCTCGCCACGGCTGTACTGTGGTGGGGCATATGGTTTATGCTCACTCAGTTTACGGACTCCAATGTGCCGGTGGCCGATGCGTTCACTACGGCACTGTCGATTGTAGGGTTGTGGATGATGGCGCGCAAATATGCCGAACAGTGGCTGGCGTGGCTTGTAGTGGATGCCGTGTGCACGGGGCTGTATTGCTATAAGCAGATATATCTCTATGCCACTCTGTATGCGGTATATACCGTGATAGCGGCGTTCGGCTATCGCAAATGGTTGCGTCTGATGCGCACGGCCGAACCCTGTAGTCCGTCTGATGAGGCCGACCGTTGACTACATAGAACGCAAATTCGACGAATTCAACAGCCTGTGTTTCGGCAGCCGGCTGCTGAAACCGTTGTTTCGCGTTACAAACGCGCGCTCATATCTCGGCAAGATGGTGTGCCGTAGCGACGCCGACGGCTCACGCACATTTGAATTGCTTGTCAGCCGTGCGGCGGACCGCAGCGAAAATGTAGTGGAAGACACCGTGCTGCATGAGATGATACACTACTACATACTCTACTACCGTATTCCCGACCGTTCGGCCCACGGGCCCGTGTTCCGCTCTATGATGGACGGCATCAACCGGAGCTTCGGCCGCGGCATCACAATCAGCTACAAAGCCGGCGAGGCGGAACAGAGTGCCGACAGAGATAAGCGGCGCCACCTGCTGTGCGCTGTCAGACTGGCCGACGGGCGCACGGGCGTCATTGTATCTGCCGGCACGCGCCTTCTGCAACTGTGGGACGCCGTCATGCAAGAGCGCAGCATCAGCGTCGGCGTATGGCTGCTGTCGTACAATCCTTTTTTCAACCGCTTTCCGCGCTCCAGGGTATTGAAAATGTACCGTCTTGCCCCTGAAGAACTCCGTAAGGAGCTCGCGGGAGCAAGACGGCTTGAAAGGCAGGGTAGCAGTGTGCGCGTCGGAGCGAAGATCTCCAATGCGGTTTTCCCCGATTAATGCATGGTTTTGTCGAGAGCGGAGATGTTGCGCTGTATCTGCTCGTCGGACAATGAATAATTTATGAGGTCGCCGGCCAGATATTTGTCGTACGAAGCCATGTCAATGAGCCCGTGGCCGGAGAGGTTGAACAGTATCACCTTCTCTTCGCCGGACTCCTTGCATTTGAGCGCCTCGCGGATGGTGGCTGCTATGGCATGGCAAGATTCGGGAGCCGGTATGATGCCTTCCGAACGCGCGAAAAGCACTCCGGCATCGAACGATTCGATCTGCTCCACATCCACAGCTTCCATCAGCCCGTCCTTCAGCAGCTGCGACACAATCACTCCGGCACCGTGGTATCGCAGACCGCCCGCGTGTACGTTCGGCGGCATGAAGTTATGGCCGAGCGTGAACATGGGCAGAAGCGGCGTATAGCCTGCCTCGTCGCCGAAATCGTAGCGGAATTCGCCTCGGGTAAGTTTCGGACACGATGCCGGTTCGGCAGCAATGAAGCGCGTTGTCTTGCCCTCCAGGATGTTGTGGCGCATGAACGGAAACGCTATGCCGCCGAAATTGGAGCCGCCGCCGAAGCATGCCACCACAATATCAGGATACTCACCGGCCATTTCCATCTGCTTTTCAGCCTCAAGGCCTATCACGGTCTGATGCAGTGTTACGTGAGATAGCACCGAGCCGAGAGTGTACTTGCAGTTGGGCGTGGTGCGTGCAAGCTCTACTGCCTCCGAAATGGCGGTGCCGAGCGAGCCCTGATGATTTGGGTTGGCTGTCAGTATGTCCTTGCCGGCGCGTGTCGACATAGACGGAGAAGGGGTGACCTGCGCGCCGAAGGTCTGCATCATGCTACGCCGGTAGGGCTTCTGTTCGTAGCTGAGTTTCACCTGATACACCGCAGCCTCAAGGCCGAAAAGCTTCGCAGCATAGGCCAGGGACGCTCCCCACTGTCCTGCGCCGGTTTCGGTGGTCACATTGGTCACACCCTCCCGGCGGCAGTAGTATGCCTGCGGTATGGCGGAGTTCAGTTTGTGCGACCCCATAGGGCTTACGCTCTCGTTCTTGAAATATATATGTGCCGGAGTGCCGAGTGCTTTTTCAAGACCGTAGGCGCGCACCAGCGGCGTCGAACGGTAATACTTGTACATTTCGCGCACCTCCTCGGGCATATCTATCCATGCGTCGGTCTGATTCATTTCCTGGCGGCACAGCTCCTCCGCGAATATGGGGAACAGATCTTCCGCACGCAATACCTCGCGCGTAGCGGGGTTGAGCGGAGGCATAGGCTTGTTGGGCATATCTGCCTGAATGTTATACCATCTGCGGGGTATATCCTCTTCCGCAAGCATATATCGCTTTTTCTTTTCGCTCATGATTGATTGGTTTTTGTGGATAATTTTCACTGTTGACACCGCAAATATAACATTAATTTCGGGAAAAGCAATATATTGCGACAGCAGGCACATGCGCCACTGCTTACAACCTGAAGCCACACTACCCCTATCCTGCCCGATATGTAGGTTATTGAGCTGTTTTTGGTGAATATTCGAAAAATTGTGCTACAAAATAATTCATTTTTATTATTTTTGTCTACAAAATAAAAAACTATACCCTATGACTGACTCATCGGTTGCCCTGTTTGATATCGACGCCTCGACTATACTGGAGAGCACAATGCCTGTGCAAAGCAATCAGAACGCGTTTCTGCTGTGCACAGCCGGCAGTGTGACTCTCGCTGTCGACGACAAGGAATATACGCTTCATCCCGGCGACCTTTACATCTACGCGGCTTTTTCGCGCACGTCTGTCCGTTCGTTCCACCCCAATCTGCAGGCTGTGGGCGGTGCGGCAGATTTTGAAATAGTGCTAAAGGCGCTTGAGTCCGCCGGCGAAACGCAGCACCTCTCAAAAATACGCGTGCAGCCGCACATATCGCTGTCGGCCGAGCAATACGGCCGCATAACGCGCATGGTGGGGCTTATCAGCAGCCGCCGCAGCGAGGCCTCCATGTTCACCGACCGCATAGTGGATGCCCTCATACAGGTGCTCCTTTTTGAGATAATGGATGCCTATGTGGCGTGTACGGCTTCAGAAACCACAGTGCTCAGCCGTGCGGATACGCTTTTCACACGCTTCCTGACCTTGCTTTCGAAATATTTCCGAAACGAAAGAGAGGTAGGATTCTATGCCGGCGAACTCGGACTCACGCCGCGGTATTTTGCTGCTATCATAAGGGACAAGTCGGGGATGTCGCCGGTAGGCTGGATAGCCCGCTTTGTGGTGTCTGAGGCCAAAACCTTGCTTGCGAACCCGGATATGAGCATAAAGGAGGTGGCCATGCAGCTTAATTTCCCCAACCAGTCGTTTTTCGGACGCTACTTCAAGCAGCACACAGGCATGGCACCGGGGGAATACCGCCGCCACGTACTCGCTTCCGCCGACTGAGCGGCGGCATCAGAAATGGAGCATCAGCTCCAGGCAGAGTCTGTTCGCTCCGTCGGATGGCGACGAAATGTGCCCGGCCTTGTGGAAATACTGTTCGTAGTTAAGGCGTAGATGCGTATTTACCGGCCCTTTCAGCCACGCGAGTGTAGCACCCACGGTAAGGCGCTTGCGCGCTGTCTGCGTTACTATGAGGTCGCCATGTTCGTTGCGCGCACCGTCGCAGTTGTCGGTCGAACTGTCAAAACGCAAATCTGCCGACAGACGGTTGGCAAACCGACAGTTGAGCGGGAAGAACCGGCGAGCCATCAGGTTGTAGGCAAACACTGTGCGCGCAGCGTTGTTGCTGTAGCATTTCCACAGCACCTCGCCTTCCGCTTCCCAAAGGCCATCGCGCTCCCACGTAAGCGACATGTTCCACAGATTCACACGTGTGCTGCCGAGTTCATTGCTCTGAAAACCGATTTCTGGCGTCCAGTCGCCGGCCTCGACCGCCCCTATCACCGCATATGTGTAGTTTTTGCTCCACGAGGTCTGAGCCGAGGTGGATGCGGAACTGAAAATGCCGCCCTCCACAAACGCAGATGCTCCGGCCGGAGAAAAGCTGTAGCGAGCTTTAAGGCCCACTTTGCGCGAGCCCCACATATCGCGCGTCGGAAGCGAACGGTTGGCGAACCAATAGTTGTGTACCGAGCGCGATGCGTCCACCGACAGCGGCACACGCATCTGGCCCATCATTACGCGCCAATGCGCGTCGGGTTTGAATATGGCATATGCGTCCAGCATCTTGAAACTGCCTCTGTCGCAAAAATCGGCCCGAAGATAGTAACCGAGAAAATCCGTGAGCGAGCCGTTGAGATTGACGCGGGCGTTTCGCACTTGAAAACGTCCGTTGCCGCTTTCCGTGGCCAACTCATATCGCGCACGCAGTGTTGCATGCACTTCAGGCAAAAACTTTTTATAGGGCGCCGAAGTGCTGTCCGGCGCGGCTGTGACCGCATGCGCTATGGCAGCGGCTGAAATGATGGACAATAACCGTTTAGTAATCATACAATAATTCCAGATCGTCGAGCCAAAGTGTGGCTCCGTTGCCCCCGGTGAAATAATCGCCGTACTTGCTGGCTGATGCAGTCACAATCAGATATTTGGGCTTGCGGGAGGTACTCTTGTATTCGAGCTCGACCTCAAAAGGCACATATTGCTCTATGTCTTTTCCGCACTGTATGTCGCCATAGGCCACCACGATGTGCAGGTCGGGGCTGAACAGCTGACGGTTGGACGGGTTGGTGCGTATTTCGAAAGGCGAGTCCTGATCTATCAGCGCAGCCCAGATAATGCACGTGTCGGGGCGGTCCTTCAGATCCTCAAACCCGGCGGTAGTGCTCGATATGGGAGCAGTCTTATATTTCATGTAGCCGCGCAGCCGCGTCGGACGCTCTGCAAACGGACGTCCGAAATGCAGTATGCCGTTTGTACCGTCTGTGCGCACGTACGAGCCCGTAAAGAGATTGCCGGCGGCGAGTTTACCGATGATGCCAATGCCTACAAAGCGGGTTTCAAGCTGCGCTGCGAGCCCGGTGCCTGTGCTGGTGTCTTCGGTCGGGAACGTATTCGACGTGCCGAGTGTGGTGGCGCCCTTGTTGCCGCTGTCCCAGTAGGGCTCGCCGCCTTCGGCCCACGGACACCACACCTTGCCGTCGAGCCACCATTGGTCGAGGTCGCTGTTCGGCATCTGAAGCAGGCTGCCGGTCGTAAATGTGAGAGTGGCTCCGAAATCGCTGTCGCTGTATGCCCTCGCCTCATATTCGGTTTCGGGCTCGAGGTGGATAAGGCGTGCTGTAAAACTGCCGCCGTCGTGGGTCACCCACTCCTGCGGAGCCTGAGTCCAGTCCTGTTCGCCGGCCTTTCTGAATTCCACACCGTTGTCGCGGTCGGCTTGTGCGGCGCCGCTCACCCACGCCACGCACGTCCATCCGTCGGCGGAGAGTGTCTGCACGGTGCTTGCGGTAGCTTCGGCGTATATGGTCCAGGTCTGCCTGCGTCCATAGCGGTCGACGTCCACAGTAAGGGGTTTCGAAAGGTCCACCGTCGCGCCTTCTATCTCGGGTGTAGTGGTGCTTCCGATAGCTCCGAGCTTGCATGTGAGCACACGCACTGCCGAAAGGTCCACGCTCTCGCTCACATAAACAATGACACGCTGCGCTGGCACGTCGATGGTGGCGGCTCCCACCTGTCCGTCGACCGTAAAATACCGCTCTATATCCTGCACGCCGCGTATGGTCCAGATATAGTTCTGATAAAGACGCAGTGTCACGTGGCGCGATTCGCTCAAATCCAGCGATGTGATGGTATCATTGCCATATATATACGCTCCGGGCGTAAGGCTGTAGCCGTCGATCTTCACATCATATATATCTGTTTCCTCAGGAAACGTGAGAGTGACGGTGCGCGACAACGAGTCGATGGCCGCTGCACCTTTTGTGCCTTGCGCCCTGAATGTGAGAAAATTGGCCTGTATGCGCGGATAAGGTATGTCGTTGTGGATGCATGCCGCTGCCGCGAGTGCCAGAGCCGATATTACGAAAAAGCGTGTTACGGGATGTTTCATTGCTCAATAGACATCATATCACCACCATCATGCCAAGGCTGATGTTGAAGATGTTGAAACGGAAATTTGCGCCGGACGTGAAACGCGAGCCCTCGTCGACGCCGTCGGTGCTCTGCTTCTCATTGCGGAATTTTACTCCGAAAATACCGAACGACACATTGAAAGCCACGTTGTCCTGAATAAACACACACAGTCCCGGGCTGAAATTGAGCGAGCCCTGGGTGGTTATGGTGCGGGTGTCCTTGGGTTCGCCGCCATACATGCGCTTGAACCTCGACGAACCGGCAAGAAATTCGAGGCTGACCTCATTGAAAACAGCAAAACGGCTGGCTCTTCCGAGGCCCACATATTTGCGGTAAGCGGTGGCGATTGCATACGACTCGGAATAATAGCTCACTCCGCTGATGTCAAAATTTATGTCATCGTCGAAATCCACCGACAGGCGGTCGAGGTTGGCTTCTCCGCGCGTGTAGTTGAACTGCAGTCCGATACTCTGGTTGCTTTTGAAAAAATAGCTGATGGACGGACGTATGCTGTAGGTCTTGCCGTTAAGATTCACGTTCTTTATCAGCGAGAGCACCTGCACATCTTCAGTGTCAAGTTCGCCATAGGATGCGTTGAGCCCGAATCCCCATTTGCCTGCCGGCACGTATAGCCAGTTGAACAGGCCGCGGTGGAAGCGTCCGTAGTTGGCTTCGGGGATTATCATATGCACGGTGTCGGCACCTACAAGCACCAGCTCGTCGGGTATGCTGTCGGGATTGAACAGCCGCTTGCGCACTATTCCGTCGGCCGCGGAAGCATCGGTGATGCAAAGTGCCGCGGCGGCAGCGAGGATAAACCGCAGGAGTGTACGTTTCATATTCATGATGCTATAGATAGAAAGTCACTCCGAACATTATGGAGAACAGGTTGATTTTAAAATTGGCATTTCGGGAGCGGCGATGCGCCACATATATCTGGTCGGACACACTTTTTGTATGTGTGTAGTTATAACCGAGCACACCAACGTTCACCTCCAGGGCCGAGTAATTGTTCAGGAAGCAGACTATGCCCGGAGCGAGTCCCACACTGAAATCAAAATGCGTTTCGTAAGTGCCGGTCAGGTTCTGTCCCATCCCGTTGGCGATTTTGCTCTGCCCGCCTCCAAGCTCCAGTTGCAACTCGTTGAACATGCCGAAGCGTGTGTTGTCGCCAAGGCTGAGATACATGCGGAACGCTCCTGTAGCGGTGTACTTATGGCTGATGCTGAACAGATGGTCGATATTGTACTCCGTATCGCTTCCGAGCACTACATCGGCGCTTTTGAGTCGTGTGCGCGTGCGGCTGTAGGCGAAGCGCCCGCCCGCGGCGAGATCGTTTTTAAACGCAAACAGCACCATCGGGCTCACCTTGAA
Source organism: uncultured Porphyromonadaceae bacterium (assembly GCA_947177185.1). Taxonomy (GTDB): domain Bacteria; phylum Bacteroidota; class Bacteroidia; order Bacteroidales; family Muribaculaceae; genus CAG-873. The sequence goes on along the minus strand of CAMWTJ010000008.1, from coordinate 23,411 downwards.
CGTGTAGCTGTCGCCATTGAGATTCTCGATTATCAGGAAGTTGTAATTGTCCTGATTGCTTTGCGAGTAAGTGACGCTGACACCTGTTATCCACTGTCCCTTGGGCACAAACGACCTGTGGGTGATTTCGCGGTGAAACTGCTGCAACGGGGCCTGCGTCTGCGTCCGCGCTTCGTGGACAGCGTCGAGAGCGGCTGTCACGCTGTCGGTGCTGCACTCCGCCTCGCCACCGGCCTCCACGTAAAAACAGTCGGAAGAAATCGGAGCCGACACGGTAGCGCTATCGGCAGTTTCGGCCAACTCAATCATACGGGCCTTGCTCATGCCGTTCACCTTGAACACATAATATTCGTCGTCGACATTCTCCACTAAAAAATATCGGCTGCGGGATTTGTCGGTTCCCGCGCTATCGACATATGCCACCGGCCTGTGAAACGGCAGCAACTGCATGGCTGCGCGCGCGTCTGCACTGTCGGCAGCCTCCGATGCTTCAGCCGCATGCGGTAATGCCGCAAGCATCACGAGTATAGTCAGTAGCTTATTGCAGTATATTCGCACAATTCTTTGGTTTGAGTGACTGCATTTAATTGCAAAATCGGTGTAAAGTTACAAAAATTGACTGAAATAATGAAATTTTGGCTTAATTTGCACTATATTTTGTATATTTGTACGTTAATCGCTTTTCTGTACTCTTTCCCACTGACAGCCTGTGAATATAGGCGGCATGAGCTGCCGTGCGCTTTGTTGTTGCATATAAGTTGGATTGATGTTACAGACCTGATACAAGCGTAAAAATCTTTTAAATATGTTATCAAGGTTAAAACAAATAATACTCTCGTCGGTTATATAAGCAAATTCCGCAACAGTACAAAGTTTCCCCCGATATGATAAATCAACAGGTAATAGATGCCATATACAAGAAATATTCAAAACTCCCCAAAAGTCTGGACTGTCTTGATATGCCGCTGCTGTTTGATGTAGCCGGACCGCACCACAATGTGAGTGTGGATATGGACGACGATATGAACGCAGAACTCGTGATAGGCAGCATCGACAAAAACTCGCCGTTTCACCGCCTGCCAATGCACAGGATACATGCCATAGTACCGTTTGAAAATTGGGTGGCCATCGTAATGCACTCTTCTATTATCTTTCTAAACAAGAAGGACAATACCGTGTCCGTCAATCTTAAGCCTATGCGCGACGGACTGGTCGACAAACTGCGTCGCAAACTGTCTTTCTGAAATACAAAAACCACATTTCAAGCATATGGACCTTCAGAAAATAAAATCACCGACCGACATACAGTCGATGACCGTAGGCGAACTGTCTGTGCTGTGCGACGACCTCCGCTCGGCGCTTCTCGAACGTTTAAGCATCCGTGGCGGCCACATAGGCCCTAATCTCGGGATGGTGGAGGCTACAGTAGCCTTGCATTACGTGTTCGATTCGCCTGCCGACAAGATTGTGTTTGATGTGTCGCATCAGTGCTACGTGCATAAAATGCTCACAGGACGCATGCAGGCGTTCACAAATCCCGACGAATACGGGACAGTGAGCGGCTTTACATCTCCGGCAGAGAGTCCGCACGACTTGTTTACGATAGGACACACATCGACTGCTGCTTCGCTGGCAAGCGGCCTGGCTAAGGCGCGCGACATACGCGGCGAGCGCTACAACGTGATAGCCGTGGTGGGCGATGGCTCGCTGAGCGGCGGCGAGGCGTTCGAAGGTCTTGACTATGGAGCCACACTCGGTTCCAACTTTATAGTTGTAATCAACGACAATGACATGTCTATCGCGCCAAACCACGGCGGAATCTACGATAATCTGCGCCTGCTCCGTCAGACCGACGGCCAGGCCGAGTGCAACCTGTTCAAGGCTATGGGCTACAAGTATCTGTACGTGGCCTATGGCAACGATGTGCGTTCGCTTGTGGATGCTTTCCTGAGCGTAAAGGACAGCGACAGCCCGGTGGTGGTGCATATTTGCACGCAAAAAGGCAAGGGCTATGCTCCTGCCGAAGCCCACAAGGAATCTTTTCATTTCGGCGCTCCGTTTGACCTGCGTACAGGCGAGCCGCTGCACATATCCGAGCAGCAGAACTACGCGACCATATTCCGCGACCATATGCTTGACGCCATGGAGCGCAATCCCGAAGTGGCCGTTATCACGGCGGGCACACCCGGCGTGCTCGGATTCGGCCCTGCGGAGCGCGCACAGGCCGGTCAGAGGTTTATTGACGTAGGCATTGCCGAACAGGATGCAGTGGCCATGGCGGCAGGCATGGCCAAAGGCGGTATGCGCCCCGTGTTCGGAGTTGTGAGCTCTTTCCTGCAGCGCAGCTACGACCAGTTGTCGCAGGATGTGTCCATAAACGGTATGCCTGTGGTGCTGAACATCTTCCACGGTTCGGTATTTGCCATGAACGATGTGACGCATCTCGGCTGGTTTGACACCGCGCTCGTGAGCAACATTCCGGGCTGGGTGTGCCTTGCGCCCACATGCAAGCAGGAATACCTCGCCATGCTCGACTGGGCTATGGGCCAGAAAAAGCATCCTGTGGCGATAAAACTGCCCGGAGGAGCCGTGGTGGAAAGCCGACGCAGTTTCCCGACCGATTACAGCGAACTGAACCGCAGCGAGGTTACGCGCCACGGCAGCAAAGTAGCGATAATCGGCGCCGGCACGTTCTTCCGTACTGCTGAAGAAGCTGCCGATATACTTGCCGACAGCGGAGCGAACGCAACGGTGATAAATCCACGTTTCCTGTCCGGGCTCGACATCGCGCTGCTCGACGAACTGAAAGCCAACCATGTGCTCACCGTCACGGTTGAGGACGGGGTGCTTTCAGGCGGTTTTGGCGAAAAAGTAGCGGCGTACTATGGTCGTTCGGCCATGCGCGTGGCGTGCTACGGCCTGCCGAAAGAGTTCCGCGACAGATTCAACGCATCGGAACTCGTGAAGGAATGTCGCATGACCGCCGGTCAGATTGCCTCCGACATACTCGGGATGCTCGGCGCACACAGTTAGTAACGATGCGCACGCCTGCGCTTTGTTATGCCATCTGTATCGCGTCGAGCAGCAAGGGCAATTCGGAGCGGCGTATGCCTTTGGGGACTATAGCCGGGAAATCCTCGGTTATGCGTCCGCGCAGTTGCTCTGCGGTAAGGCTGTCGGCCAACATAGCCTGACGGTACGCCTCGATAGCATCGGGCAGGCGCCGCTCCACCCATGCGAGATGGCCCATGTTAAGGAAATCGCGTGCCGACGGATTGTCAGACCGAACCATGTCATAGTATCTGCGCGCGCGAGCGTAATCATCCGTCATAAAAGCAGTCCAGGCCTGCGCCCGCCACAAGCGGCGCGTATCGTCGCTCTCCGCCTCAAGTTCCTGAAGCAGCCTCGAGGCTTCGGCATATTCTCTGCTTTCAATCAGACTGAACGCCAGATTCAGTCGGGCTGCTTTGTCGTCCGGCCGCAGACGGCACAGGCGCCTGAGTGGCTCTATGGCTCGCTCGGGATTGCCTGTGCGCCGCAGCGATGCCGCCAGTCGTCTGAGAGTCCACGGCGACGCGTCGTCGTAAAGGTCGGCCAGCGTATAGCTTTCGATAGCTGTGTTGTATTCGCCGAGTTGCTCGGAGCAGTAGCCGGATTTTTGATACAGCTCCGCCGAAGCATTGCCTTCCGTAGAAGCCACAGCCTCTATGGCCGCGCGCGCATCGCTCCAGGCGCCTATCTTAAACAGCAGTTCCGCCGACTCGCGCAATGTGTCGCTGTCGGCTATCTGCCTTCCGGCTATCGAAAGCGATGTGGGCATAATCTGCCGCGCAAACGGGTCAAAGAATTCATTGTGACGCGGATACAGCTTAAAGAAGCGGTACAGATTCTGCGCGTAAGACCTTGCAGCCAAATCAGTATCGCTCTCCGACGTCGATCGCATCTCGCTTAATTGCTCCAGCATGGCACTGTTCTCGCCCAGCTGCATGGCGAGCGCCTCGCGCTGGGCGGCGGGGCCGCTCCTGAGAGCAAACAGCATGGAGAATTTGTCGCTGTCGCAAGGCATGGGCATGCGGCACAGCATCTGCACAAACTGCGCCATATCGCCCCCGAGAGCTTCCGCCACATCGGCCTGCGACTCGTCGAAAGGAGTGAACCACGCATCTATAGAGCTGAAAAACGGCATGCTTTTAAGATGCGCGAACGCTCCCATGAACACGTCGGCGCCGTCGCCCGTCATTTCAGAGAGCTCGCGCATGCGGTCGTACATGCCGCTGCTGCGCAGCTTTTCCTCCCATTCGGGGTTGGCCTCAGCGTCGGCCATAATATCGCCGAGCAGCTCCTCACGCGTTTTTTTGTCGAGAATATCCTCGCTCAGGCGCATTATGTCGGGCATCAGCTCGTCGCGCATGCGGCGCACCACACGCTCGGTGTCGCGGCTTTGCAGCAGCGCGCGGTTGGCTGCACGCACACGCGCATGCCACAGCGGATGGTCCATAGCAGCCGTAAGACGGGCTTCCACCTCGTCGGAGTGTTTGCGTGAACGATAGCGGAACAGAGCCGTCAGCAGCCACACCATGGCCGCCAGAGCCTCCTTCTCGTCGGACGTGTAGTCGAGGATATCGGCTAAAAGATGGAAGCGGTGCGCGTCATAAACCTCCAGAAGTCCCAGGCCAATAGCGGCAAGCACACGCATGCGCATGTCGTGTGACAATGTGCCGTCAGGTCCGACAGCGTCGGCAATCGCAGTATATGACAGCTTGCCAAGCGGATATTCTGTCCACGTGCGCTCAAAAAGTTCGCGGGCGAGCCGGCGCTCGTCGGCACGCATGCGGTCCGTGGCCGTGTCTATGCCGGCCACATCAAAGGTAGCCGCCAACTGCGCACGCACATCGGCATATTCCGCAAGCACATCGGCCACAGTGCGCGAAGGGTGCACTGCCACGGTGCGCACTACATTGAAATATTGCGATGGCGTGGCTTCCGCCTGCAGCGCGCGCACACATCGGTCCACAACGCCGCGCAGATCCGTAAGTATTGCCGCATGAGCCGACTCGCGCCCGGGGTCAGACGCTCCGCGGGCGAAATACTCAAGCATGAGTCTGTAATGTTCTTCCACGCTGTCCAACGCGCCGCGTATGTCGTAGGACAATACCGCCGGCGGCAGCGAGCGCACGAGCTTGATTGTATCGAGTATGCGCCGCTCGCTGAGCGCGATAACGGCATTTGTCTTGAATTCGTTGATTTCCTTATTGTTCATATTTTATATAATGCAAACGGCGTGCCAATCGTTCACAAGGCGGGACTCTCCGTATCCATATTGTCCGCTATGTTTTGCCCGGGGCATAAATTTTGTGTAATTTTGAGGCTGAAAATCCGTTCAACCGACAGAAATGATAGACGAAATACTCGAATTCAACCGCAGTTTTGTAGCCGAGCGCGGGTATGAGCGCTTTGCAACCGACAAGTATCCCGACAAAAAGATTGCAATAGTATCGTGCATGGACACCCGGCTGGTGGAACTCCTGCCGGCGGCTCTCGGTCTGCGCAACGGCGACGTGAAAATCATCAAAAACGCAGGTGCAACCATCACAAATCCCTTTGACTCCACTATGCGCAGTCTGCTGATTGCGGTTTATGAGCTCGGAGTAGAAGAAATAATGGTAGTCGGACACACCGGATGCGGCGTGCAGGGCATGGATGCGGAACACATGCTGCAGCTCATGCGCGAGCGTGGCATCAGCGACGAGCACATTTCCCTCATGGAGCACTGCGGCATAGATTTGCGCAACTGGCTCCACGGCTTTGACGACACCGACGCAGCCGTGGCTGAAACGGTCGATCTGATAAAGCATCACCCTCTGATGCCTGAGGGCATAGGCGTGGCCGGATATGTGATGGATACTTATACCGGCGGCCTGAGGCCCATAGACTGAATACGCCCCCACTCTTCCGCCGTCAGCGCATCGTACGGCACCGCCACAAATGTGCCCGAACATAATTCCAGGCGCACGTAAGGTTTGCCGAATACGATAGAGCGCACGGCCTTCCATTCATACCTTTCCGAATCCGGCGGCACGCGCCCGCTGTCGGCATCGGCGGTGTATTCTATCACGAAGCCCGACTCTTCAAAAACAATCCTGTGCGGAACGGCCGCGCGTACGGCTTCAGGCCGCAACGCCTCGCCTGTCCACACAAAAAACAATGCCATGGGCCACACTATAAACAGCAGCATGAGGGCGACCACGAACCAACGCACATCCGTCAGCGACGCCGCAAGAGCCACAGCCACCGGCAGAGCAAAATAAAACCATCGCCTCCCGAGCCATCGTCCGGCAAGCATGCCGGCAATGGCCGAGGGGGCGATGGAAAATTCCCGGGTCTGCATCAGCGGTTCTCAGGGAGAGCTATCTGCTGCTTTATGCCGTCGCGCTCAAGCAGAGCGTCGATTTCGGCATCGCGTCCGGCAAAACGACGATAAAGTTCGGCCGGATTTTCAGTTCCGCCACGCGTCAGTATATTGTTCTTGAAAGCATCGGCGGTGGCTTTGTCGAAGATGCCATGCTTTTTGAAAATCGAGAACGCGTCGGCATCGAGCACCTCAGCCCATTTGTAGCTGTAATATCCGGCGGCATAGCCTCCAGCGAAAATATGGCTGAACTGAGGCGAAGTGAGCGAACCGTCCACCGGCTCGAAAATCTGCACACCGGCTGTGGCATCGCGCTCGAAGGCTGCCACATCCGTGCTCACAGGCTCTTTGATGGTGTGCCATGCCATGTCGAGGTAGCCGAACATCAGCTGACGCATGCACGCGTATGCCGCACCGAACTGAGCGCTGCGCACGAGTCCGTCCACAAGTTCCTGCGGTATGGCCTCGCCGGTCTGATAATGGCGTGCGAAACCGTCGAGGAACTCACGCTCCGTAAGATAGTTTTCATTGAACTGCGAAGGAAGCTCAACGAAGTCGCGATACACGCTTGTGCCGCTCAGCGAAGCATAGTTTACGTCGGTGAGCAGTCCGTGCAGGGCGTGTCCGAACTCATGCAGGAACGTTTCCACCTCATAGGGCGTAAGAAGCGAGGGAGTGTCGCCTGTGGGTTTGGTGAAATTCATCACTATGGATACATGCGGGCGCTCGTCCACGCCGTCCTCTGTCACGTACTGGTCGCGGAATCCTGTCATCCAGGCTCCGGGACGCTTGCTCGCGCGAGGGAAGAAATCGGTGTACAGAACACCAACGTAAGAACCGTCGGGGCCGTTCACATCGTAGGCTTTCACATCCGGGTGATACACCTCGATGCTGTCGTTGAGCTTGAACGTGAGGCCGTACAGCTTGGTAGCGAGGCCGAACACACCGTCCACCACATTGCCGAGTTCAAAATACGGGCGCAGAGCTTCTTCGTCGAAGGCATATTTCTCGGTCTTTAATTTATTGGCGTAGTAGCTGTAGTCCCAGGGCTTGATATCAATCTTTTTGCCCTCTATGCCGGAAGCATACGCGGCAAGCTCGTTCATTTCCTTCTGCAATGCAGGCTTGTAGGCATCGCGCAGACGGTCGAGGAGGTTGTAGACGCCCTCGGGGTTGCGTGCCATGGTGCGCTGCAGCGAGTGCGCGGCATAATTCTCTGCTCCGAGCAGCCGGCCCATCTGCATGCGCAGTTCGGCTATGCGGCGCAGCACTTCAGTGTTGTCAAACTCGCCTTTGGTGTTGCGCCCTGTGTAAAGACGATACATGCGCTCGCGCAGGTCGCGGCGGTCGCTGTATTTCATGAAAGCCATGTACACGGGCTGGTCGAGCGTGAACAGGAATTCGCCTTTGCGACCCTTAGCGGCAGCGGCTTCCGACGCAGCCGCAACACTGCTTTCAGGCAGGCCGGTTATGTCGGCTTCCGTAAGCCATATTTCGTAGGTGGGCAGTTCTTTCTGCACGTTTTGGCCGAAACGCGTGGTGAGTTCCGACAGCTCGGCGCTGATTTTCTTGAAAGTTTCGCGGTCCTCGCCTTCAAGTGCGGCACCTGAGAGAGCAAACGAGTCGTAGGTGTTCTGCAGCAGCGTTTTTTGCTCGGGAGTGAGCGTGTACTGGTCGCGGTGGTCGTAGACATATTTCACACGATCCCACAGACGCTCGTTCAGAATCAAGTTTGTGGAGTATTCCGACAGCTTGCGCGACGCTTCGATGCTGAGATTCATCATTTCGTCGTCGGCATTGGCCGAAAGTAGCGGGAAAAACACGTTCAGCACGCGATTGAGGTCGCGGCCCACACGCTCGAGCGCCACAATGGTATTGTCGAAATCAGGGGTGGAACGCTGTTTGGTTATCGCGTTCACTTCTTGCTGCGCGAGCTCTATTCCGCGGTCGATGGCAGGCATCCAGTGAGAGTTGTCGATGGCTGAAAACGGCGCCGTAGCGTGCACGCCCTGGAATTCATCGAAAAACGGATTCTGCGCGTTGGTCATGTAGCTTGTTGAGATTAAAACTGTTAGAGGTATGAGAAACTTTTTCATTCGATTGGTTTTCATTATATATTATGCAAATGTAGTGATTTTTATATAAAGCCGAGCCGCTCTTTAATTATTTTTTTGTATTTTTGCCATGATTATGGATGAAGCACAGATCATAGAACTTCCCAAATTCCTCGACCGCAGAGGCAATCTTTCTGTGATAGAAGAGCTCGACGCCGTGCCGTTCGCCATCGCCCGCACTTATTGGATTTACGATGTGCCCGGCGGAGAAAAGCGCGGCGGGCACGCGTATCGCCGAAACCGTGAGCTGATAGTAGCCCTGTCGGGCAGTTTTGTCGTCACGGTGGACGATGGTGTCAGTCGCTCTACGTTTCACCTCAACCGCTCTTACTACGGGCTTTACGTGCCGGCCGGAGTGTGGCGGCAGTTGTCTGATTTCAGCACCAACTCCGTAGCGCTCGTAGTGGCCTCCGAGCCATACGACAGAGCCGATTATATCGAGAATTACAAACAATTCATAGCCTATGCCCGAGAAAAGCGCCGCACGGGTGCATGACTGCGACATACTTGAGCTCGACCGGCATCACAGCCGTAGAAAAGGCGATCTTTCCGTTGTGTCGGGCGGCCACACTGTGCCGTTCGACGTGCGCCGCGTGTATTACCTGTATGATGTGCCGGGAGGCGAAAGCCGCGGCGGGCACGCGCACCGACGTCTGCAACAGCTCATCATAGCTGCTGCGGGCAGCTTTACGGTCACGCTGGACGACGGCCATCTGAAACGCCGCTTCACGCTGAACCGTCCGTACCACGCTCTGCTCGTGCGCCCCGGCATATGGCGTACCATCGACGATTTTTCGTCGGGTGCCGTATGCCTCGTACTTGCATCCGACCATTACGACGAGGCGGAGTACCTGCGCCGTTACTCCGATTTTCTCTCATTCAGAAAAGAAATAGAAAAATGAGGCCGATATTCAAACATATAAGCACTGCGGCGGCGTGTCTTGCCGTTGCCGCGTTCGCTCATGCAGCCGAACCGGCTATGACGGTCGACTACGAGGCGACACTTATGGCCGCGCCTTCCACCGGGCGCTTCACGCCATATATGATAGGGTCGTGGAAAAACGGTCTTATGAACGGGCGCCGCGGAGCCATGCTCGATGTAGCCGCTGAAAAGAAGCTGGATAAGTCGCGCCGCTTTTCGTGGGCGGCGGGCGTAGAGCTGGCCGCCGACCGCACGTCGGCTTCCGAATACGAGCATTACGACAGCGAGGCAGCAGCGTGGGGAGCGCAATCGTATCGGCCGGCGGCATTTGTCGTGCAGCAGGCTTATGCGACTGTCAAGTACAGACAGGTGTTTCTGACTGCCGGCCAAAAGAATCCACAATCGTATCTGCTCAATCCGCTTGTCAGCTCCGGCGACCCGGCCAGAAGCAACAACTCCCGCGGACTGCCGGGAGTGGAGGTAGGATTCCTTGATTTCGTAGATATCCCTCTTACGCGCGGCTGGGTGCAGATCGACGGCGTAATCAGCTACAATAAATTTACCGACAACGGCTTCCGACGCGACCAGTTCAACTGCTACAACGATTTGCTTGCCACCGGCATGCTCTACACCTACAAGCGTGCGCATTTCCGCAGCAATCCCTCCAAGCCGTTCAGTGTGACGGCCGGTCTGCAGGTAGGCGGACTCTTCGGCGGCGAAACAAAATGGTACGACCGCGGCCGACTCACACGCGAGGAAAAACACGGCGCTCGCCTTCGTGATTTCATTGACATGCTTGTGCCAATGGAAGGCAACGGCGATGCGTACTACAAAGGCTCGTCGCTCGGCACCATCGATTTGAAAATGCGCTATCGCCTGCGCTCCGGCGCCGAGATATCCGCATATCTGCTGAATCCCTGGGAGGACGGTTCCGGCCTGGGCAAATTCAACGGGCTCGACGGTCTGTGGGGCATAGCCTACCACTCCCCCCGCAGAGCCATAATAACCGAAGCGGCCATAGAGTGGCTCGATTTTACAAACGAAAGCGGCCCCATACCCTGGGAGCCCGGCGACTATCCCGGCACGACGCAGACCAATGCCACGTCGGGAGGCGACAACTATTTCAACAACGATATGTATGGCGCGTACGCCAACTATGGCATGGCCATAGGCACACCTTTTCTGAAGGCGCCGGTGTATAATACAGACGGCACACCTATGTTTGCCCACAACATAGCCCGCGGAGTGCATGTGGCAGTGGCCGGCGCCATAGGCGACGATATAGACTGGCGCGTGATGTACAGCTATCAGCAGGCGTGGGGCATGGGACGTCTGCCGAGCGCGCATTGCTATATAAACAATTCCGCCATGGCCGAAACCGCATGGCGGGCCGACCGTATTCTGAAAGGGTTGTCGTTGAAAATGCAGGTAGCTTTCGATGCCGGCAGCCTGCGCGGCAACAATTTCGGAGCATTTCTCGGAGTGCGATACTCGGGTTCACTATCTATACATTAAATACTCACATGACACGAATAGTCCATCTCGTTATTATGTGCCTTGCCATAGCATGCGGCAGCTGCACACACAACGACGGCGATATAGGGCCGCTGTTCGGCACTTGGGTTCTCGACGAAATGTCGGTGGACGGCACCGTGCAGGAACTTGGCCCCGACCACACATTCATGCAGTTCCAGGGCGCCATAGCGCTTACCAAACTGATCGACGACCGCCACTCGCTGCTTGCCTATTGCATAGGCAGCTGGGAGCGCGATAACAACGCCATTTTCATAGACTACACACACCGCGACGACAACACAGCTGCCGGCGAAGGGCAGTACAGCGCCCCGTGGTGGCTGCTGCTTACGTCCAACGCTATCAACAGGCTCGATATAATTTCTCTCGACAGCAAGCACATGCATCTGCAGCACACCACGACAGACGGAGCTACAGTAGATTATAAATTCCGCAAGACGTTCTGAAATCATGATAGACAAGAATAAGCCGGTGCTCGTAACCGGCGCCGACGGATTCATCGGCTCACATCTCACTGAAACATTGCTTTCACAAGGCTATAAAGTGCGCGCGCTCGCGCAATACAACTCCTTCAACAACTGGGGCTGGCTGGACGACGTGCGCCACCCCGACCTTGAAATCGTAAGCGGCGACGTGCGCGACGGCGATTTCTGCCGCGAACTTACGCGCGGATGCGGCACCGTGCTGCACCTCGCGGCTCTCATCGCCATCCCGTACAGCTATGTGGCCCCTGACAGCTATGTCGACACTAATATCCGCGGCACGCTCAACATGTGTCAGGCAGCACGGGCCGAGGGTGTGGACCGCATCGTGGTCACATCTACAAGCGAGGTCTACGGCACGGCCCTGCAGGTGCCCATCCCGGAAACCCATCCGAGGCAGCCGCAAAGTCCGTATTCGGCCACCAAGATAGGCGCCGACGCCATTGCTGCTTCGTTTTACAACGCGTTCGACCTGCCTGTGGTCATAGCGCGTCCGTTCAATGCCTACGGACCGCGTCAGAGCGCCCGCGCCATCATACCGACCATTATCGGACAGATTGCAGCCGGCGAGCGCAGCATAAAAGTAGGCGACCTGTCGCCCACACGCGATTTCAATTATGTCACCGACATTTGCCGCGGGTTTATAGCCCTGGCGAGTGCCGAAGGGATTGAAGGACGCGACATAAACATTGCCACCGGCACGGAGGTGAGCATGGAGCAGACTCTGCGCACCATAGCGAAGCTGATGGATGCCGACGTGGAGTGGGTCGTGGACCCGGCACGCCTGCGCCCTTCGAAAAGCGAGGTGCGGCGTCTGTGCGGCGACAACACGCTCATAACCACGCTCACCGACTGGCGTCCGTCACATTCGCTGGAACAAGGACTGCGCAAGACCATTGACTGGTTTGTGCGTCCCGAGAACTTAGCCAAATACAAAACCGATATATACAACCGATGAGCGCGGTCAATATACTGTTTTTGGGCGGGGCCAAGCGGGTAGCCATGGCCAAGCTGTTCAAAAGCGCTGCGGCCCGACGCGACCTTGACTGCAACATCTTCAGCAGCGAGCTCGGCACGCATCTGCCCATTGCCGCAGTGGGTACAATCGTAGAAGGACGTCGCTGGGCCGACGCCGACATATACGAACATCTGGCGCACCTGTGCGACAAACACTCGATAGATATAGTGGTGCCCTTTGTCGACGGTGCGGTAGCGGTGGCGGCCAATCTTCACGGCATGAAACCTGAAGTATTTGTGCCGGCCGCGTCGGCCGAATTGTCGGAACTGATGTTTGACAAAGTGCGTGCAGCCGAGTTTTTCGAGAATTTGTCGCTGCCCGTGCCTCCCACTTTTCAGGGCTGCGAGGTAACTGCCCCTCTCATAGCCAAGCCTCGCCACGGCTCGGCGTCGCAAGGGCTCGTAATGATTGACTCGGAGTCGGATTTAATGCAGCTGGCCGACCGAAACGACTATCTGATACAGCAGCGCTTCGACCATCGCGAAGAAATCAGCGTCGACTGCTATGTGTCGGTGCAGTCCGGCGAGCCGCTTGCCATAGTGCCGCGTCGCCGTCTGGAGGTGGCCGGCGGAGAAGTGGTGCGAAGCATCACCATAGACTCTCCGCGAGCAGTCGAGCTGGTGCGGCGCACCCTCGAAGCCACCGGCCTGCGGGGCGCGGTGACTGTGCAGCTGATACACGACCTCGACAGCGACGGGCTGTACATAATGGAAATCAACCCGCGCCTCGGCGGCGGATGCGTGTGCGCTGTGCATGCCGGCGCCGACATCCCCGGCATGATACTCGACGAAGCACGCAGCGTGCCCGCGGCTCCGGCATCCTACCGTCCCGGCACCGAGATAGCCCGATACCTACAGGAAGTGGTGTTTTATAACGACTGATCGCAATGTCACGACATACTATAATTATAGCAGAAGCGGGTGTAAACCACAATGGCGACCTGCAGCTCGCACGCAGGATGGTGGCTGCTGCCAAGGCTGCCGGAGCAGACTATGTGAAGTTTCAGACAGCAGTGCCCGAGCTCGTCATATCGTCCATAGCTCCGAAAGCGGAGTATCAGAAAGAAACCACGGGCAGCGAGCAAAGTCAGCTTGAAATGTGCAAAGCCATACACCTGCCGCTGTGTGACTATGCCGGACTCGCCGCGCTGTGCGAAGACGAAGGCATAGGTTTTATGAGCACTCCGTTTGACCTTGTCAGCATCGACACTCTTGTGCCGCTCGGCATGGATTACTGGAAAATTCCTTCAGGCGAAATCACCAATCTGCCGTATCTGCGGAAAATAGGACAACGTGGCGAACGCGTTATCATGAGCACCGGCATGTCGACTCTGCCCGAGGTGGAAGCTGCCGTAGGCGTGCTTGAACAGGCCGGCACTCCCCGCAATCAGATATGGCTGCTGCACTGCACCACCCAGTACCCCACCCCGCCCAAAGCGGTGAATCTGAGCGCGATGCGCGCGCTGGAAACACTCGGATGCGCCGGCGTAGGCTACAGCGACCACACGCAGGGAATCGCTATCCCGGTGGCAGCCGTGGCTATGGGCGCATGCATCATAGAGAAGCATTTCACGCTCGACAGGAATCTGCCCGGCCCCGACCACAAGGCATCGCTCGAGCCGGACGAACTCAAGGCCATGGTGGACGACATACGCCGAGTGGAACAAGCCATCGGCTCCGGGCAAAAAGTGGTGGCGGAGGCCGAGCGGCCCAATATAGAAATAGCCCGCAAAAGCATTGTGGCCGCACGGCCTATCCGCAAAGGAGAAATTCTTACTGAAGAAAACATAACGGTCAAGCGTCCGGGCTCCGGCATCTCGCCCATGTTGTGGGACAGCGTGGTAGGTACGGCCGCCGTGGACGACTTTGACTACGACACACTCATACGCATATGAACAGATATTTGCGTCTGCTTCCGGCAGGCATGGCAATAGCCCTTGCGGCTTGCAACACCGCCAACGATATCACCGAAGAACCCGATGTACCAGCCGGCGAGAGCAAAATAGTCAACGTAGTGGTGCTTGATTATTCGCCGGCACCCGGGCAGTTTGTGAACAAGCTGCCTCTGTACACATCCGGCGATACCCCCGAAACCATGCGCGGCAAGGTGCAGGACGACCTGTGCGCGGGTCGCATAGTCACACTCGGCTCGTTCGGCGGCTCTGTCACGCTGCGCCTCGAAAAGCCTATATGGAACACGCAGGGGCCGGATTTCCGCGTGCGCGGAAACGCAATTATACATGGCATAGGCCCCGACGGGCGGCCGTTCGGCTCTTCAGAACCGGGAATAGTGGAGGTGATGCAAGACAACAACGGCAACGGCCTGCCTGACGACGGCGACTGGTGCGCGCTCAGTGGCTATCTTTACGACGACGGACAGGATGTGACCGTAACCTATCACGAGCCTGCCCCCGACGCCACTGATGCGAAATACATACGCTACACTCTCTCCGACGGCAGCGAAGGATGGATCAACCGCGTGTCGTCGCATCATAAACAGCCCTTCTTTCCGCAATGGAACGCCGAAGGCGGCAGCATGACTTTCGCTGCGCGACGGTTGCCTGACAACGGACGCTTCAACCCCGACAACGGCCAGTACGAACTCGTATGCTACGAAGGTTATGCCGATGCCTACCCCGACTCGGACGACCGAAGCATGCTCGACATATCCACAGCCGTCACGCCTGAGGGCATCAGCATAGTGTTCGAGCGTATAGATTTCGTGCGCATCACCACAAGCGTGCTGCAGGCCAACGGTCCGCTTGGCGAATGTTCGACCGAGGTGGGCGGAATCGAGATTGTAGCCGGAAAATAGATTGTGCCACGATGCGAGAGTCTGCGTCAGCACGTTCGGCATTGTTGCGGATATGAAAAAAAATCGTTAAATTTGCAGCTATGAGCGAAGAACTTGACATGGAAAACATGCAGCCTGCTGCAGCCGTAAATTATAGCGAGGACGCCATACAGACCCTTGACTGGAAAGAGCATATCCGACGCCGCCCCGGCATGTACATCGGCAAACTCGGCGATGGCACCAACAGCGACGATGGTATTTATGTCCTGCTTAAAGAAGTACTTGACAATGCTATCGATGAGTACATGATGGGCTTCGGCCGCCAGATTGAAATAACGATAGACGAAACAAGTGTCGAGGTGCGCGACCACGGCCGCGGCGTGCCGCTGGGCAAAGTTGTTGATGTGGTGTCGAAAATGAACACCGGCGGCAAGTACGACTCCAAGGCCTTCAAAAAAAGCGTAGGCCTCAACGGCGTAGGCTTAAAGGCCGTCAACGCCCTCAGCACCGAATTTGAAATAATCAGCACACGTGACGGCGAATTCAAACGCGCCGTGTTCGCTTATGGCGAGCTCAAGCAGGAAAGCCCGCTGGAGCCCTCGGACGCTCCTAACGGTACGCTGATACGCTTCACTCCCGACCCATCGATTTTCCGCGACTACAAATACCGCGACGAATTCATAGAGCCGCTGCTCAAGAACTATACCTTCCTCAACACCGGCCTCACCATTGTGTACAACGGCCGCAAATTCCACTCGCGCAACGGTCTGCTCGACCTGCTGCGGGAGAACATGACGAAAGAACCGCTCTACCCCATAATACATCTGCAAGGAGAAGACATTGAGATAGCCATCACGCATGCCAACCAGTATGGCGAAGAATATTACTCGTTTGTCAACGGCCAGCACACCACACAGGGCGGAACGCATCTGAGTGCTTTTAAAGAAGCTGTTTCGCGTACGCTCAAAGATTTCTTCGGCCGTAATTTCGAGTATTCCGACATACGCAACGGTATCATAGCTGCCGTGGCTGTCAAAGTCGAAGAACCTGTGTTTGAATCGCAGACCAAAACAAAACTCGGGTCGCGCGACATGGGCCCCGAAGGGCCCACCATAGCCAAGTTTGTGGGCGATTTCATTAAGAAAGAGCTCGACAACTACCTGCACCGCAACCTCGATGTGGCCGACGTGATTCTAAAAAAAGTACAGGAAAGCGAGCGCGACCGCAAAGCCATGTCGGGCATAACGAAGAAAGCCCGCGAGAAGGCTAAACAGGTGAGCCTGCACAATAAAAAACTGCTTGATTGCCGCGTGCATCTCAACGATACAAAAGGCGACGACGCGCTGAAGCTCGCATCCTCCATCTTTATCACCGAGGGCGACTCGGCCGCCGGTTCCATCACAAAAATACGCGATGTGGCCACGCAGGCAGTATTCTCCCTGCGAGGCAAGCCCCTGAACACGTTCGGAGTGACGCAGAAGGTGCTCTACGAAAACGACGAGTTCAATCTGCTGCAGGCCGCCCTCAACATTGAGGAAGGCATCGACGGGCTGCGCTACAACAACGTGATCATAGCCACCGATGCCGACGTGGACGGCATGCACATACGCTTGCTTATGATTACATTTTTCCTGCAGTTTTTCCCCGACCTTATCAAGAAAGGCCACGTATATGTGCTCCAGACGCCGCTGTTTCGCGTGCGCAACAAAAAGACGGCCAAACGCACCGGCTCCCGCAACAAGGCTGCGGCCGACGACACCGTGTATTGCTATACCGACGAGGAGCGCATAGCGGCCATAAACCGCCTCGGTGCGAACGCCGAAATCACCCGATTCAAAGGTCTGGGAGAAATCTCGCCGGAAGAATTCCGAACATTTATAGGTCCTGACATGCGCGTGGACCGCGTCACACTGCGAAAAGACGACGCCGTGGCCGAACTGCTCGAGTTCTATATGGGCAAGAACACTATGGACCGTCAGACCTTCATTATTGACAATCTTGTAGTGGAAGATGACAAAGACATCGCCATCGAAGCCTGAAGCGCGTGTAGCGCTGTTTGCAGGCTCGTTCCGCCCGTTCACCACCGGGCATGAATCCATAGTAGTCCGTGGTCTTGACATTTTCGACCGCATCGTAGTGGGCGTAGGCGTCAACTCCGCCAAGCCCGACGACCGTTGCCACGCCGAAGATGCCGCCGAGGCCATACGGCGCGTATTTGCCGGAGAAGACCGCGTGGATGTGATGGTCTACGACGGCCTCACCGTCGATGCTGCCGACGCCGTAGGTGCGACTGCCTTGCTGCGCGGCGTGCGCTCCACACGCGATTTCGACTACGAGCGTGACCTCGCCGACGTAAACCGTCAACTTTCCGGCATCGAAACCGTTTTATTATATAGTCTGCCGGAACTGGCAGCCGTATCCTCCTCCATCGTGCGCGAGCTCGCCTCTTATGGTCGCGATGTAAGCGCATTTTTACCGCAACCGCGTACTAAATGACGTCTGAATGAAAAAAATCATACTCGCAGCTCTTGCCGGAAGTGCAATGCTGCTCGCTGCCGCACAGACACGCGAATTCAGTCCTTCGCAAAAACTGCGTTATGCCGAAGGCATTATATCGAATTTCTATGTGGAGCAAGTGGACGAAGACAGCCTTGTGAACGAGGCTGTAAAAGCCATGTTGTCCACTCTCGACCCACACTCGCAGTATTCGTCGCCTGAGGAAACAAAAGAACTCAACCAGCCGCTTGAGGGAAAATTCAGTGGCATCGGTATCATGTTCAATATGGTGAAGGACACGGTTTATGTGATTCAGACCACGGTGGGTGGCCCGTCTGAAAAAGCCGGCATACGCCCCGGCGACCGCATAATCAGCGCCAACGACACTATACTCGCCGGGCAGAAAATGAAAAACACGCAGATAATGAAGCATCTGCGCGGACCTAAAGACTCTGTGGTGAAACTTATGGTGAAACGTGGCGACACTGCCGCACCTATAGAGTTCGTGCTGCGCCGCGACGACATACCCATCTACAGTGTGGACGACGCCTACATGGCCAATGACTCCGTGGGCTACATACGCGTGAGCCGCTTTGCCGAAAGCACCTCCGACGAGGTTGCGCAAGCTGTGCGCAAGTTGCGCGGCAAGGGCATGCGCCATGTGATTCTTGACCTTGAAGACAATGGCGGCGGCTATCTGGGCGCTGCCGTGCAGATAGCGTCGCAGTTTCTGCCCAAGGGCGCGCCGGTGGTGAGCACAGCAGGCATGCGCAGCGAGCCCATGACCTTTAATGTAGAGATGGGCGGAGGCGACACCAAGAGCCGTATCGTGGTTATGGTAAACCAGTATTCGGCCTCTGCTTCGGAAATTCTCGCCGGTGCGCTGCAGGACAATGACCGCGGCGTGGTGGTGGGCCGCCGCACTTTCGGCAAAGGGCTGGTGCAACGGCCGTTCCCCTTCCCTGACGGGTCGATGATACGCCTCACCACCGCCCGGTATTACACTCCTGCCGGCAGATGCATACAGAAGCCCTACGAAAAAGGCAAGGGCGAGGACTATCAGCTCGACATGCTCAACCGCTATAAAAGCGGCGAACTGTGGAGCGCCGACAGCATCCATTTCGACGAAACACTCAAATATCAGACGCTGAAGCGCGGCCGCACGGTTTATGGCGGCGGAGGCATCATGCCCGACGTGTTTGTGCCTGTCGACACCACTTATTTCACGCCCTACTACCGCGACCTTGTGGCCAAAGGCATAGTAAACACGTTTGTGCTCGACAAAGTGGAACGCAATCGCGCAGCGTGGCTGAAAGAGTATCCTACCGAGGACGAATTCTATGCCGCGTTCACCCTCTCGCCTGAAACAGACACACAGCTGCAGGCAGCGGCTGAAGCCGAAGGGCTGCCATTCAATCCGGAGGAGTGGGAGCGTAGCGCGGTTTTCATACGCGCCATGCTGAAAGGGCTGATAGCCCGCGACCTTTACGACAACGGTTCGTATGTGCGCTCCACCAATCCGCTTAACCCGGTGTACACCGAAGCCCTCAGACTGATTACCGACCCGAAAGCGTATAGCAGCAAGCTCAATTAGAGCCGGCGCTTCGAGCCGTCAGAAGTTGTGGTACACAAATTCTGCTCTGCCTATTTCGGCGGCGAAGCGCGGGAAGCCCGAAGGATACATCGCGCCGGTGCGCATGAGATATACGCGTGAGGCGTGCATGAGCAGCTGCTGGTCTACGAAAGTTTTCATCCACGCGTCTTTATGGTCGCCTTGTGTGCGGTCTACGTTCTTCACATCGCCGGGCACCACATAGATTCGTTCGTCGATATGCCTTACGTGATCGAGAAAACGGCGGCTGTCGCTTGTGACAAGTATGCGGCAGTCGGCCGGCAGCCCTGCGACAAGACGCAGCATCTCGGCCTCTACCATTTCCATGAATTCGTTCTGCTGTTCGGGCGGCAACACTGTGGGCAGATAGTCCTCAAAATCACCGAGTAACTGCAGAAAGCGAAACGTAAACGCAAAATACCTGCTGCCGAGTATGGCCAGATGGCGGTCAACCTCGCGTTGCAGAGCCTCCGACGGGCGAAATACCTCACGGTACAAAGCGGCGTATTCGCCGCGCGCTTCGTCGCTGTTGGTGTACACGTGCGTCTGTGGTTTTCGTCTTGCGAGGGCTGCTCTGAGGCGCATCTTGCCGAACAGATTCGGCAGGTCGTCTATAATCACAGGAAGCGCACCGGCGAGCGACGCGCATATATCCGTTTGTTTGATACGCCAGTCAAATCCGGCCGGCACGAGATAGTCTTCGAGCGGGAAAGGACTTGTCCAGGAGATATAAAAAGGGATGCCGCGTCGGCGTGCCTCGCGGTAGGTGGTAAGTATGCCGCGCAGACGGTCGGTTGGTCCTCCGTGCAGCATCCGCCCGTCGCATATGCATACTATTCCTTCCACACGGGGCCTGCCCGTATCAGTTGCCGTATAGTAACGCTCTGCAAAGCGGCTGTCGGGCGTGCCGGGGCGGAACGAATTCCGCACCAGATACGCGCAGTCGCGCAGCTGGTCGGCAAATCCGACGCCATAACGCGTGGCTTTGCATGCTCTGCGCCAGATCTTTACTGCTATGGTTCCGATTATTGTCATTTTACGCTGAACAAATATCTGATTCGACGCAACGCCACATACACTATCACGAGCCACACAGCACACATGGCTACATACGCCACCGCGTTTTCACCCGCCATGCTCAGAACAAACACAGCCACTCCGGCGGCAAAGGCGAGCGCCATGCTCTTGAAAGCTCCGCGCTCCATGCGGCAACCATACAGACGGTAATTAATCATATAGCACGCCGGAAGCCAGAACAGTTTGTCGGCCACGGTGGCATATCCGAGTCCGACAAGCCCCCACAGGCGATATCCGACCATAGAAAATACAAGTATCATCACATTAGTGCCAATCACTTCAGTCCAGAAATAGACTTTTTTATTGTTCTTGGCGAAAGTGACATAACCGAGCGGAAACATCAGTCCCTGTACAAGCAGCGCAAATCCCATCCACCGCAAAAGACCCACAATAGCGGCGAATTCTTCCGTAAGGAGAATCCGCACCACAAGAGGCGCACATATGATCAGCGCCGTGGCCAGCGGGGCCACAAGGCAACTCACGATTTCTATCTGGCGGTTCACCACACTCGCCATGGCGGCATTGTCGGACGCAGCCGCACTGAGCCGCGGGAAATAGTCCATCGCCAGCGCGGCGAACACCACCCCGCTGTATTGTATGGTGAGAGAATTGGCTCCCTGAAACAATCCCACATCCGACACATCTCCCGCCACACGGATGTAGGCCTGCAGAGCATACACGGATATATTGCCGGCAAGGTCGCCCGACATGAGCACGATGCCCATCGACAACAACTGGCGCACCAAAGCCTTGTGTTCTCTCCAGGCGCGCAGAGGCACTCCCGACGGCATGGCCTTGCGCGCCGAAACAAAGTAGAACAGATAGACCAGCAGCGCCATAACAATCATTGCCGGAACAATACCACGGACGCCGTAGTAGTAATACAGCGGAACGCTCACGAAGAGGCCTCCGAGAGAACCAACCACGGTGGCGCGCGACAGCCTGCGCACATCGTGCACCCCCTGCAGCAGCGACATCTCGCCATTGCCGGCTATAGAAAAGAACACCATAGCGCCCAGCGCCATGTATGCAAATGTATGCGATGTGTCGCCGAAACTTCCCAGGCTGAAGAAGCGGGCGCACGCCACGCATATCAGCGCGCCGAGCAGGCCGGTGAGCAGAGTCATCCTGCGCGCCACCGCCACCACCGTGGCAAGCGCCTCGGGGTCGTCTTTGCTATGCCCGGCCTCCTTTACTATGGCAAGGTTAAGGCCAAGTGAGGCAAATTTCTGCACGGTAGCCGTGGACGACACATACAGCGCCGAAATACCCATTCCCGCGGGACCGAGAAACATGGCCACAAGTTTGCCACGCACGAGCGACACCAGTATATGGAAGAACTGCACGCCACCGAACACCGAAGTAGCCTTCAGGATGCTGCGGTAGGTGTTTTCGCCACGTTCGGCCGGCGTCTGTTGTTGTCGCTCGCTCATTACGCTAAAAATCATATTTAAAGCTACACAAAAGTAGTTCATTTTTTTTGTTTCGCCAAATCGCCCGGCGGCCTCAAGAATATTACTTGACCGCGATACGGCATACTTCGCAAAAAATCGTTATATTTGCAGAAAAATAGAACTTATGATATTCCGAAATATTGCCATTGCCGGCGCTCTTGCCGTCGCCTCACTGGCCGCGCAGGCTCTGGACCTGCCGGTAAAGAGCATCAACGGACGACGCTATTACTATTATGAGGTGCACCACGGCGACAATGTGCTGGCACTCGCCAAATCGCTGGGCATCAGCCGCGACCAGATAATACGTTTCAATCCCGGTGCTGCCGACGGGCTGCGTCCGGGCACTATGCTGTATTTCCCGTACGAAGATTTCGCAAGCGGGAAAGCAACGCTCAGCCATGAGGTGAAACGCGGCGAAACACTTTTCGGTCTTGCACACCGATACGGCGTAACGCCCGACGACATCATAGCCTTGAATCCCGGAACTGACAGCGGCATAAAAGCCGGCACGGTGGTGCTTATTCCCGTGCGCACGTCGGCTGTCGAGGCCGAGCATGCAGCAGCGCCGAACGAAACGCCTCTTTACATACCCGAACCGCAACCCGTGGTGGCCGCACCGAACCCGGAGCCGGCCACGGAAAACACGACGGCTGAAGACCCCGAGATATTATTGTCTGAGTACGATTCCGAAGCGGATTCCGTGAGCATGCGCGCAGCTACTATAGCTGTTGTGCTCCCGTTCGGGCTCAATGACGAAACACCCTCGAAGCAAGCACAGCTATACACCGACTTTTACCGAGGCCTGCTGCTCGCCGCCGATTCGCTGGACTCGGAGGCGGCAGATATTACGCTGAGTGTGTTCGACAGCGCGCATTTCGACCGCAACGACCCTGCGATTTGCAATGCGGCGGTGGTGATTGCCCCTGAAAACAGCGGGCTTATGCGCTCCATCGTAGAATCCATGAACAGCGAGGCTGAAGGCTATGTGCTGAACATTTTCAATCTCAAAGACGAAAGCTATCTCAACACTCCGGCCATAGTTCAGGCCAATATTTCGCATGAGGCCATGTATGCGAAAGCGTATCAGGGCATGCGCGAGCGCTTCGGCGACATGCGCCCTGTGCTGCTGCACAACAACACCGGCCGCAATGAAAAATCGGCATTTATCGACTACATACGCTCGAAATATATCGCCGACGGCATCGCGCCCGAAGAGCTGGCCTACAACGGCACTCTCCGCTCAAGCGACCTCGACCGCCTGAAAGCATCGGAGCGCTACGTGATTGTTCCCTCAAGCGGCACCATCAGCGAGTTCAATAAAATGAGCCATGCTCTAAAAGCGTTTCGCGCGGATTCCGGCACAGCCGAGATAGAGGTGTTCGGATATCCCGACTGGACGGCCTTCAGAAGCGATGCACGCGACATGCTGCACGCTATCGGCGCCACCATCTACCCCCGTGGGTTCTTCGACCCCGACAGCGACAAAGCCGCCGCGCGCCCC
>CAMWTJ010000007.1 GCA_947177185.1 uncultured Porphyromonadaceae bacterium | reverse complement strand
AAGCCGTGTTTTCCCGGTGGTGAATCTGCTTTATATGAATTTTTGGAATCAAATATGCAGTATCCTGAAGAAGCAAAGCAAAATAATGAACATGGCCGTGTAGTAGTCACTTTCTATATTGAGAAAGATGGGACAGTAACATATCCTCGCATCTTGCGTGGCCGCACTCCTTCTTTGGATGCCGAAGCGCTCCGTCTTGTTTCCATTATGCCAAAGTGGATACCGGGCTCAATGAACGGAGAGCCTAAGAGAGTCAGTTACTGCCTTCCTATTACATTCAAGTAGAATTACGACTCGATAAATCTTCGCATTATAGCCACAACGGACGATACCATACTTTCGCGGTATGATATCGCCCGTTTTACATATCGACCTCGCAGTATCGCAGGTCACCTCGCTGTGTAAAAACTAACTGAATTACGGCGCAGTCTTATAATTTTTGCAGGAAATAGGTTCAATAGTATTGGCTATTGAGTGCTTATTCCACGGCCATATCGGCACTGAGGCGCTGGCGTACCACCTCGTACATCATTACTCCGGCTGCCACACTCACATTGAGGCTGCCTATGTTGCCAAACATAGGTATGGCTACAGGGGTATCGCAGAGTTCCAGCACTTCGGGCGAGATGCCCACATCCTCTGCGCCCATCACGATAGCTACCGGGCCTTCGTAGCGGGCATCAGTGTATATGCGGTCGCTCTTCTCGGTAGCCGCCACAATCTGGTAGCCGTTGTCCTTAAGGAAACGTACTGCTCCGGCTATGCTTCGTTCACGGCAAACGGGCATACTCATAAGAGCTCCTGCCGAGGTCTTCACTGCATCGGCATTTACAGCAGCGGCACCGCGCTCGGCGATTACGAGCGCCCCCACCCCGCAGCAATCGGCCGTTCGGGCGATTGCGCCGAAATTGCGCACATCAGTAATGCCGTCCAGCACCACTACGAAAGGCTCTATGCCGTCTTCGTAGAACTGAGGCACCAATTGTTCGAGCGTATAGTAGTTGACGGCCGCCACAAACGCCACCACGCCCTGATGGTTCTTGCGCGTAACGCGGTTCAGGCGCTCCACCGGCACTCTCTGCACCACGATGCGGTGCTCGCGCACGACACTCATCAGCTCGTCGGCCAGTGGGCCGTGCAAGTCTTTTTTGACAAGCAGCTTGTCTATCTGCTTTCCGGCCTCCACAGCCTCAATCACGGCACGTATGCCGAATATATAATCGTTCTTTTCCATATCATTTGCTGTTTAACAGTGATTTGGCTGCGGCAATGGCCGTAGGGTCGTCGGCCTTTCCGCTGAGCATAAGCGCAATCTCGCGCTCTCTTCCGGCGGCATCCAGGCGCGCGATGTGCGTTTCGGTGGTTTCTTCAGTGTCCTGCTTGTACACGCGGAAATGCGTATTGCCACGTGCGGCTACGGCAGGCAGGTGGGTTATGGCTATCACCTGCAGCCGGCCTGACAGTCCAAGCATCATATCGGCCATGCGCGAAGCCACATCGCCGCTGACGCCAGTGTCCACCTCGTCGAAAATAATGGTAGGCAGCTGCATCTTGTCGGCAATAATGCTTTTAACCGACAACATAAGGCGGGAGATTTCACCGCCGGATGCGGCGCCGCCAATGGGCACGGGTGTCTGATTCTTATTGAAGGCAAAACGGAATTCGACAACGTCGAATCCGCTCGGCGCGAGCTTGTCGGATGCGAAAGCCACCTCGCAGCGCAGATTCTTCATGCCAAGCGGCATGGCTCTGCGTGTAAGTTCGGCTGCAAAATGCTGCGCAGCATCGTGGCGCGTCGCGCTCAGTTCGCGCGCCAGCAGCATAGCCTCTTTCTTTGCCTTGCGAGCTTTGTTTTCGAGCTGCGCCAGGCTGTCGTCGCCGCCGCTCAGAGCCTCGAGTTTAGTCCGCAGACTGTCGCGCAGCGCTATCAGCTGGTCTACATTGTCGACATGGTGCTTGACTTCGAGCGAGTACAACGCGCTCAGACGCTCTTCCACGGCGTCGAGGCGCTCGGGGTCGGCATTGATTCTCGAATCCATCTCGGCAAGGGACTCGGCTATGTCCTGCACCTCTATACGGGCCATCTCAAGCCTTTCGGCAAGGCCGTCGGCCTCGTCCAGCACATCCGACAGCGCCCGGCAGTGCTGCAATGCCTCGGACAAAGCCCCCACCGCGTTGACGGAATCTTCCGTCATCGGGCCCAATGCTCCCGTAAGATGTATCTTAATATTTGTGGCGTTGGCCAGTATCTCGCGCTCGGCTTCGAGGTCGGACTGTTCGTTGGGCTTCAGCTCCATCTGCTCAAGTTGCTCAAGCTGATACTCCATGTATTGGGCATCCGCCGCGCTTCTGCGCAGCAATTCGCGCATATCGGTGTACGCCTTCAGCGTTTTTCTATAGGCCGCATACGCTTCGGCATAGCGCCCACGCAGCGCAGCATTATCGGCCATGCTGTCTATAATCGACAGCTGATACGCGGCGTCGGCGAGCAGCAGATTCTGGTGCTGCGAGTGTATGTCGATAAGGCGCAGCGACACCGCTTTGAGCGCCTGCAGATTGACGGGCGAATCGTTTATAAAGGCACGAGAGCGCCCGCCCGGCAACAACTCGCGGCGCAGTATGCATATGCCGTCGGCTCCGGGTTCAATCTCATATTCGGCAAAAACCGACTCGATATCGCGCACAGCCGAAACATCGGCCACGGCCTCTATCACCGACTTGCGGGCGCTGTCGCGCACCACACGCATGTCGGCGCGGCCGCCGAGCAGCAGTCCGAGCGCACCCAGCATGACCGATTTGCCGGCGCCGGTTTCGCCGGTGATTATGTTCAGCCCGTCGCACAGCTCTATATCTATCTGTGAAATAAGGGCGTAATTGCTTATGTGCAGTGATTTGATCATCGCGTTTCCTTGCCTTTCTTTATTTCTTCCAGCCTCGACTGCTCGGTAGGATATATGGGCTCGAGCAGATTGTACACCTTCGTACGCTCGTCGGACGGCGCTTTGGAATATAAATTTACGAGCTCGTCGAATTTAGCGTCCTTGAACATCGAAAGGGCCACAGACATCGGCGCCACTCGCGCCACAGCGGCCACCGCATCAAGAGAGCCGGTGATGGCCGCGCGCCCTTTGTCGGGGCTGACAGCCATTTCGTCGAGTCCACGGCGGTGGTAGGTATATATCATGTCGCGCAAACCCTCTGTCGAGGCGTCGGTAAAGGCCGACAGCACTGCGCTGCGGTTTTTGGTGTCCTCGAAGGCCTTCCACCCTGTTTCGCCTGAGCTCTGCCCCATCTGCACAATGGCTTTAAGCCGCTCCCAATATGGGTCGCCGCCACGGGGCGAGAACGAGTCAAAATCCATGGCCAGGAACAGATAGGCGTAGAAATTCAGGATGGCCGTGAGTTGGCTTTCCTGCTGGGCGAGCGTAAACACAAGCGGATCGTTCTCGCGGTAGGAGAAATCCACCTTGGCATCTTTGAAATTAAGAAGCGTGGTAGTGTATGAGCTGTTGTAGACGGGGCGCACCGACTGCACCTGCAGGTCGCCGCTCACCGTGCCGTCTTCGCTGTATTCCTTCACAGTGAAGAACATGCGGCACTCGATCTTTTCGTTCGGAGCAAACTGCGCGTTGCTGAACACTGTGGTGTTCATATAGTCGGAAACCGCCTGCTGCAAAGTCTGAAACACTTGCTTGTATGAGCCTTCCACCTGCTCGGCGTTCACCTCGACGGTGCACATCAGTTCCTGTGCCGAGGCGCAGGCCACGGACATGGCCGCGAGGGCAGTTGCCATAAAACGTGTCAGTGCGCGCATGCCTCTATTTCGTTGAGTATATCCTCAGCTACCTCGGATTTGCTTTTCAGTTCATAGGCACGCGTTGTGCCATCGGCATGCAAAACCGTGACCTTGTTGGTGTCGGTGCCGAAACCTGCACCGGCATCGCGGAGCGAATTCAGCACTATCATATCAAGGTGCTTTCGGCGCATCTTGTCGGCAGCATTGGCCTGCTCGTTGTCTGTTTCCAATGCAAATCCCACCAATATCTGCCCCGGGCGCCGCGCTTCTCCAAGCGTGGCGGCAATGTCGGGATTGGCCCGCAGTGTCAGGGATATCTCGGGCGTGTGCTCGCGCTTCACCTTTTTATCCTCCACCGTAGCGGGGGCATAGTCGGCCACTGCCGCGGCCATTATCGCCACGTCGGCATCAGTAAATGCAGCCTGCGCTGCATCAAGCATTTCGCGTGCCGACTCTACGTGCACCACTCTGACCGACGGATGCGAAGCCACACACGACACGGGGCCGCTGACGAGCGTGACTCTCGCTCCGCGACGCGCTGCAGCTTCTGCTAGGGCATAGCCCATCTTGCCACTCGAATAGTTGCCGATGAAACGCACCGGGTCGATGCGTTCGTAGGTCGGCCCGGCAGTTATGAGCACATGCTTGCCGCTCATGGATTCCGCCTGCGCAATGTGAGCCTCGAGCGCGGCCACTATGTCGGCCGGCTCGGCCATGCGCCCTTTGCCGGAAAGATGGCTTGCAAGCTCGCCTTCGGCGGCTTCAATCACACGCACACCGTCGGCGCGCAGCGTCGCGAGATTGCGCGCGGTGGAGGCGTGTGCCATCATGTCGAGGTCCATGGCCGGCGCTACAAACACGTCGGCACGTGTGGACAGGTAGGATGTCACCAGCATATTGTCGGCTACACCTGTGGCCATTTTCGCAAGAGTGCACGCCGTGGCCGGCGCCACCACAAATAAATCGGCCCAAAGCCCGAGGTCGACATGGCTGTGCCACTCGCCCGTGTTGGCTGTGAAAAACTCCGTTATCACAGGTTTGCCTGTGAGGGTCGACATCGTAAGCGGAGTGATGAACTCGCGGGCCGAGGGTGTCATTATCACCTGCACCTCCGCGCCTGCCTTTACGAACAGACGCGCGAGCAGCGCCGATTTATAGGCTGCGATGCCGCCGGTGATGCCGAGCACTATATGTTTGCCTGACAGTGGAGAGCTCATTTTTTTGCACGTAGTTTTATGCGTGTGAACGCCATCTTTGTGTTGTTCGTGAAATCGCCCCCCATAATCCAGCTGTAGTAGCCGGGGTCGGTGCGCAGCACGTCGGCGGCTTTTTTGCCTTTGTACTTTCCGAAATTAATAATCTCGCAACCGTTTTCGTCATATATGAGCCTGCCCATAAAGTCGACATTGCGGTTCTGCGAAGCATATTCGGAGAGCTTTTCCACATCATTGGGCAAATCGTCGTAATGCTCAAGCTGTGCCATCAGCACCTCGTATGTGGCGCGGGTATCGGCAGCGGCGCTGTGGGCATCGTCGAGATTCTTGCCGCAATAGTGGCGGTAGGCAGCCACCAGCGTGCGCGGCTCGCGTTTGTGGTATATGGTCTGCACGTCAATAAAGCGGCTGTCGGAAAAATCGAATTCAACACCTGCACGCTTGAACTCCTCGTCGAGGAGCGGCAGGTCGAAGCGGTTGCTGTTGAATCCGGCGAAGTCGCATCCGCTGAAGTATTCCGCCAGCGAACGCGCCACCATGCGGAACGTCGGCTCAGCAGCCACATCGTCGTCGGTGATGTGGTGTATGGCGGTGGCTTCGGCCGGAATCGGCATTTCGGGATTGATGCGGCGCGAGCGCTCCACCACCGAGCCGTCGGGCATCAGTTTAATGAAACTGATTTCAACGATACGGTCGTGCGTGATGTTTGTCCCGGTGGTTTCCAGGTCAAAAAACACCAAAGGCTTTTTCAGATTTAGCGGCATATCAGAAATCCGTTACAGTCATGGGCATGAGCAGCATGAGCAGCTCGGTGTCTTTTTCGTCTTCGATGGGACGGAACACGCCGGGGCGTCCGGGGTCGGCCAAAGCCACGGTGATATCGTCGGAAGGCAGTATGTTGAGTATTTCCTGAAGGTAAAGCGAGCTGAAACCTATGGTGAGTTCCGGGCCATCGAACGAGCAGGGTGTTTCCTCGCGGGCAGTGCTCTGATTGGTCTTGTTGTCGCCCTTGAGAATGATGCGGTCGGGTTCGATACGGAATTTCTCAAGGCTGTAGCCGGGGTCGACGAACACACCGACGCGGCGCACGGCAGTGAGCAGCGAACGGCGGTCGACAGTCAGCAGATACGGGTTCTTGGCGGGTATCACGCGGTTGTAGTCGGGATAGCGGCCGTTGAGAAGGCAGCATCTGAACGTATAGGTAGCGCTGCGGAATGTGGCGTTCTTGCTCGTCATTTCCACGCTCACGGTGTCGTCCTTGGCAAAGACATTGCGCAGCACATTGCAGGCTTTCATGGGCATGATGCAGCTGCCGGTGGCGCCACTTGCTATGCGGCGGTTGATAAAACGCACGAGTTTGCGCGTGTCGGTGGCGGCGAACACGAGCGCGTCGGGCTTGACGTCGAAGAACACACCTTGCATCACAGGAC
Source organism: uncultured Porphyromonadaceae bacterium (assembly GCA_947177185.1). Classification (GTDB taxonomy): domain Bacteria; phylum Bacteroidota; class Bacteroidia; order Bacteroidales; family Muribaculaceae; genus CAG-873. Next base: position 87,350 of record CAMWTJ010000007.1, on the reverse strand, counting down.
GATACTCGTCGGTGCTGGCAGCGAAGGTGGTATAGTCGAGGCCCTTTATGAGCTCTTCGGTGGGACACTCGAAGGCGATGGGCTCCTCGTCGTCCTCACGGCTTTTGTAGGTGGGGTATTCATCGCCGTTGACAGCTATGAAATTCGACTTGCCCTTGCTATAGTCTATAACGATTTCGAGAGTGGTGGGGTTGATTTCGAATGTGATGCCCTGGTCGGGTATCTCCTTGAGGAAATCGACAAGCGACCGCGCGTTGATGCAGAAACGGCCCTCGCCCTGTGCTTCTGTCACAGCGACCACAGCCGAAAGCGAGTTCTCGGAATCCATGCCTGTCAGCGTGATATTGTCGCCTGACAGAGTCAGGAGGAAGTTGTCAAGCACCGTGATAGTGTTCTTGTTGTTGATTACTTTGCTCACGGCCGATGCCGCACTGTGCAGCGCCTTGCTGGATACGTTGAATTTCATATATGGTTCGTTATGTTTGTTCAAGCTTGTTTTAATAAGCAAATTTACGAAATTTCGCCGACATATAAGCCCTGACCTCTTGCTTTTTTAGCTAAAAAAGCAAAAAACTGCGCGCCTGAAACAGTCAGGGACACCCCGGTGCGGGGCGTCCCTGACTTGCAATGCAATGCCTGATGCGTCTATAGCGGCATCAGGCCTCGAGTGCGGCGATCGAGGCTGCTATCGAGGCGAGTTTTTGTTCGGCGTCGGCCAGCTTGCGGCGCTCCGTTTCCACTACGGCTGCAGGGGCGTTGCTGACGAAGCGCTCGTTGCCGAGTTTCTTCTCCACAGATGCCTTGAAACCGGCATAATATTCGTGCTCCTTGCGAAGGCGCGTCAGTTCGGCTTCCACGTCTATGCTCGATGCCATGGGCACTTCGAATTCGGTAGTGCCGACGAGGAACGACATTGCAGCCGGGTCCTTTTGGGCATTTACCGTAATCTCGCCCACATTGGCCAGCTTGCGCACAACTCCATGGACGGTAGCGTCGAATTCTCCGAGCACAAGCAGGCGCAGCTCTTCCTTGGCGGGAATATTCTTCTTTGCACGCACGGCGCGCACACCTCCCACCACCTCCTGGGCGAGCGCCATGGCGTCGAGCAGCGCACGGTCGGGCTCGGCTGCGGCAGGCATGGGCGCATACATGATGCTTTCGCCTTCGCGACGGTCGGCGAGATGCTGCCAGAGTTCCTCGGTGATGAATGGCATGAACGGATGGAGCATGCGCAGCAGCTCGTCGAAGAATCCGTTTGTGGCTCGCATAGTCTTTTCGTCGACAGGCTGCTGATAGGCAGGTTTTACCATCTCGAGATAGCTGCCGGAGAAGTCGTCGCGGAACAGGCGGTAAACGGCCATAAGTGCGTCGTTGAGGCGGAATTTGTCGAAGCAGTCGTTCACCTCGGCCACCGTAGCGTCTATGCGGGCGCGCATCCATCGCTCGGCAAGCAGATTCACCTCGGGACGGGCGATGGACGCATCCACATCCCATCCGGCCACAAGGCGGAAGGCGTTCCAGATTTTGTTGCAGAAATTGCGACCTGTTTCGCACAGCTTGTCGTCGTACATGATATCGTTGCCGGCAGGAGCGGCCAGCAGCATGCCCATGCGCACGCCGTCGGCGCCATAGGTCGAGATAAGGTCGAGCGGGTCGGGCGAGTTGCCAAGGCTCTTGCTCATTTTGCGTCCTATAGCATCGCGTACAATGCCCGTGAAATACACGTTGTTAAACGGCTGCTTGCCCACATATTCATAGCCAGCCATTATCATGCGGGCCACCCAGAAGAATATGATGTCGGGGCCGGTGACGAGAGTTGCGGTGGGATAGTAGTAGTTTATCTCTTCGTTGCCCGGATTGTTGATGCCGTCGAAAAGCGTGATGGGCCACAGCCACGACGAGAACCATGTGTCCAGCGCGCCCTCGTCCTGACGCAGGTCGGCGACGGTGAGTCCGGCACAACCCTCGCACGCATGCACTTTCTGCAGTGCCTTGTCGATGTTTTCAGCCACGACAAATTTCTCTTCGCCATCGGCAGGGTCGGTGTAGTAGTAAGCCGGGATACGGTGTCCCCACCAGAGCTGACGGCTTATGCACCAGTCCTGTATATTCTCCAGCCACACCCTGTATGTGGTTTTGTATTTTTCAGGCACAAAACGGATTATATCGTCCATCACCGGCTTAAGCGATATTTCCGCAAAATGCTTCATGTCTATGAACCACTGAAGCGACAGACGGGGCTCGATGGGCACCTTGGTGCGCTCGGAGAGGCCTACGTTGTTCACGTAGTCTTCCACACGCTCCATCAGCCCTGCGGCAGCCAGATCGGCAGCGATGGCCTTACGGCAGTCGAAGCGGTCCATACCCACATACATGCCGGCCACCTCAGCCACGGTGCCGTCTTCGTTGAAGATATCGATGGTTTCGAGGTTGTGGGTCTTGCCGAGCATATTGTCGTTCTTGTCGTGGGCGGGGGTAACTTTCAGACACCCTGTGCCGAATTCTATATCGACATAGCGGTCTTCGATTACGGGCACTACACGCCCCACGAGCGGCACAATCACACGCTTGCCTTTGAGCCACGCGTTCTTGGGGTCCTTGGGGTTGATACACATGGCCGTGTCGCCCATTATGGTTTCAGGACGCGTGGTAGCCACCACAGCATAGCGGCGGCCGTCGGCATCGGTGTGTATCACTTCTTCCTCCGCGCCGGTGGCACCGCTCATGTCGTCGTCGGCCACATAATAGCGGAGATAGTACAGCTTCGACTGCTCCTGTTCGAAGAACACCTCGTCGTCGCTGATGGCGGTGCGGTTCTGAGGGTCCCAGTTGACCATGCGCAGGCCGCGATATATGAGGCCTTTGTCATAGAGGTCGCAGAACACCTTGACCACACTTTCGCTGCGTTTCTCGTCCATAGTGAACGCCGTGCGGCTCCAGTCGCACGAAGCGCCGAGCTTGCGCAGCTGCTGCAGTATGATTCCGCCGTGCTTGTGTGTCCAGTCCCAGGCATGCTTCAGGAATTCCTCACGCGTAAGGTCGGTCTTTTTGATACCTTCCTTGGCCAGCTTCTGAATCACTTTCGTTTCCGTAGAAATCGAGGCGTGGTCGGTGCCGGGCACCCACAGCGCGTTTTTGCCCATCATGCGAGCGCGGCGCACGAGTATATCCTGAATGGTATTGTTCAGCATATGGCCCATGTGGAGCACGCCGGTCACATTGGGCGGCGGAATCACTATGGTGTACGGCTCGCGTGCGTCGGGCACCGATTTGAACAGATTGTGGTCGAGCCAATAGGCGTACCATTTATCCTCCACATCGGCAGGATTGTATTTCGGAGCTAATTCAGTCATGCAAATATCGGCTTATTATATAAGTGGGATTATTTCTTGAACGGTTTGGCAGGGTCCTGCTTGGCAAGACGACGCAGGTCCGCGGCCATGGAAAGTATGTATATCATGAACAGTATCACGGCCACTGCGCATCCTATCAGGTCGAACACGGTCCATTGCTGTCCGGCGATTTCAAACGCCACATCCTTCCAGGGGTTGTATATATACAGTACGCTCACAAGGATAATGATAATGCGCACCTCGGTCGGACCGAGCTTGCCATAGGTGAGGCGGAATTTGCCCATTACAATGGTCGACAGATACGTATATATCGACATGCACAGATATCCGGCAAGAATCACAAGCGCTATATCGAGCCGCATCATGGGCGAAAGCCCCACTCCGATGCATATCATGCAGGTGGTGAGAGCATCAAGCGAGTGGTCTATGAAAAAGCCATAGACAGGCCGCTGCAGATTGCGCACACGCGCAAGAGTGCCGTCAAGGCTGTCGCCATACCAGTTGACCACCAGACCGAGCGATGCAAGCCACATGTAGCGCACATCACCGTTGGCAAGCTGACAGAACAATGCAAACAGCAAAGCACCTGCCACCCCCACATACGATAAAAAATCAGACGTCACCCACGCAGGTTGCCTCTCGGCAAGCCATACGAGAGCCTTCTTTTCAGCTCGGTTCAATATTGAGGTCTGAATACGTTCAGCATTTTCATTTCCCATACTGTCGGTAAATTTTTATAAGGTATTGTTGCGACTTTTGAACGACAAAGTTACAAATTAGTTTTGATGTGCGTAAATACTTGCACACATTTTTGGTAAATTTTCAAAAAACGATAACGAAACGCACGCCACAACCCAAATAATTTTCTAAATTTGCATACTAACACCAAATCAGACACCATGCGACTCGCCATCAGCTACATACTGTCAGCCCTCGCTCTGTCGGCCTGCACCATGGCCATTGACAATTGCGGAGGCACCACCGTGTCGTACTCAGACTTGCCACAGGAGGTGCAGGATTCCATCTATTATTGGGTGAAACACGACATAGTCACAACCTTTCCGGCATCGTTCGACACGACACGGCTTACTATCATAGACAAACCACACATAATCAGTTTTGACGGACCTTTCACACTTGAAGACCGCAGATTCGGCCCCTGGACCATACACCAGGTGCTGACTCGGACTTCAGACGGCAAGGAATTCGTTTTGTCACACAACATTCCCACACCTGTGATTATACGCGACGACACACTAATAGTACCCGTAGACTACAATATTCTTACAGTCTGGAATCCCTCAGCACAATTCACAACTTACAGACTGCGTTGATTTTATTAAGCTCTTTATGCCTGAGATTTTACAACAATCTCATTTTTTTCAAAAATAATTTTGCTATTTAAATAATAGCATTAATTTTGCAGCAGTTGTAGAGAGCTACAGCATTTAATAAATTATATAAATCATTTTTTATGAAATATAACGGACTTCATAGAAAATTAAGAAAGCAGAGATGCTATCCTACAGGTGGTGATATATGTGGTCACCCGGAATGGTTTAGCCCGATAACGGGCCAAAAATTTGCGACCGGACGTCATGGTTCTGAGGAGGTAAAAATTGGCACCTTGAAGAACATAAGTAAAGCATCCGGAGTGAAACTTTAAAATGTGGAATTCGCAGCGGGGTGCAATCCCCGCTGCATGAACTCTTATAAAGAGTATTTGTTAAATCATATATTAGTTTAGTATGATACAAGTTAAAGCATTTGTAGCGCGCGAAAAAGATGGTACATACTCCATCTTCGCCGACGAAAAAGCTCCCATCAATTATGGCCTCGTGGGCGAGGGCCGCACGGTGCAGGAAGCTATAGACGAGTGGAACGCTACGTATGCCGCGATGAAAGAAAGCTATGCCAAAGACAATATGCCGTTTGAGGAGGCTGCTTTCACCTTCACGTACGATGTACCTTCATTTTTGGCATACTATGGTAGCCTGCTTACTTTCAAAGGCTTGGCGAAGCTGACCGGCGTTTCTGCCGCGCAGTTGTCGCAATACGCTATAGGCTATCGCAATCCGTCGGCTAAAACCACCGCCAAGATTCAGGCGGGTCTGCAGGCTTTTGCATCAGAATTGAGTCAAGTGTCGCTGGTCTGAGTGCCGACACACCATACACGCAGCGTCTGTGCCAACTGCCGGCACAGACGCTGCGCTATTTTATATGCAAACTATGCCGAAGCCGCAGTCATGGACAGTCATGGCGCCGAGCTCAGCTAACAGTAGTCGTCGGTGTCGGTGATGCTGCGCTCGTAGGTGGTATGCACGCAGATGGTGTGTTCCTGCGTCGGTCGGTCGGCCGGCGCAGCCGTCGGCTCATCAACGCGGGTCACATAGCGCGACTCCCACTCTCGCTCTTCCTTCTCCAGCATGTCGGCCGCGCACTCGTCGTACAGCTCGCGGTATTTGGCGCCACGGGGCTCTCCCCTGCTTGTGCACAGACCCGAAGATGGCAGCCCCATCATTACTTCGGCAGAGGTGGGCCCGTTGTTGAAATCAAGCTCCGGCGGCACAGGGACTATACCATGCAACAACGTGCACACGCCGCATGCCATGATTCCTATCAGCCCGCCTGTCATTATTATAGTAGTAATCCAACAAAGCGACCATAAAATGAAGGCTTGTATAAATCCGCTATTGGAGTCCCAATAAAACGAATTTAATGCTTTTATTCCTTCTATTAATGCATCCAGTATTTCAAGCATCGGCATCTAAGTTTATTTGCTTGCAAATATAACAAATCTGAAAACAAAAGCAAAAATAATCGCAAATAATTTGATAAAAAGCAGCGGACACAACCAGATTAATTACAATCGTTCAATATAAAAATTTAATCGCTGAAAATAGGTTTTGGAATCCTATTTTCAGCGATTAAAGCCTGGAGCGATAGACGGGACTCGAACCCGCGACTTTTAGCTTGGGAAGCTAACGCTCTACCAACTGAGTTACTATCGCATTTGCGGTGCAAATTTACTCATTTGCGCTGAGTTTTGCAAACCGCTTTGGGGTTATTTTCTACGACGCACGCTGCGCGCTGCGTTCGACGACGACGATGCGCTGCTCTGCTTGGGCTTTTTCTGCTTCACCTTCGTCTGTCGGGCCGCGGGCTTTTTGCCCGAACGGCGTGTTGAGCGCGATGCGCGTGCCGGCTTATTGTCGTCGGAGGCGGCTACGGTGGCCGTATCGCCTCGCTCAGCAGCCTCGCGGGCTTCTCTGGCTGCAATCACCTCCTCGCGAGAAGGCACCCAGAGTTTGTTTTCGAAACTGTCGAGGCGCGCCTGTATGCTGTCCTGCGCGAGTCGTCGCTCGTCTTCGTTGGGATAGATTTGCATGAGCGAACGGTTCTTGAGATTGCGTGTTTTGTATATCTCTCCGTCGTACATGGCGAGGGTGAAGAAATCGTCGTATGTGCACGTCGGCATGTTGTTGTCGTCGTCCACAAAAATAGTCTGCTGGGTGAGCCACGGACGTATGTCGTTGAAACGAATCCAAAACATGGGATAGCGTACAGCCTCACCTCCGAAATCGCCGGCACGGTGCAGCACCGGGCATATGGCCTCGATGTGCGGACGCAGACGGTTGTGGCGTGTGTCGAACTGCCAGCGCTCTATCACGTAGTAGGACAATACCTCGTTGGAGGGTACGTCGCTTTCTTCAATCACAAAGCGCGGATTTTTCTCGGTGCTGCCTTTAGCGTCGGCATACAGAATGTGGAAGCGGTCGAGCATATCGCGCACTTTCACACGATACTGGTCAGTGAACACCTCTCTGCCGTCGAGATACTCGTAGGCGGGCAGCTGGTTGTTAGCCATCAGGCGCATTATGATACGGAACAGGTTTTCTTGTCCCTCGATGGGTTCTTCGGGGAAATACAGCGCCGCGTTCTTGTCTTTGTCGAGATCGATGCTGCGGTAAATCACACGCATCCACTGCACGTCGGCATCAGATATCGACGAGTGGGCATCTTCGTCGTACAGGTTCTGCACCCGGCTTGAGAGTTCGGGGCCTTGGGCCTGCTGGCCCGGACGGGTACGTTCGGTCCCGGAACGGCGCCGCACGCCGCCGTCGTCCTGTGCGGCTGCCGCACCTCCGGCCACGGCCGCCATCAGAAATGCCAGTATTATGTTTCGGCTTGTTGCTTTCATATGCTATGGAGTGGGGATTCTAATTAACGATTACTTCCATGGGGGAGAGATCACGGGTGATGCCATCAGGTCCTACGGCCTTGATGCGGGATATGTAGAAGCGTTTGCCTCTTTGCAGACGTTGGAACGACTGCTTCTGACGGGCCGAGAAAGAGGCGCCGTCGCTCACCTCAGGGATAGCGTTGCCCATCGAGTCGAAAAATACGGTTTCGAAACTTATCACACGGAATTTGGTGTCGAGAAGTCCGTCGTCGATGGCGGCCTCAAGTCCGGGTGCCTGAAGCAAAAGGGTCTTGGGGAAACCTTTTCCGCCTTTGTAACTGTCGATATTACCCTGCGCATCGCGATAGGCGATATACGGCGTCGGATCCGGCAGTTTGCGCACCCGGAAAGTCGTAGTGGCCACTGTGACGGGCCGTCCGTCCATATTGGCTGTTACGGTCACGACGGCGTCGTGTCCCACCGATGCCGGACGTGCCGTCCAGTGGTCGCCGTTGCGGGTGAGGGTGCCGTTGGTCATTGAAGCCGAGATATCGTTCATGGCAACGCCGGGCACCGATATGCCCACGGGGTTGTCTATGCCTGCGTACAGCACGTTCATCATGGTGGCCGACACAGTGGCCATCGGCTCTATCACGGTGTATTCAGACACAAACGGATGGCGCGTGGATGTGCCGTCGCCGTGAGGCACCTCCAGATAGCCTTCGTAACTGAACTTGCCGGTAGCACCGGCGGCTATCTCGTAGACACCGCGGTCGTTGGCCAAGGGCTTGCCGTTGATTACAACCATCGGCCGTTGTGTGGTGTCGACGGCTGCCAGCATGATATTTGCCGAATATTTACCTCCGCGCATCACCAGGCGCGACTGCGGCAACACGAATGCATTGAGCTCGTTGACACGCACATCGCCGGCGTCGACCTGCGTAAGCAGCTGTCCGAGCACCTCGCCTTCGGCATAAAGCACATCGTTCTGCAGCTTCGACAGCAGAGTTACCGCTGCCACCACCGGCTGCTGGTCGAATTTAGCTTCCTCCCAGAGCTGCGGAGCAAGAGTGCCCGCACGGCGCACGGGGTCGGTGCCGAGCATGGCGCGGATGTTTTCGGCTTTGGCCGAGTCAGACATCATTTCGGCCATATACTCGCGGTAGGAGTCGACGCGGCGGCGCAGGGCCTCGCCGCGGCTGTTGCCGGGCGCAAGCATCACCACTGCGGCGGCCTCGAGGTCGTCGCGGTTTATAATATTGTCAGGGTCGGCGTCGCTGCCATCGGCTTTCCGCACTATGGCATGCTTAAGACTGTCGATATGGGCCACGAGCGCGGCCGTGGTGCGGCGCACGTCGCCGGCACGCTGAAGCCATGGTCCCACTTTTTCGGGATTCTGTTCGGCCAGACGGTCGAGCCGCTCGTAGATGGCCGAATTTCGGCTGTCCACATTGCCGTTGGAGCGCTGCAGACCGTCGTGCACCTGCGTGAAACCGTCCAGCACATCGCTCGACACATTAAGTGCGAGCATGGCCGTGAGGACGATATACATCAGGTTTATCATCTTCTGGCGTGGTGTCAGACGTGTGTTGTTTGCTGCCATCGTTTATTGCGGTTTTACTCGGCCGTTGAGTCGTTTTGTTGTGCTGGAGCGGGAGCGGCAGGCATGCCGGGCCTGTACATGTTGACAGTCATGGCCGTGAGCATGCGCTCATACATGGCGTTGAGCTGCTGCATGTTTTTGGCCATCTTTTCGCTCTCCTCGCAGTAGTCGGCGCCGGCTTCGGAAGCCTTGGCATACATGTCGCTGATGCTCTTTATGCCACGGTTCACGCGGTCTATGGCGTCGAGCTGTCCCGACACGCTGCGGAGCTGAATCTCGTAGATAGTGTTCAGCCCCGATATATTTCGGTCGAGAGCCTGCATCTGGTCCACGTAGCCACGGCTCGCGGCTGTGATCGACTCCGAGTTTTCGGTAATAGCGCGATAGCTGGCAAGCAGCGTTTCGCTCACCTCATTGAGCGCTTGCGTGGTGGCGCGCAGGCGGGCCATATCCTCGGCCATGCCTGCCATGGCCTGCATGAGATTGTCGCCTGAATCTGCTGACGCAGCACCGACGGCGCCTACGGTGCCATGTGCGCCATGCGCTGCGGCGGCATCGGATGCGACAGCCACACCGCCTTCCACCTTCACTCCGCCCATTACGTGGCGGTCTGTTTCGTCGCCTGTTTCCAGCACAGGAAACACCTGCTCCCACTTGTAGTCGCGCGGCGGGCGGTCGAAAGCCGAGAGAACAAACATGACCACTTCCGTGCCCATGCCGATGGACAGCAGCGCATTGCCTCCGGGAAGGTGCAGAATCTTGAATAGCGCGCCCCATATCACGATGGCAGCACCGATGCTGTATGCGAAATTAAAAAAACGCTGACCGTTGTCGCTGCTTAAGAAAGCTGAAACCACGTTGCGGTATTGCTTGACTTTTCCCATTGTTGCGTCGTGATGTTTACTTTTTGTTGTTCTGCTTATTGCCTTTCGCAAATCCTATCTGAGAGCGCACGCAGCGGAAACCTATGTAGGAGCGCTGCTCGTTCTGGTATTCCCACATGCGGAGGTCGGAGCGGATGTTGTGGGCCACGTCCTTCCACGAGCCGCCGCGCACAATCTTGCGCTTCATGCGGTAGGGGTCCTCCTTGGCGGCGTCGTAGCGGAATTCGGGGTTGAGGTCCGACGTAAGGCGGTCGATGCTTTCAGTATAGGCTGTCGAGGTCCACTCGCTCACATTGCCTGCCATATCGTACAGGCCGAAATCGTTGGGAGCGTAAGTGCCGACACGCGAGGTAATCACGTGGCCATCCTTTACGTAGTTTCCTTCCTGCGGTTTAAAGTTGGCATAGAAGCACCCGCGGTCGTCGCTCATGGTCAGCTCACCGTCCCACGGATACATGTTTTCGCTCACACCTGCGCGGGCGGCATATTCCCACTCCGCTTCGGTGGGCAGGCGATAGGGCTCGATGTACACGCCCTGCTTGCCGAGCGAGCGCCGCAGATAGTCGGTGCGCCAGTTGGCAAACGCGTTGGCCTGCTCCCAGCTCACACCCACCACCGGGTAGTCGCTGTAGCCGCCATGGGAGAAATACATGCGCACGTACGGCTCGTTGTAAGCGTTCTCGAAATCGTTCACCCACGCGGTTGTGTCAGGATACACGTTCACTATATAGGTGTTGAGAAAATCGTAGTCGCCGGTGAGGCCGCGGGTTATGGTTTCGCGCATTATCTCTCCGTCGTCCGTGACCCATGCGGTGTCCTTGCTGATAACGGGCACGTCAGTAGGCACCGGCAGGTCGGTGTTGTACTCTCGGCGGCGCGGGTCGAGGCGGTTGCGGCGCCGTGCGGCCTCCGTGTGGTTGAACACCTCGTAGCGATAGTTCAGCTGCGTGCCGTCGAGTTCGCGCGCGCCGGTGATGGGGTTGGTTCGGTAAACGCTCTCGATGGCCCTCTGTTCGTCTTCGTTGGGATTGCGCCAGGGTATGGCTTTGTTCCAGTTAAGATGCGGCGTGACGGGATTGCCGTCGCGGTCTTCCTCAATCTTGAAATCCTCATTGCCGCCATAGGCGGGGTCGGCAAGGCGTTCGCGTATAATACTGTCGCGCACATAAAACACAAACTGCTTGTACTTGGCGTTTGTGATTTCCGTTTCATCCATCCAGAAGGCATCGACAGTGATACCTCTCGGATTGGCTTTGAGATTCCATGCGCTGTCGTCCTTCTGTGGCCCCATCTGCACGGAGCCACGGTCGACCAGTACCATTCCGTAAGGCGTGGGCTCGGCCCATGCCGTGCCCCCTACCCCCGTGACCTCGCCGCCTGCAGAGCTGCGCGCGCCGGAAGCGCACGACACTATGCCCGTGAGAGCCACACCGGCCGTGAGGCCGAGAAATATGTTGCGTGTTATTCTCATATTCTTTACATTATGCGGATGCTTTTGTGCTTGTTCTTGTTCTTTGGTCCGTTGTCGATACGCAGACTGTAGCCAATCCACAATTCATGACTGCCGGACGATGCCTTGGCTATCGCACTCGTTGAGTAGTCGAAACTGTAGCCTATGAAAAAATTCTTAAACTCAGCTCCGAGTGTGACTATCAGAGCTTCGTTCCATCGGTAGCCGACACCGAAATTCAGAAATTTGCGATACCGGGCACGCGCTGACACTACAGCCGAGGTGTTTGTGAAATCGGAAGCGACCACCACCGAGGGCAATATATCGAATAACGTGTTTTTTACGGGAATATTGCCTTCGGCATGAAAATAGAGGGTGCGACGGGCTGTGTATTCGTACACGCGCTCGCCCGAGGCCGATTCGCCGCCATCTCCCGCCGCGCGGCTTGCAGAGCCACCCCCGGTGTCGGTGGACAGTGTGAGCGTGGGCGAACCGATGTGCGTGCATGAAACTCCGGCGCTGAAATATTTGTGTGTGTACGATATGCCTGCAGCCATGTCGAAAGCGGTGCCATGCACATCGGAGGTAGGCAGGCCGTCGTCGGCGCCTTCATGAAACTCGTCGTCGTCAGGCAGCACCACCTCCGAGCCGCGAAATCCCTGGTCGTACATGCCAAGCTGAATTCCCACGGCAAATTCACCTCCAAACTTGCGGAGGCGGTAGCCTATCTGAGCGCCGGCGGCAAACGTGGAATACAGGCCCATGCTCTCCTGCATGACCACAGCTCCTACTCCGAAATTCTTGCCAAGAAAACGGAATGGCATATCGGCTGTGGCCATAAAGGTGGCGGGCGCATTGTCTATGCCCACCCACTGAAGGCGCCCTCCGGCGCGTATGCGCAACAGCTCTGAGCTGCCTGCCATCGACGGATCGTAAAGCGTCGGGGCGGCATAGGGCTGCGACAGCAGGGCGTCGGTCTGCGCGCGCATTGCCACACATGCCACGCACAGCATTACCAAAAGCGATATAAATCTGTGTGCGCGCATCGGTTATTCGAAATAAAACGTTAGGACTATCATTTTGGATGTCGCTTTTTTGAGCGACTGAGTGTAGCGCATCATTGCCGGGTCGTCCTCAAGATCAGGACGGTCGTGGCGCAACACATCGGCCATCCCGAAGCAGAATTTCACCTCGGGAATAAATTTGAAATATGGCAGGTAAAAATCGCATCCGAAGCCTACGCTCAGATACAGGTCGCTGCCCTTGAGCTGCACAAGCTCGCTGGTGCGGCGTTTCGACACATCAAACGCGGGCATAACACCCGCCACGGCGTATGGCCTCGTATTGCGATAGCGAAGCGCTGCGGCTTTGAAATCCACCGGCAGCACCACAAACGTGCTCTTGACGCTTTGGCGCTCCATGGCGCCGCTGTTCAGTTCCTTGAAGCGCAAATCGCGCGTTCCGAAATACATGCCGGGCGAAAAACGTACGGAAAAATATGTGCTGAGGCGGAAATCCACCAGCCCGTTGACACAGAATCCGGGCTGATAGCCGGGCTGCTCCACACGCCATTCCTCGCCCTGCTCGGTTATGAATCCGTTGTGCTTGAGCCGCAGGTCCTCGGAGTGTACTCCGATGGAGAAGCCGAGGTGCACACGTCGCGAATCGGCGTACGGACGATTCATCAGCTTGTCGTTGAAATCACGCGCACTGACGCCGGCGGCAGACACGGCAACTGCAACACAAAGCAATATCGTTCGGATTACTTTCATCAACAATAAAACGGACCGATGCCCTATTTATTGTATATGATTCTTTTTTATGCGCAAGGCGCGGTCAATCAGCGCCAGCAGCGGGCCCACCGGCAGCAGGCGCTGACGAAGCAGCATATGATAGCGCGGACTCACACGCTTTTTCAGCAGCCTGAAATCCACCGCTTGCCTTGCCGTCTGGATAAGGCCGCACACTTCCTCGCCAAGTTCGGCGCGCGAATAGCAGCCACGCCTTATGGTCCTGTAGGCTTCGAACATACCGTGGAAATTCTGACTCTGCGCCAAGGCATACTCTTCCGACTCCGCGCCGTACGTTTCGCGCGTGTATTCCAGAAGCGCCAGATTGTTGAGCAGAAAATCGAAGCGGCTGCGCGCACGGCGACGCGTAACAGAGTCGGGAGCCGACCGATAGTAGTAGCGCGCCGATGTGAAACCTACCTTTTCTGCCAGCGACAGCTGCATGCGCGTGAGCAACTCGTCGGCGCAGCTGTAGGCCGGCCTGTCGCCATAAAGACCGTACGCCCTGACCATCAGGTCGCGGCGTATCAGAGCTCCGTTCAGCCCTATGCACCATCCGTCGAGGGTAAGACGCAAGCACTCCCGACCCGTGCGCACCACAAAATCGGCACATTGCTGCGCCTGCCACGGCGTGACGGGGCTGTGCGGATGCTCGTAAGCCACCATGAGGGCCACCACCTCGTCGGCTCCTGTGGCACTCTGCACGGCGAGCAAACGGTCAAGATAATCAGGCGCTATTGTGTCGTCGGCATCCACAGCCACCACGAATTCCCCTTGCGCCGCCTCTATGGCTATCCTGCGCGGCAGAAAAGCGCTCCCGGAGGGTTCGGCCGTGCGAAGCAGTTTTATCCGGTCGTTGTCTTTGGCACGCGACGCCACAATCTCCGCCGTGCGGTCGGTAGAACAATCGTCCACGACCACCAGCTCCCAGTCGCAGCACGTCTGCGCCTCAATGGAGTCAATAGCCTCAGCCACGTATGCCTCGGCATTGAAAGCCGGCATCACAAAGGAGATTCGCGTGCGCATCACTACGATTTGTATCCGCCGATAAGCCTTCGCAACGCAAGAGCCTGGTCGTTGAGCATCATGCGCATAGGCGTGATTATCGGCGTGAAATTGCCCTTGTGCGGATTCGTGAATATGCGGAGCGAACCTGCATGGCAGGCTATTTCAAGCCTTTCGCCCAGTGCAAGCGGCTCGCCGTCGATGTGAGCCGGGCCGGCCTTGCTGCGCGTAATCACCGCGTGGCGCGCGCGAACGGTTTCCACAAGCGCGTTTTTGCCAATAAAACCCGCCATGAGATCGAAGCCGAGCACCGCTTTCTGCAGACGGTTGCCGGCGCGCACCACAGTTATGTCGAGCACACCGTCGCGTATGGAGGCGTCGGGCGCTATAAAGGCGTTGTTGCCGTATTGCGAAGCATTGCAGCATACCACGAGAAATGCGTCGCGCGTGAACTCACGGCCATCTATTTCTATGCGGTAGCGTTCCGAATCATAATGCATGAACTCATGCACGGCGCTTTTAAGATATGTGATGAGTCCGCGACGGTGCTGCCGCGCAAAATGGTCGCTCACGGCGGCATCGAACCCTACGCCGAAAGTGCAGAAGAACGGTCTGTCGTTGACCGTCCCGTAGTCGCACGACACCACATGGTCGGCTGCTATCACTTCAAGCGAACCGTCCACATCGACAGGTATCTCTATATGACGCGCCAGACCGTTGCCGCTTCCTGTCGGTATTATGCCGAGCGCAACGGGTGTGTTGCACAGCGCGCGGGCGGTTTCATTCACCGTGCCGTCGCCGCCGCATGCCAGCACGCCGTACATGCCTCGCTCCACGGCAAGTCGCGCGAGCCGCGTGGCATCACCCGCGCAGGTTGTATACTCCGTAGACACATCATAGCCGGCATCGGCCAGACGACGCTCAATTCGTTCGGCCACACCTTTTTTAGACGTGGTGCCCGAAACAGGATTAATTATCAGCAGCAGTTTATGCATAGTGACGTGTTCGCAGATATGCTACAAAGTTAGCAATTATTCACGTAAAAACATAAAAAAAGCCTGCCAAGAGCGTTTGTCGCTCCCCCGGGCAGGCTTTGCAAGCTGTGATTCGGGTCTTTATGCGGCCGTTGTTTTCACGCGGCCGCGTGTGGTAGTTCTGCGTTCAGCAGGCGTCGGTTCAGAAGCTGTGCTGCTCGGCCTGAAGAGTCAGAGAGGGCTGGTCGCACACTTCGGCCGGACCGAAATACTGTATGGGGCCGGGATACACGTAGCAAGTGTTGAGCGCCCACTGGTCGCGCTGAGCGGCGAATTTCTGGAAGGGCGCGCCGTCCAGACGCACGAGCGCCTTTTGGATTACGGGCTTCATTTCGCCGTGGCGACGCTCCATGTTGAGCATCATGGTCACGGGTATGCCGCCGGCGTTCCACTGCACGCTGGGCTTGGTGAGGTTGCTCACGCTCGACATATAGCCGGTGACGCCGGCGTTGATAAGGCATGCAGCGTTGAAGCCGAGAGCATAGCAGTAGTCGGCGTCGAAATTGGAGGGATCGGCGCAGCGGCCTTCGTAGCCGAAGAAATGGTGCTGAGCCGAGAATTTGCCGTTGAAGCGACCTTCGGCGTGCATCTCTTTGAGGCGCGTTGCCACCATGGCGCTGAGCAGCTTTTCGGTTTCGATGAGCGAAACCTGCACGTTGCCGTGCGGGTCGCGGTCGAGCGAGAGCTGAAGGGCCACGTCCTCAGGCAGCGAGGCATAGGTGGCGGCGTTGTCGGCGGAGAGCTTGCTCATTACGTATGCGCGCACGTCCTTGCGCTCCATAGTGGCTACGGCGGTGTCGCCGGCCAGCATGTCGTTGAGCTCGGCTATGAGCTTCTTGATAGCGGGGATAAATTCGATGAGGCCTTCGGGGATGAGCACCGTTCCGAAATTCTTGCCTTCGGCGGCGCGGGCTGCCACGATGTCGGCAATGCCGTTGACCACTTCCTGCAGGGTCATGTTCTTGGCTTCAACCTCCTCGGAGATAATGCAGATGTTAGGCTGGGTCTGCAGGGCGCACTCGAGGGCGATGTGGCTTGCCGAACGGCCCATGAGTTTGATGAAATGGTAATATTTCTTGGCAGAGTTGCAGTCGCGCTGGATGTTGCCGATAACTTCGCTGTACACCTTGGTGGCGGTGTCGAAGCCGAACGATGTTTCAATCCATTCGTTCTTGAGGTCGCCGTCGATGGTCTTGGGGCAGCCTATTACCTGCACGCCGGCGTTGATGCTCTTGTAGTATTCGGCGAGCACTGCGGCATTGGTGTTGGAGTCGTCGCCGCCGATGATTACGAGGGCGGTGATGCCGAGTTCCTTGAGTATCTCAAGACCGCTGTTGAACTGCTCTACAGTTTCGAGCTTGGTGCGGCCGGAACCGATGATGTCGAAACCGCCTGTGTTGCGGTATTCGTCGATGATGGTAGCGGTGAGCTCAACGTATTTGTGGTCTACAAAACCGCCGGGGCCCATGAGGAAGCCGTAGAGATGGCTGTCGCGGTGGATTTTCTTGATGCCGTCGAAGATGCCGGAAATCACGTTGTGGCCGCCGGGAGCCTGACCGCCCGACAGTATCACACCCACGTTCACAGGTTTCTGCTGCGCGGGGTTGGGGTCTTTTTCAAATTTCAGTTCGGGCAGGCCGTAGGTATTGGGGAACAGGGCCTTGATTTCGTCCTGGTCGGCAACGGATTCGGTGGGTTTGCCCTCAACAGCCTTGACCGCGCCGGTCAGCACAATGGGGAGTTTGGGCTGATAGGCCGCACGGGCCTTTTGCAGTGCACTCTTTTTCATGAATGGGTGATATATTTAGATGTTATTATATTGCATTTGCAAATTTGAGTGCAAAGTACGCAATTTTTTTCAAAATTATCAACTAATTCCGGCTCAAATTTGCCCTGAACAATTCAAGTAATTGTGCAAATAAGTGCGGGAGTGTTTTGCCTTAACGCTCCCGCACTTATAAAAGTTATGCGCTGACAATGCGCGCCGTCCTTCGGGCTACTGTTCCGCAGCGGATGTTTTGGAGCGGGCGCCGCCGAAGGTTTCGCGTATGTTCCACACGGCCAGTGCGCCGCACAGCAGCAGCACGCCGCTCACCACGAGCATAAACACCGTCTGCGGAGCGCCGTTGGCACCGGGAGGGAAAAGACCGAGCACCAGGCCGCCACAAAGAGCTGCCACAATCTGCGGCACGCAAATGGTGCAGTTGAACAGCCCGAGGTAGGTGCCTATATGGTCGCCGCTCAGCGCGTTGGTAAGAATCGTGAACGGCATAGCAAGCATGGCAGCCCAAGCGCATCCCATCAGAGCGTAGCTAACGCTCAGCAGCACGGGCGAGTGTATGAAATACACCGATATGAAGCCCACGGCTCCGATGAGCAGACTCACTGAATAGCCCAGCTTGCGCCGGCGGAACGTGGCGAGCACAGCTGCCCATACCACCGCGGCTATGGCCTGAATGGCCAGCAGTACGCCGTTCCAGTCGCCTGCGTTCTGATACTGCGCGCTTGCCGCATTAAGCACCGTGGTGTAGCTGACCTGCAGTTCGTGCGGCCGGCTTACGGCCGGCAGTTCGGATGTCTGGTCGAGTATGTAGCTGCCGGAAGCATTGTCGCGCGTGGCTATATGGGCCAGCGTGAGCACCGTTCCGGGCTCTATAAGCGACAAAGCCGACACGGTGGCGGCAGAACTGTCGACATGCACCTGCACGCCATCTATCATAATCACATCGCCCGACGCGGCAAAGAATCCGCGATGCGGGGCTACCTTATCGATACCGCCGTCGGACACGGGCACCCCGCCGCTGATAATGGTGTCGCCGTTGACTGCCACTACTTCAGGCTGCAGAAAGTCGCCGTCCACCTCGATTCCGGCCATTACGAGTCGGCCGTCGGCCACTACAGGCTGCCGGCCGTTGAACACATATTTGTCGCTATACTCACGGCCGTCTACCACAAGTCCCGTCACCTTCTGGCACGAAGGTGCGTCATAGGCATGGCTCGCAATCGCGTCGGTGCTGTAGGTCCACATATACAGAAACGCGCTCCAGCAGAAGAACTGCACAAGACCCACGGTCCAGAACACCTTGGGTGCGCGTGCCAAAAGCCGCAGCATGCCCGGGCCTCCCTTGCGCGTGGCCGTCGTAGCCTCTATGCCGTGGTAGGCGGCATATTCAGCGGGATTCATTTCTTTCACTTTGGCGAACGTGTACACCACGCACAGCAGCAGGATGGCGGCTCCTATATAGAAAGCGCCTGTCACCGTGGGCGGCACCTCGCCGGCCGGCGCCGTGTTGCTCAGAAAGAGCGCAAGCAGTATGGGAGTGATATAGCCCACCACCGAGCCGGCATTACACAGAAAGCTCTGTATGCTGTAGGCCAACCCTTTCTGCCGCTCATTGACCATATCTCCCACAAGCATCTTGAACGGCTGCATGGCCATATTGATGCTTGTATCAAGAAACATCAGCATCACGAGTCCGAAAATGATGGCCTGCGAAACGCCAAGGCCGAGCGAGCCGGAATTAGGAAGAAAACACATCACCACTATCGCTACAAGCGCGCCGGCGAGCAGATATGGCAGGCGACGCCCCAGGCGGTTCCACGTGCGGTCGCTCGCCGCGCCTACTATGGGCTGCACTATCAGCCCCATCAGCGGAGGGAGTATCCAAAAATAGCTCAAGTCGTGCGGGTCCGCCCCTATCGTGCTGAATATTCGGCTCACCTGCGAGCTCTGAAGGGCGTAGGCTATCTGAACACCGAAAAATCCGAAACTGAGATTCCACAGCTTCCAAAAGCCCAAATCTTTTTGGTTATTCATGGGAATTATGTAAGTATGATATAATTGATACGCAAAATTACAAAATTTTACACTATGATGCAAACGGGTGCCGGCTCGTTTCATAAAAATATTGCTCTATTTAGGCCGGCAGATGTAATTTTTACCATATTCGCGCGTCTAATTACAAAAATCATCACAACAAAAGCAATGGACAATATCATCTGCGTGGATGGTGTAAGCAAATCTTTCGCCAAGCACAAGGCTCTCGACAATGTGAGCCTCAATGTGCGGCGTGGCTGCGTCTACGGGCTGCTCGGCCCCAACGGCGCCGGCAAGACCACTCTGATTCGCACCATCAACCACATCACCGCTCCCGATACGGGCACAATCCTTTTCAACGGCCACCCGCTCACTGCGGCCGACACTGCCAGCATCGGCTATCTGCCGGAAGAACGCGGCCTTTATAAAAAAATGAAGGTGGGCGACCAGGCTCTGTTTTTCGCGCGTCTTAAAGGGCTCGACAAAGCCGAGGCCACCAAGCAGCTCAAAAGCTGGTTCGAACGCCTCGAAATATCTGACTGGTGGAATAAGAAAGTTGAAGAACTGTCGAAAGGCATGGCGCAGAAAGTACAGTTTATCGTCACTGTGCTGCACCGGCCCGAGTTGCTGATTTTCGACGAACCCTTCTCCGGCTTCGACCCCATCAACGCCAATGTGCTCAAACGCGAGATTCTTAAATTGCGCGACGAAGGTGCCACCGTGATTTTTTCCACACACAACATGGCGAGCGTGGAAGAACTCTGCGACGAAATCACCCTCATCAACCGCTCGCACAATATCCTTAGCGGCCCTGTGCGCGAGCTACGCCGGCAATTTTCCGACAACAGCTACGAATTCACTTTCACTGGCGACGCCCTCGCGCTGCGCGACGCCCTCGCCGCCACAACCGTGTCGTTTGAAAACACCGAGCCTGACCGTCAGGGACAGGACCGCGCGATACTCCGCCTGAAAGATGCCGCCGCGCTGCCTCACGCCATCGCGGCAGCCAACGCCGCAGTGCGCCTCGAAGGCTTCCGCGCCATACTGCCTTCGATGGACGATATCTTCATCAAAACCGTAGAGGCTTCCAATCTTAACACACCCGTACTGCAATGAACTCACCACTCGCTATAGTAATCCGTCGCGAATACCTCGAGCGCGTCCAGCGCAAGAGCTTCATCATCAGCACGCTGCTGATGCCTATATTCATGATAGGCCTTATGCTCACGCCTGCTCTTGTGGCCGTGTTCAGCGGGCCCGAAAACAAGACCGTCGCCATCGTGGACCAGTCGCAGCAGCAGATAGGCCGACACCTCCAGTCCGATGGCGAACTCCGCTTCCTGTGCGTGGACTCGGACCAGAAAAGCGCCATGGCCGACAAGAGCTACGACGCGGTGCTCGTGATAGGCCCCGACGCCGTAAGCCGCCCCGACGACATACGCTTCTACAGCCATGAAGCCGCATCCATGCAGACAGAGCGCTCCATCAGCTCTCAGCTCGAAAGCATCATAGAAGGCGAGCGCCTCAAGGGCTACGACATAGAAAACCTCGCCGGTATTCTGAAGGAGATACAGGTAAACGTCGACCTCGACACGTACCGCATATCCGAGGGCGACGACGCGTCCGAAACATCGTCGCTCGCAAGCTACATAGTGGGCATGTTCATGTCGCTCATGCTCTATATGTTCATCATGCTGTACGGGCAGATGGTAATGACCAGCATTATTGAGGAGAAAAACAACCGTGTGCTGGAGATAGTGGTAAGCAGCGTCAACCCGACATCACTCATGATGGGCAAAATCGTGGGCATTGGCCTCGTGGCCATAACGCAGATACTTATATGGGGAGTGCTGCTCACGGCATGCTCGATGTGGGTGCTCCCGCTCGTGGCCGGCGCGGCCGAATCCGGCGCAGGAATAGACCTCGGCATGTACGGCTCGCCCGCCTACATAATGCAGCTGTTCGCCTACATTCTGCTGTTCCTCATCGGAGGCTATCTGTTCTACTCTTCCATATATGCCGCCGTAGGTTCGGCTGTCGACAACATCCAGGATGCCTCGCAGCTGCAGAGTGTGGCCATCATACCCATCATACTGGGCATGGTGATAAGCATGGCAGTGGTGCAGACGCCGTCGTCGTCGCTCGCCATGTGGGCGTCCATTATACCGTTCACCTCACCCATGGTAATGATAGCCCGCATACCGTTCGGCATACCGGCCTGGCAGATATGGCTGTCGGTGGTGCTGCTGTACGCGTCGTTCGTAGGCATGGTTTGGGTAGCAGCCAAAATCTACCGCGTGGGCATATTCATGTATGGCAAGAAACCCTCTGTGGCCGAACTTCTGCGCTGGGCACGCTATAAATAGTTAAAACACGCAGTCTTCGCAATATTTTCGCCGTGCCGGACGTTAAAAGATTGTCCTGCACGGCGAAATCGTCGTCGATTAAGCCACAAACGGCTTCAAGGTTTGTTTTAATCAGAATATTTTATTAACTTTGCACGTTTTTGCACAAGACCGCTATTGACGATACATACATATGAGACAGCTAAAAATCACGAAATCCATCACCAACCGCGAAAGCGCCTCGCTCGACAAGTACCTTCAGGAAATCGGACGCGAGGAGCTCATATCGGTGGAAGAGGAAGTCGAACTCGCACAACGCATACGCAACGGCGACCAGGTGGCGCTTGAAAAACTCACGCGCGCCAATCTGCGTTTTGTCGTATCCGTAGCCAAGCAGTATCAGAACCAGGGTCTGTCGTTGCCCGACCTCATCAACGAAGGCAACCTCGGCCTCATCAAGGCCGCGAGAAAGTTCGACGAAACGCGTGGTTTCAAATTCATATCCTACGCCGTGTGGTGGATACGCCAGAGCATCCTCCAGGCGCTTGCAGAGCAGAGCCGAATAGTGCGCCTGCCCCTGAACCAGGTGGGATCGCTGAACAAAATCAGCAAGGCGCTCTCCAAATTCGAACAGGAAAACGAGCGTCGCCCCTCACCCGAAGAACTCGCGGAAACACTCGATGTGCCCGTGGACAAAATCGCCGACACGCTTAAAGTGAGCGGCCGTCACATATCTGTCGACGCGCCTTTCGTTGAGGGTGAAGACAACAGCCTGCTCGACGTGCTCACCAACGACGACTCCCCCATGGCCGACGCCGGACTCAACCGCGAGTCGCTCAGCAACGAGGTGGACCGCGCGCTGCGACAGCTCCACGAGCGTGAGCGCGAGATTCTGAAAATGTTCTTCGGCATTGGTTGCCAGGAAATGACTCTTGAGGAAATCGGCGCGAAATTCGACCTTACACGCGAACGCGTGCGTCAGATTAAAGAAAAAGCCATACGCCGCCTCAAAGGTCAGAAAAGCCGCCTGCTCAAGGCCTATCTCGGCGCCTGACCACACTACAGCACACTCACAAAACGCTCCGACCGCCCCCCCGGTCGGGGCGTTTTTGCATTTCGGCCGACAGCAAGAAGCCCCGGCATCACTGCCAGGGCATCCTATACATAATATGATTAGCTGTTTTCAGATTCAGCGTCGGCATGCCGCCACACCGCATATGCAAAATTACAACAGCGCGCCGACATCGGCGTCAACATTTGTTGAAATCGTTCGTCGGCCGGGCAAAAAAAGAAGGCCGCATGCTTCACGCGGCCTTCCTTGTCTGTGGTTACAAAATACGGATGTTGTTGCTATTCCTGCTTTTCAGGCTCCGAACCGCTTTCAGATTCGGGTTCCGGCTCCGGCTCGAAAGGAGGAGGAGTGGCCTCTGCCGGCGCGTCGGCGGGGAGTTCGGTAGCCTCCACATCCTGCGGAGCATCCTTGCGCGAAGACAAAATCTCGTCGGTGCGCGACACCCAGGGGCGTTTGCCGAATATAGCCTCCACATCGTCAGTGAAGATTACCTCGCGGCTTATCAGCACATCGGCAAGGCGGTCGTGTCCTTCGGCGTGGTTGCGCAGAAGGTCTTTGGCACGCTCATACTGCTCGGCAATGATGCGGCTCACCTCTTCGTCAATGATGCGGGCACGCTCGTTGCTGTAGGGCTTGGAGAATCCGTAATCCTGGCCTGTGGAGTCGTAGTAGCTGAGGTTGGGCAGGCGCTCGCTCATGCCATAGTACACTACCATGGCATAGGCTTGTTTCGTCACACGCTCAAGGTCGTTGGCAGCACCTGTGGATATGCGTCCGAGAAACAGTTCTTCGGCTGCGCGGCCTCCGAGCGTGGCACACATTTCGTCGAGCAGCGCCTGCGTGGGCGTGATCTGACGTTCTTCGGGCAGATACCACGCCGCACCGAGCGCTTTACCGCGGGGCACGATGGTCACTTTCACGAGAGGGTTGGCGTAGCGCAGATGCCACGAAACGGTGGCGTGGCCGGCCTCGTGGACCGCTATCGCGCGTTTTTCTTCGTCGGTAGTGATTTTGTTGCGCTTTTCAAGGCCGCCTATAATACGGTCTACAGCCGCGATAAAATCGTCCTTACCCACCGCGCTTTTATTGTGCCTGGCAGCGATAAGCGCAGCTTCGTTGCACACGTTGGCTATATCGGCGCCGGAAAATCCGGGTGTCTGACGGGCGAGGAGCTGTACGTCAAGGTCGCCGTCGAGTTTTATATTGCGCAGGTGCACTTTGAAAATGTCCACGCGGTCGTTGAGGTCGGGAAGGTCGACGTATATCTGTCGGTCGAATCGTCCGGCGCGGAGAAGCGCTTTGTCGAGTATATCGACGCGGTTTGTCGCAGCGAGTATTATGACTCCGCTGTTGCCGCCGAAACCGTCCATTTCTGTAAGAAGCTGGTTGAGGGTGTTCTCGCGTTCGTCGTTGCCGCCCATATTGGCATTACGTCCACGTGCACGGCCCACGGCGTCTATTTCGTCTATGAACACTATGCACGGTGCTTTCTCCTTGGCCTGCCGGAAGAGATCGCGCACTCGCGAGGCTCCCACACCCACGAACATCTCCACAAAGTCGGAGCCGCTCATGCTGAAGAACGGCACATTGGCCTCACCGGCCACTGCTTTGGCCAGCAGAGTCTTGCCGGTGCCGGGAGGGCCCACGAGAAGCGCTCCTTTGGGTATCTTGCCGCCAAGCTCCGTATAGCGGCCGGGATTCTTGAGAAATTCTACTATCTCTTCTATTTCAGTCTTTGCCTCACTGAGGCCGGCCACATCCTTGAACGTGACTTTCACGGCGTTGTCTTTGTCAAACAGCATGGCTTTGCTCTTGCCCACGCTGAAGATGCCGCCACCGCCGCCGCCACCGCCGGGACCGCCGCTCATGCGCCTCATGATCCAGAACCAGAACACGATGAGAAGCAACACGGGACCGAATGACCAGATAAGCGACGACCACGTGTTGGAGCGTTCGTATTTGACATCGCCGCTGAAAGCTCCCATGGCGCGCCACTCGTCTATCTTTGTATCGAACTTATCGGCCGACGGTATTTCGGTGATGACACGGGCCTTTACGGCGTGCCCCTGGCTGAACCGCTCGGGCGGGAAAATGCTCGCGGCGAGCGAGTCGCTGAGTATGCCCTCGGCGGTACCTTTGTTGGTAAAGACTATTATTTCGGTGATACCGTGGTCTTTCACCACGTACTCCTCGAACTTGCTGTACTTGATTTCCTCAGTGATATCGTTTTCCTCAAGGAAATACAGTCCGGCAAGGGAAAGGAGTATGAAGGCATACATCCAGTAGAAACTGAATTTGAATCCTCCTTTTTTAGATTTGTTTGGTGTTGCCATCAGTCAAGGTCGGGTATGTCGGTGATTACTGCGTCGCTCCAAAGCTCCTCAAGGCAGTATCTCGAACGCGTTTCGGGCACGAATATGTGAACCATGATGTTTCCATAGTCCACCACTATCCATTCCGAGGCTCCATAACCGTCGTAGTTGAACGGTTTGATGCCGCCGTTGCGCAACAGATAGTCGCGCACGCTGTCGGCGAGTGCTCCCACCTGCATCGTGCTGGTGCCTTCGGCTATGATGAATTTTTCTACGGGAGCCGCTTCTATAGCGCTCATGTCCACGATTGTAATGTTGTGACCCTTGCGGTCGCGTATGCCTTCTATGATGAGTTCTTCGATTGATTGTGTTGTCATTAACAGCTTATTTGTGTATGCAAAAGTAATGAATTTTTCTTTTAAACAATTGATATGTCGCTTATGTTTATGCAAAAACCCTGCCAAAAACTGTGCCCTACTCGTAGCGCATGGTGCGGGCCGGGTCGACACGCGAGGCAATGCCCGAGGGAACAATGAGCACAAGCCACGCGGCGGCGACAACTCCGGCGTTGAGAGCAAGCACCGACAGCCAGTCTACCGCTACGGGCACATGATCGAGATAGTACATCTCGGGGTCGAGCGGCACGATGCGCGTAGCTCTCTGCAACAGCAGCAGCCCGAGGCCTACGATGTTGCCTGCCAGCATGCCGCGGACCACAAGCCGCATGGACGCCGCGATAAACACCGAACGAACCATGGAGCGCGTGGCGCCGATAGCGCGTAGAAGCCCTATGGTGGGGATATGTTCAAGCACTATTATGAAGAGCGCTGCCACGAGAGTCGAGGCCGCCACAAGGAGCATCAGGATAAATATCACAACCACATTGGTATCAAGCAGGTCGAGCCAGTTGAGATAGACCGCTCCGCTGCGTCGCACGTTGTCGACAGGGTATAGCTCGCTTATGGCGTCGGCCTGCCACTGCGACACAAGAGCGGCCTGAAGACGGTCGGCCACAACTGTAGCCGAATCAACACCGATGCCACGTATTTCTATACGCGTCCCCCACCCCGGCTCCAGCCCTCCGGCGCTTTGCAGCATGGGCAGCGAAGCGTAGGCAGTGGCGCGGTCGCGCTCCTGCATGCGGCTGTCGAAGATTCCGGCCACCGTGGCGCGTCGTGAACGTATGGTGCCCCCGTCGCTTACGAAATACAGCATGGGGCGGTCGGCCACGGCGAGCTGCATGGATTCGGCCGTGGCACGGCTGATGACTATTTGGTCACGCGCGCTGTCGGCCGCGAAATCGGGCCAACGGCCATCGACTATGCACGAACGCTCGAAAGCAAAATCATGGGCAGAAGGATCGCAGGCAGAGAAATACACCGCCGTAAAATCACTGTCGGTCTTTATCACCGCCGGGCGCTGCACGGCCAGTGCCACACGAGCACCGGGAGCCGAAAGGCTCACTATGTTCATAAGCGCGGAGTCGGCTCTAAGCGCTTCGGCAGAGATTCCCGTCGACGGGTCGTAGGGAGGGAGCACCACTACTTCGGCATCGAACCCAAGCACCTTGCCGCGAATTTCGTCGCGGAAACCGGCCACCACAGCCATGGTAAACTCCATGACCGCGAGAGCCAGCGCCACCCCGGCCACGGCAATACATGCCCCGGTGCGGGCGCTGCGCGAGCTTCCCGCGCCGATGCGCAATCGTGACGCTATCCAGGGTGATACTCTCATATGACTGCAAAGTTACATATTATAATTAGATTTAAATTTGTCTGCGCGGCAAATTTTCGTTAATTTTGCAGGCGAAAATACAAATTTCAATTTCAAAATACATCAGAAAATGAAACTTCTCGAAGGAAAAACCGCCCTTGTCACCGGTGCTGCCCGCGGCATCGGCCGTGCAATCGCCCTGCGATTTGCCCAGGAAGGTGCGAATATCGCTTTTACCGACCTCGTGATAGACGAAAACGGCAAAGCGACCGAAGCTGAAATCGAGGCTCTCGGCGTGAAATGCAAGGGCTATGCCTCCAATGCAGCAGATTTCAACCAGACAAAAGAGGTGGTGGCAGAAGTAGTAAAGGATTTCGGCCGCATCGACATTCTGGTCAACAATGCCGGCATCACCAAGGACGGCCTTATGATGCGCATGACCGAGCAGCAGTGGGACGCTGTAATCAACGTAAACCTCAAGAGCGCGTTCAATTTCATCAACGCCACTCTTCCCATCATGATGCGTCAGCGCAGCGGTTCCATCATCAACATGGCTTCTGTGGTAGGTGTGCACGGCAATGCCGGACAGGCCAACTACGCAGCTTCCAAAGCCGGCATGATCGCTCTGGCCAAGAGCATCGCGCAGGAAGTGGGCTCGCGCGGCATCCGCGCCAACGCTATCGCTCCGGGCTTCATCGAAACAGCCATGACGGCTGCTCTGCCCGACGAAGTACGCGCCGAGTGGTGCAAGAAAATACCTCTGCGCCGTGGCGGCAAGCCCGAGGATATCGCCGACGTGGCCACCTTCCTTGCCTGCGACATGTCGAGCTACGTGTCCGGCCAGGTGATCCAGGTCGACGGTGGCATGAACATGTAATACCGCGCCTTATTCATCCCCTACTCATTGTACACAATCAGGGCCGCGGCTATCCGCGGCCCTGCCTATAAGGCATTGTATGAAAAAACTGACCATAGCCATAGACGGCTATTCATCGTCCGGCAAAAGCACCATGGCACGCCGCCTGGCAGCTGCGGCCGGCTATCGTTACATCGACTCCGGCGCCATGTATCGGGCTGTGACACTTTACGCCCTCGACAATGGCCTCACTGACGCCGACGGCAATATAGACTCCGACGCCCTGGCCGCGGCGCTGGCGAATATACACATCGACTTTTCGCCCGCCGGCGCCGACGGACGCCAGCACACACTGCTCAACGGACACGACGTTGAGGCTGAAATACGGTCGCTGCGCGTGTCGGAGCATGTGTCGCCTGTGGCAGCCATCCCGCAGGTGCGCCACGCGCTCACCGAGATGCAGCGCGCCCTGGGATGCGAAGGCGGCATTGTGATGGACGGCAGGGATATAGGCACTACTGTGTTTCCCGACGCTGAACTCAAGATATTTGTCAACGCACCGGCCCGTACGCGCGCCGAGCGGCGCTACGCCGAGCTCAAGGCCTCGGGAGCAGACGTCGATTTCGACGATGTGCTGGCCAATGTGGAGCAGCGCGACCATATCGACGAAACGCGTGCGGAAAGCCCGTTGCGCCGCGCACACGACGCGATAGACCTCGACAACTCCCACATGACGATTGCCGAGCAGGACGCATGGCTATCGGAACGTTTTCGTGAAGCGAGCCGCAGATATGGCCAGGATTGAAATCGACAAAGAATCCGGATTCTGCTTCGGAGTGGTCACGGCGATACGCAAGGCCGAAGAGCAGCTGGCCGCCGACGCCGGCACGCTCTACTGCCTGGGCGATATCGTGCACAACAGCGACGAGGTGGAGCGCCTCGGACGCAAGGGGCTGCACACTATCACCCACGAGGAGATGGCACGGCTTTCGGGCGTGCGCGTGCTGCTGCGAGCGCATGGCGAACCGCCGTCGACCTACACGCTCGCACGCGAACGCAACATAGAAATCGTGGACGCCACGTGCCCTGTGGTGCTGAAATTGCAGCAGCGCGTCAAAGCCGCCTACGACCGCGAGGGAGTGCGTCCGCAGATTGTCATATACGGCAAGCTCGGACACGCCGAGGTGAACGGCCTCGTCGGCCAGACCAACGGCGAGGCTATCGTGGTGGAAAGCGTGGCCGACCTTGACAAAATTGATTTCAACCGCGACATAGCCCTGTTCTCGCAGACCACAAAGAGCCTGGAGGGCTTTCAGCACATCATAGCCGAAATCGAGCGTCGCAAATCGGCATCGGCTGCGTTTGAGCACTACGACACCATATGCCGCTCCGTCAGTGGCCGCGTGGAGCATCTGCGACGCTTCGCCGCCGCTCACGAAGTGGTGCTTTTCGTGGCCGGCACCAAAAGCAGCAACGGGCGCATACTGTACGACCGCTGCAAGGAGGTGAACGAACGCACATATCTGATAGCCAACGCCACGCATCTGAATCCCGAGTGGCTTGGCGGCGCGGAGAGTGTGGGCATATGCGGCGCCACGAGCACACCGCTATGGCTCATGGAGCAAGTGCGCGACGCCGCAGCCAAAGCACTGGACGGAAATGGATGATTTTGTGGCCATAGACGTAGAAACCGCGAATTTCGAACCTTCGAGCATCTGCGCCATAGGCGCGGTAAAAGTGCGCGAAGGACGTATTGTCGACCGTTTCTACAGTCTTGTCTGCCCGGAACCCGGCTATTTCAACTATCGCTGTGTGGCCGTGCACGGCATCACCGAACGCGACACAGACGGCGCGCCATGCTTCGACGCTGTGTGGCGCCGGCTCGACGACTGGCGGGAGGGACTCGTGCCCGTGGCGCACAACGCCACGTTCGACAGACGCTGCATCGAGGCTGCGTGCCGGGTGTACAGACTGGACGAACCGCCGGAATTTTTGTGCACGCTCAAGGCAGCGCGTGCGCAGATACCACGCGGCATGTGCGCGTCAAAATCGCTCGACTCTCTTTGTGATTTTTTTGGAATCACACTGCGCAGGCATCACGACGCGCTCGCAGATGCCGAAGCGTGTGCAAAACTTGGAATAATCCTGCTATGAAATTGCTTTTTACATCCATAACGCTGGCCATAATGCTCTGCGCCTGCGGCGGCAATCCGCTGGACCGTCCCGGCTCGTCAGCCGCGCTCGACTCTGCCGCCGCATGCGGACGCATCGACGCCGCACCGACAGCCGACCCTGCCAGCACAACGATGGAGCGCGAGCGTGCACTGCTCGACATACGCCACAAGGAGGCACACATGCGCGCCATGGGCTACGACAAGGCCGCCGACGCCTACATACGCGGAGCAGAAGAAGTGATACCCGACAGCATAAAATGAACGACACAGCGCAGAAACTATACTCTACCATCAGGCCCGAAACCTGCCTGAGCTTCGATGCCGAATTTGCACGCGGCATGGAGATGCTCGAGCTCTCGGCCGTAAGCCTCGACGGCCGCCTTGTGTATTCGCGCCGGTTCAAGCCTCGCCGATACCGCACCTGGGACAGCGACATACACCATATAACACCGGCCATGGTGGCCACGGCGCCGAGCTTCTCGTCGTGCCGCCGACAGATACAGGCCATAGTGGACCGCTGCAGCTACATAGTTGGATTTGCTGTGCGCGAAAACGACATTGCGAAAATGAAACGCCAGCACATACACACACTGGACTCCAAACATGTGCTGGAGCTGCGTGACTGGTTCTGGATATGCCACGGCCGCGAACGCGGACTGGACTATGTGCAGGGCATAAGCCTGAAATTGTGCTGCGAGCAGCTGGGCATAGCCACCGACGACGAGCGTGCGCACACATCGGCTTATGATGCTGCCGTAACGCTCAAATGCTTCAAAATTCTGTTCGAACGCTTTGTGGACAGCTATGGCGCGCAACAGGGTTTTGCCACGTTCGCCGATGTCGTGGCACATTTCAAGACGGTATTTGCCCGCTGCAAACGGGCTTACGATGCCGAGCGTGCTGCCGGATTCTGCACCATAATGCGCGCCGGCGACGAGTACATGGTAAAAGCCACGCGCGAGCGCCCGGAACTGTCGGAACAGACCGTGGAATGTATCGCGGTGGGCGACAGAAAAAAAGCGTTGAAAAAGCTGAGCGAGAAGTTCACCGGCACGCAGCGTAGCCGCAGTTTCTTCTTCCGCAGGCTGTCGGATAAGCAGCTCGCCTATTTCCGCGGCCTGTCGGCGCCGAAAAAGCAAGCTCTATAAGGCCCCGAAATATCAGTCGAGTTGCTTGCGGCGGAATATAAAGTTGCGCCCAAGATATTTTTCGCGCACCACGGGATTCTCGGCAAGTTCTTCCGATGTGCCCTGGAACAGGATTCTGCCGTCGAACAGCAGATAAGCACGGTCGGTGATACTGAGCGTTTCAGGTGCGTTGTGGTCGGTGATAAGTATGCCTATGTTCTTTTCCTTCAGCTTATACACTACGCCCTGAATATCCTCCACGGCTATGGGGTCGACGCCGGCAAAAGGCTCGTCGAGCATTATGAACTTGGGGTCGATGGCCAGGCATCGCGCTATTTCCGTTCGCCGCCGCTCGCCGCCGCTCAGCTGGTCGCCGAGATTGCGCCGCACCTTCTGCAGATTGAATTCCGTGAGAAGATTTTCAAGTATCTCACTTTGCTCGTCGCGTGTGTGGCGTGTCATCTGCAACACCGCGCGGATATTGTCCTCGACACTGAGTTTACGAAACACCGACGGCTCCTGGGCAAGATATCCGATGCCGTTCTGAGCACGTTTGTACACGGGGTATTTCGTTATGTTCTGATTGCCGAGGAAAATCTGTCCTTCGTTGGCCTGTATAAGGCCGACGGTCATGTAGAACGTGGTGGTCTTTCCCGCGCCATTGGGACCGAGCAAACCCACAATCTCGCCCTGACGCACCTCAATGTTGACATGGTTCACGACCGTGCGTTTGCCATATTTCTTCACAAGATTGTCGGTTCGGAGCACCAGTTCCGAGGACTTTTCGTCGCTGCCGGTTTCGGCCGGCGGTTCGGGCGCACTCGGAAACTCGGGGGCGGGTATCTCCTCCGAACTTGAGCTATGCTGCATGCGGTCGAGGTTAAACACAAATCCCATAAGGCCGGTATATCAGTTTTTGCGGAGTCGGCTCTCTATGTAGTCTGTGAGCAGGCCGATGGCCACCGTATTGTTTCCGCCCTGCGGTATGATCAGGTCGGCAAAACGCTTGCACGGTTCGATGTGCTGCAGATGCATGGGCTTGAGCACATCCTGATAGCGGTCTATCACCATCTGCGGCGTGCGTCCGCGCTCTATGCAGTCGCGCGCTATCACACGTATAAGGCGGTCGTCGGCATCGGCGTCGACAAATACTTTCACATCGAGCATGTCGCGCAGTTCGGGGTCGGTGAGCACGAGTATGCCTTCCACTATCACAACCTCGTGCGGCTCCACCGGCACCGTTTCGGGCTGACGCGTGCACGAGAGATAGCTGTAGGTGGGCATCTGTATGGTCTTGCCCTGCTTGAGCTCGCGCAGGTGGCTCACAAGCAGCGGCCACTCTATGGCATCGGGTTCGTCGAAATTGATTTTGCTGCGCAATTCGGGCGGGATATGGCTTGAGTCTTTATAATAGGAATCCTGACGAAGCACGGCTACTTCGCCTTTCGACAAGGAATTTATAATCTTGTTTACTACGGTGGTCTTACCGCTTCCGGTGCCACCGGCTATACCGATTATTAGCATTGCGCGAGCTTGATTAGTGGTTGTAATTGATTGTTTTTGCGAAATTACTAATTTTTTATCTATTTTCCCGCTTTTTCGCGTAACTTTTCAGAGTTTTCAGTGCCAGCACCATCCTCGGGCCACCGGGCACCGACAGCGCGAAGCGCAACATGCGCGTGGGCAACGGGAGTCCGCTCACCTGCCCGCACTCGCCGGCTGCACGCCTTGCCAAACCGCTGTCGCCCGATAATGCTGCCTGCGAGAGCGCAAAACGGCACAGCACGGCGATGCGCGCCGCCACATCCGGGTGGGCCGCAAGGCCGAAGCGCTGCGCAAGAGCTCTCACAAGCGCGAGCGACGACAGCGCAAAGCGCGCTGCGCGTCCGGCGTCGGAGGCCGAAGTGATGGCAGCGGCGTGTCCCACACGGTACACAAGTGTCGGTCCAGGCACATACACCATCGGTCCCGCATCGGCGAGGGCCGCCATCACCTGCAGGTCTTCACAGGCATACGCGGCGTTGCAGTACAGAGAGTCGCGGCGGCGCTCATAGTCAGGCATAACTGCCGCCTTGCGGAATACCGACGCACTCAGATGCCATGCCGGCGAACTGCAGCTGGCGAGCAGCGGCAGCAACATTTCTCCGCGGGCCACATTGCGGCAGAGGCGCGGAGCGGCGTCAGTCAGACTGCCGTCGGCCACATGCAGACACTGCCAGTCGGAAAACGAGGCCACGGCCTGCGGAGCGGCCGTGAACGCGTCGACAAGTCGCTGCAGACGTTCGGTGCCACACCAGTAGTCATCGCCCGCACAATCGGCTATAAATTCGCCGCGGGCCGCCTCAAGGCAGTCGAAATAGTTGGCCTGCACTCCCCTGTTTTCGGCAGAGAGCAGCAGCCGCACAGCGTCGGGATAACGGTCGGCGTAGCGGCGCAGTATACGCTGTGTGCCGTCCGACGAGCCGTCGTCGCCCACCAGCACCTCCACTCCGAATGTGCATCGTTGCGCAAGCACCGAATCGAGAGCCTGCTCTATGGTGTCTGCGCTGTTGTAGCTGAGCACTATTACTGAAACCAGCGGCGTATTAGTGGCTGTCATGGCATAAACGCTCGTAATATTCTTGCAGTGGCACGGCCGCCTGCCGCCTGATACAGATATGCGGCGCGCAGCAGCATGCGCATGAAGCTTGATTGCGTAGTGCGCCGCACATGCTCCATCAGTTCTGCTGCGGCCGCAGCCGCACCTTCGCGCCGGCAGTCGCCGGCGAGTATGGCCGTTTTCAGGCCGATATATGCAGCCCGGCCGGGCCCGAGAGTGCGGCCGATATGCTCCAGTGCCGTGGAGGCCACATCCACGCGGTCGCTATACCGCGCGCCGGTGATGGAATGGGCAGAGGCAAACACATCCACCGTCAGCTCTTTGCCCGCATGGCGCATGCGCGGATTCAGCTCCAAAAGGCGCGCTCCCAACTCGATGTCGTCCCAGTAGCGCACACCGTCGTCCCATCCGCCTGCACGGCGAAACAAATCCGTGCGCGCCATATAGCGCTGTGTGGCTGTCGAACCGTGAAACAGCGAGTGATACTGCGCGTCGCTGCAATAAAATTTCTTGACAGCAGATGTGCCGTCGTCAAAGTGCATGAGCACGTTCCAGCCCACCAGGTCGACGCCGTCGGCCGCTTCAAGAGCCCGCTTGCAATGGTCGGAGCGCATGGTGTCGTCGGAATCAAAAAACATGGTCCACTCCGTGTGCACCTCCGAGAGTCCGCGATTCCTGGCCGCCGCCGCTCCGGGCTTTGATTCCTGAAGCACGCGCACGTCGAGTCCGTGGTCACTCGCGGCCCACTCGCGCATCACGGCGAGCGTGGAGTCCGACGAGCCGTTGTCGACAAGCAGCACCGCCAGCGGGCGCAACTCCTGCGCAGCCACCGAATCGAGCGTTCGCTTCAGCACCTGTTCGCGGTTGTGCGCCGGAATCACTATCGTAAGACGCGGAGTCGTCATCGGTCGGAATCTATATTCTGCATGTCTACAAGCCGCTTGTAGTAGCCGCCTTTAGCCATCAATTCGTCGTGGGTGCCGCGTTCTACTATACGACCCTCGTGCAGCACACAAATCATGGACGCATTGCGAATCGTGCTCAGGCGGTGGGCTATCACTATCGTCGTGCGGTCTTTCATGAGCCGCTCGAGCGCCTGCTGCACCAGAACCTCGCTTTCGGTGTCGAGGGCCGATGTGGCTTCGTCGAGTATGAGCACCGCAGGGTTCTTGAGTATGGCGCGCGCTATGCTGATGCGCTGCCGCTGTCCGCCGGACAGGCGGCAGCCGCGGTCGCCGATTACGGTCTGATATCCCTGTTCGGAATCCATAATAAAATCGTGCGCGTTGGCTATTTTAGCAGCGGCTTCCACCTGTTCCATCGTGGCGTCTTCCACGCCGAAGGTGATATTGTTATAGAACGTGTCGTTGAAGAGGATTGCTTCCTGGTTGACGTTGCCCATAAGCGAGCGCAGGTCGTGCACCCGCAGCCGGCGCACGTCGGTGCCGTCTATGGTTATGCTTCCACGCTCCACATCGTAGAAGCGTGGCAACAGGTCGGCCAGCGTGCTTTTGCCGGAGCCGCTCTGCCCCACCAGAGCCACCGTAGCCCCCGCAGGTATGTGCAGACTCACATCGTTTATCACGCGATGTGTGCCATAGCTGAAGCATACGTCGCGGTAGTCGATGGAGCCAAGGCGTTCGGGAAGCTCCGCAGGTTCCTCGGGGTCGCGGATTGGATTCTCCGCTCCGAGAATCACATCCACACGTTGCATGGAGGCAAGTCCTTTCTGTATGCTGTAGGCCGCTTTGGACAAATCTTTCGCCGGATTTATTATGGAGTAGAAAATCACCATATAATATATGAACGACGCCGCGTTCATGGAAGAATAGCCCGACAGAATCAGCGATCCGCCAAACCACAGCACGATGGCTATGGCAGCCGTGCCGAGAAACTCGCTCATAGGATGCGCAAGCGACTGACGTCGCGCTATCTTGTTGCTAAGACGGTAAAACTCCTGATTCTCGCGATGGAAACGGCGGCGCACTTTCTCTTCGGCATTGAAGGCTTTGACTATGCGCAGCCCTCCGAGAGTTTCTTCAATATTGGCCATAAGCACGCCCCACTGGGTCTGACCTTCAAGCGATTTGCGCTTCAGCTTCTTCCCCACATTGCCCATAAGAAAGCCGGCGAAAGGAAGCAGAATAAACACAAACAGTGTGAGTTGCCACGAAATCACTATCATGGCCGTAATGCACACTATAATCATCACGGGATTCTTGAACATCATGTCGAGCGATGCCATCACCGAATTCTCTATCTCTGCCACGTCGCCGCTCATGCGCGCCATGATATCGCCCTTGCGTTCGGTGGTGAAAAACGACACCGGCAGCACCGTGATTTTATCGTACACGAAATTACGTATGTCGCGCACTATGCCGGAACGCAAAGGTATGATAAAATACGAACTAAGGTATGTGGCTCCCGTCTTCAGACCCGTCATGAACACAAGAGCCGCAGCCAGAAGGGCCAGTGTGTAACTCGGGCCGAAGTGCGCAATGGACTGCTGTGTGAAATAGTAAAAATCATTTACCACAACTTCCTTGATGCCGGCGTCGCCGATGGCCATGTATTCGTAATGCCCCTCGGTGATTCCGAAAAGCATCTCAAGTATAGGTACTATCAACGCGAAAGAGAAAAGCGTGAGTACGGCGGCAAGAATATTGAACAATATATTCAGCGCCAGATACTTTTTATATGGAGGTACGAAACGTCGCAGCAGCGACCAGAAATCTTTCATATTTGCACTTTGTTATACCGTGCAAAGATAACGAATTGCCTGCAATATGCCAAATCGAAAGGGCCTGTGCGGTAATTTGTCGCAATTCAGTTTAATAATCGGATTTTTGTGTGATAAATTGCGTAACAATCAATAAAAACACCTTATCATCGCATCTCTCGGGCGTTAACTAATACTGAAAAACGGGGTCGATTTAGGTCAAAAACAAGCACCTTGAATATTGCTACCGAACACGAAAATGGAATCACGTGGTAACTTCTCAGGTACAATTTCAGGAGTGATTGACGAATTATTATGATGTGTATTTTGCATTAACTAATTATTTCTTTCTTTGTTTATGCAAAGTTACATATTATCGGCAAAGTATCAACAAACACTTCGCAGTCGTTGACACGGAAGATGCAGCAGTCGCGAATTGCCGTCGTAAGTACTTAAATAATAGTAGTCTATAATAATGCGTTATGCTATTGAAGCCGAATGATCAAGACCATAGGTTTGATTCACGAAAGCGCAGAGGCGGCGCCGCAACACTCAAAAAGAAACTACTGGAAAAATTTAATACTATGAAAGTTGTTTGAGCAGTCGCATATACTCATTATAAGCTCGATCTAACTTATCTGAAAGGTCAGTAGTCGTTTCAATCGTTTCAGTAGAAGGAAGTTCAACTTTAATTTTTGAAAGCCAATCTAGTTTCAAATCAGCACGAGCGCCACCTAAACAATAGTCATTAATAATAGTTCTATATTCCTGACACTTAAGCAGTTTAAGTAGATAGTAATTAGGTAATTCATTTTGATTATTAATATGAAATACCGGGTATATATTAGAAACAAACATATACTCTGCAATATTAGGTACAATACCAATACTACCTACATTAATTCGGTGAGGATTATAGCAAAAATCCCCAGGATAGACACGTTTATATTTTTGGTTCAATTCATTAAGTTCAGATGCAGAAATGAAATCTCCTGAATATATGCCATTTTGAGTTACAGATAAAATAACACATTCCTGATCAACATTATCAAAGAAATCTATATTAAACTTTTCTTTTCTCTCTTTAATGTACTTTCCTATAGGGGAAAGTGCAGATGAAGAAATGGGTAAATGTTCCATATAATTAAACGGGAATAAATTGTAGTCACGTTTAATTACATCATCTAACACCACATCTAAAGAGTTGGGAGCTGAAAAATTACGTAGGTTCTTATCAAGATTATATTCCATTAAAAACTTATTGCAATCTGATTGACCAGCAAGAGGACGTCTACGAGCGCCGAGCTCAAAGCCATCATTTCGTATGATATACATAGAAATATCGGTAAGTACCTCTCTATTGTTTGTTTTTTTCCAAGCAATCAAAACGCTCGTTTTTGTTGGAGTGTACGGATTAAAAACACCACGTGGTAGAGAAACAACAATTAAACGAGAGCTTTCAGCTACAATTCTTTTCCTTATATCGTAAGTATCATCACCATATAAAAATGGGTCAGGAACGACAACTGCCATTCTGCCTCCTTTTTTTACAGCTTTCCAAATATGTTGCATGAACAAACTATCCCCTTTATCTGTAGGAAAGTCGTATAATGCACCATTCTCTAATTTATTTTGAGAATATGGAATATTAGAAACGACAATATCGTATTTTTCGTTGACAACTTCAGTAAGACTATCCATTTGTCTTATATGAGTATGTCCGTCGCCAAAAAGAATCATATTCATTTTGGCAATACGAGCAGTAGAGGTAATTTCACGACCGAATATAGATTCTTCGCGAATAACTCTTTTTTTTTCTTTTTTTTCTGCAACAACTTCCTGAGAATCTTCTGGATATATTGTTATGTCAGTATTAGTGCGTAGATGTTTAAAACACTCCAAAAGGAATCCACCAGTGCCACAACACGGGTCATATATTTTTTCGCCATATACAGGGTTGATAAGTTTAATTATCATTTTAACTATATGGCGAGGAGTATAGTACTCACCCAGGTCCTTGTTACCATTTGTAACATTCCTTAGGAAGAACTCAAAAGCATCGCCCTTAACATCAGAATCAACATCTTTAAATGGAATACTTTCAATAAGTTCAATTAACTGAATTAGAATATTTTCGTCTTTGATGTTAAGGGAGGATTCAAAGACATCACCATAAACTTCACGGAGTTTCTTTTTAATAGTATCTTCGAGATATGTTTGTACTTCCGAATCTTCAATATGAAAGTTTTCAGCGCCCATTACAATTGGCGTTTTTTCTATCAGTTTCCTCCAGTTACAGATTTTATCAATTGAAGATGAGGTCTCACCAATATCATCAAAATCGTTCTTGAGTTTAAGGAACATCAAGTCGGAGAATACAGAAAAACGCTCATATCCATCTCGCAGACCGGCTTTACGTAAAAGCGTGTTTGCTTTTTTGAATTTGGAAATAAGTTCAGAACGAGAGATTGAAAAACCTGATGGAACGCTTTCGATGTCAAAATCGCCCTCAATTAATTGAATTAAAGTTTTTTCGTCTACAAAATCATTTAGTTCGATATTATCGATTTTAATGGTGCCTCTATCTCTTGTGCAAGCATAAAAAGCTCCAGAGTTATATACAAAAACAATCGGAATATTAAGAGGATTAGCATAATATTCAATCGCTTGTGAAATGGCATTATCCAAAGAAACAGAAGGTCGTTTAGCTTCAATAACAGCTAAAATACGACTTGTGCCGGATTCATAAACCAAAAAATCTGGATTTTTGCCGTTAAGAAGATCATCTTGATATGTAAATTTAGCACGCTCCCTAAAAATGTTGCATTTAGCGTCCATTTCGTCCATATTAAAATCAAGAGACCTTAATCTGTCCTCAATTTTAGTACGGGTATAGGCTTCTAAAGGAAACTTTATGCTATATTTTGATTTTTTTGCTGCCATAAAAAAATGCAAACCTCCGAGTAGCACCTGAAGGCTGACCAAAGCCTGTATGATTACGCGGAAGTTCCCAAAGTTTTGTCGGTTCTCGCCGTATTTATTTGCTATTGTACGGTCATTTACAGATTTTTTCTACTGCAAAGTTAATAAAATTAAGTGAGGCGGCGAAATTTACAGCCATCAAAATTCGTATGTAGAGTCAGCGGCAGTCACGGCAGCAGTCGCGAATCTTGCGGCACTCGCCGGAGGAAAGCAACTTGACGTTGTACCAATTTCGGTAAGAATTGTATCGCAGGGAGATACAATTTCAGAGTTCGAGTATCGAGCCGTCAAGTTCCTTCTCCGTTGCGCTACGGAAAGCGGTCAAAACGGACATCGTTTTAGCATTTGCTAAACGCTTCGGCCCTGCCGAAGAAATATCGAAAGGGGCGGCGCAGCAGTGCGCCGCCCCCTTCGAGTGTCTTGGAGCATGCTCAGACCATCGGAACGGCAGCCGCAAACGCCGGAGCGAAGATGCAGCAGAACGTCTGGGCATTAATCAGATTGAACAGTATGACAAGTCCGGCAATAAGCAGAACCTCAAGAATCAATGCCGACACTATCACGACGGTGGAAGCGCCACGCTTGTTGAACAGCACGCAGCAGGCTGCCCATACGAGTCCCACGCATGGAATAAACGCTGTAAGGGCGCTGAGTATCATGGCCCACACCTGATAGTTGAATTTAAGCGGTATGGTCGACAGCCCCAGCCCGGCCGCAAGCTCGAAATTGTGGTAGCACGCCCCGAGCACAAGCGCAGCCACAGCGCAAATCAAGAATACCACGGCTGTGATGCCGACCGCACACGCCGCAACAAGCAGCAGTATCATCAGGCACTTGCCGAACACGCTGAAGCATTTCGAAACGAAACGCCAAAAGCCGTTGCCGTCGGACACGCGCACAGGATAGTCGCCATCGAAGGGCGGAGGAGTGGCCGAGTCGCCGAGCACGGTGCGACCCACGCTGTCTACCGTTACGGGACGCCCCATCATCTCAAGGATGCGCCGCGAGGTGTCGGCCGGAGGAATTATCATCCACGCCACAAGATAGACCGCTACCCACGGCCATACGTAGGAACACAGAGCAAGCACGACGAGCAGCAGACGCATCACATTGCAGCTCCATCCGAGATAGTTGGCCAGGCCGCTCACCACACCGCCGAACACCTTGTCGCGCAAATCGCGATAGAGGCGTTTCTTTTGCGGCAGGTTGATGCTGATCAATGGCTTATCGCTGCCCTCCGGGGCCTCCGCACCGTCAGTTGCGCCGTGATAGTCGGTTTCGCCACTCAAATCCTCGGGAGAGCCCATGCGTTCTATCACACTGTTTACATCCTGCAACGTTATGACGTTGCTTCCGCCGGAGATTCTGTCGTCGAAAATCTCGGCCACCCGTGCTTCGATATCGCATACTATCTCCGCGCCCTCTTCTTTGGGAAACGATTCGCGGAGCTGCGTGAAATAATTCTTGAGCAAGGTGTATGCGTCCTCGTCTATATAATAGATTTTACCGCTGATGTTGGCGGGAAATGTGCGTTTCATTGATTCTCGTTTTGTTGTTGACTTATGTTTTGAAGATGTGATACGGAATGTCGGATATCGTTCCATGCGCTGTCGAGCTGCGCCAGCAGCTGCTCGCCGAGCGGCGTAAGGGAGTAATATTTGCGAGGCGGCCCCGACGGCGACTCCTGCCAGCGGTATGCGAGCAAGCTGTCGTTTTTAAGACGCGTGAGCAAAGGATACAGCGTGCCCTCCATTACTATCAGGTGTGCCTCTTTCATGCGGCTGATGATTTCCGAGGCATAGGCATCGCCGTTCTTCAGCAGCAGGAGCAGGCAATATTCGAGCATGCCCTTACGCATCTGTGACTTAAGATTTTCTATGTCCATTTATCAATTGCGGTTGCTTGTGTTGACGATGCAAAATTAGCAAATCGCATAGTACTATGCAATACATAGTACTATATTTAACATTTTATTACACAATTGTATTATTTTGCAAAAATAGGTTAACAACACAAAACGCATTAAACCTTCGCACCATATGCGAGTCCTATATATGCAAGCTTCAAAAACACTCACACGACTCGAGTCAAGCATATTTCTTTTCGATTAGAATGAGAAGCGTCGGCCCACAAAGCCGGCGCTTTTTTTGCACGGGCAAGCACATGATTCTTGCCCGCTACGCATATTATGCGTATCTTTGATGCGAAAACCCACTACAGCCCGTATGAACAAAACAGCATTAATAGCCGCTGCAGCATTTATGGCCGTTTCGGCCGCCGCCGCGTCCACACCGACTGTAAAAACGATAGCCCATCGCGGCTACTGGAAAACCGAAGGAAGCGCACAAAACAGCATCCGCGCGCTCGTCAAGGCCGACAGCGTAGGCTGCTACGCATCGGAATTCGACGTGTGGCTTTCTGCCGACAGTGTGCCCGTAGTGAACCACGACGCCACCTTCGGCGGCGTGTGCATGCAAAAGGCGCCGGCGGCAGAATGTACGTCGGTGACGCTTCCTAACGGCGAGAAGCTCCCTACCCTTGCGGCGTATCTTGACTCCGCGGCCGCGCTGCCGGGGTTGAGGCTGGTACTGGAACTTAAAGAGCATGCCGACAGAGCCCACGAACGCCTGGCAGTGGAACTGTGCGTGGCAATGATCCGCGAACGCGGCCTTCAGCAGCGCACGGACTACATAACCTTCTCGCGCGCAGCCATGCTCGATTTCATAGCATTGGCGCCGGCGGGAAGCCGTGTTTACTACCTCAACGGCGACATGACTCCTCAAGAGCTGAAAGACGCAGGAGCTGCCGGGCTCGACTATTCGCTGCGCACCATGCAGCGACATCCCGAGTGGTTCGGACAGGCCAAAGCCCTCGGACTTGAGGTGAACGTATGGACTGTCAACGATTCCGCCGACATGCAGTGGTGCATAGAACAAGGCGCCGACTATATAACCACCAACGAGCCCGAACTACTGCAGTCGATAGCCGGAAAATAAAACGTGTCGCCCGACGTTATTTATAATATGTATAGAATACGCTTCATTTTCTTCGTGTGCGCGGCATTGCTTCTGCTGGGGAGCTGCAACGGCGCAAAAATGTCGACCGCCAACGAACAGCTGGCCCGCGGCGAATATTTCGACGCGTCGAAGACCTATCGGAAAATCTACAACAAGCTGACCAAACGCGAGGAACGCCAATTGCGCGGCGAGGTGGCCTTCAGACTGGGAGAATGTAGCGAGAAACTAAACCAATACGCACGTGCGGCCGCAGCCTACCAGAACGCAGCGCGCTACGGCTATGCCGACTCTACGCTGCGCATGCGCACGGCGCGCATGCTGCACGCCGACGGCAAATACGCCGCAGCCATACGACTGTATGAAGAGCACCTGCGCTATCACGCCGACGACAGCGACGCCCGCGCGCGGCTGGCAGGCGCGCGGCTGGCCTTGAACTCAAAGCAGCCTACGCGCTACGTGGTAAAGCAGCCGAGGCTCTTCAACACGAGGCGTGCAGACTATGCTCCCATGTACCTCACCCAGCCGCAGGAACAGCTGTACTTCACCTCTACAAGCGAAAAATCGGCCGGCACGCGCAAAAGCGAAATCACCGGCATGAAAAACGGCGATGTGTGGGTGTCGACCAAAAACGAGCGCGGAGAGTGGCAGCGCCCCACTGCCGTAGAAGGCGAGCTGAACACCGAGCTCGACGAAGGCATCGTGAGCTTTTCGCCCGACGGGCAGACTATGTATCTGACCAAGGCGCGACGCGAACCCAACTCGCCCACCGGGGTGGAAATATTCACATCGCAGCGCTCCGATGCGAAATGGAGTGCGCCGGTGAAATTTGAAATCACAGCCGATACGCTCAGCAGCTACGGCCACCCTGCCGTATCGCCCGACGGACGCTGGCTATATTTTACAAGCGACATGCCCGGCGGAAGCGGCGGGCTTGACATCTGGCGAATTAATCTGAACGAACGTCAGGGCTCGCTCGAAAACCTCGGAGAGTGGATAAACACTCCGGGCAACGAATCTTTCCCATACGTGCGCAGCGATTCGGTGCTTTATTTCGCCAGCGACGGCCATCCCGGATTCGGCGGCCTCGACCTGTTCCGCGCCGAGCTTATGCCATCAGGCGGCTGGAAAGTGGAGAATATGGGCAAACCCGTGAATTCCGCGGGCGACGATTTCGGCATCACGTTCACAGAAGGCGAAAACGGTTTTTTCAGCAGCAACCGTGGCGACGGACGCGGCTACGACCACATATATTCCTTTGAGCTCCCCGACCTTAAAATCAATATTCAGGGCTGGGTGCTGGACCGCGACGAAGAACCTGTGCCGAACGCCGTGATACGCATCGTGGGTACCGACGGCAGCAATCAGAAGCAGATGGCCAGGCCCGACGGTTCGTTCTCGTTTCCGCTGCAGCGCGGCGTGAGCTACGTGATGCTCGCCGGCGCCAAGGGCTACCTCAACGCCAAGCAGGAGTTCACGAGCGACACTGCCGAGGAAGACGCCACATACGATGTGGACTTTATCCTTGCCTCAATCACCAAGCCGGTGGTCATAGACAACATATTCTATGATTTCGACCGCGCTACGCTGCGTCCCGAAAGCACGGCGGCGCTCGACGAAATGGCACAGGTGCTGCGCGACAATCCCAATGTGACGATAGAAATGGCCTCGCACACCGACCGCCACGGCACCGACGAGTACAACATAAACCTCAGCGGCCGACGCGCGCGCTCTGTGATAGACTACCTTATAGCGGCCGGCATAGCGCCCGACCGCCTGCAGTCGCAGGGCTACGGCGAGTCACGCCCGAAGACCATAACGAAGAAACTCGCGCGCGAATACCCCCAGTTCAAGGAAGGCGACGTGCTCACCGAAGAATATATACTCGCACTCCCGGAAGCAGACCAGGAAGTGGCCGACCAGATAAACCGACGCACAGAGTTTCAAGTGCTCTCCATTGACTACGGCATATACTGATGAAATTCCGCACCGAAATCGAACCGCTGCGCACGGCACCCATTGACGCCGACGCCCGGATAGTACTGCTCGGATCTTGTTTCGCCGACAACATGGGCGAACGCCTCGAGCGCTGCGGCTTTGTCGTGACGCGCAATCCTTTGGGACCGCTTTTCAACCCGGCATCGCTGGCCACTGCACTTGAACGCGCCCTCGACGGCATGCCGTACGCCATGTCGGACCTCACCCTCCGCGACGGCATCTACCATCTGCTCGACGGAGCTGCCCGCTATGCGTCGGCCGATGCCGACAAGCTGCTGGAAGCCGCCAACGTCGGGCTCGACAGACTCGCAAGCGCGCTGAGAGATGCCGACGTGGTGTTTCTCACGCTTGGCACTGCCTATATATACCGGCTGCGGGAAAACGGACATGTGGTGGCCAACTGCCATAAACTGCCGGCGGCAGATTTCGAACGCACGCGCCTGGACACCGCACAGACGTGTGCGCTGCTGGACGGCGTTCTGCGGCGGCTCGGAGCGATGGGCAAGCGCACGGTGCTTACAGTGAGTCCCGTGCGGCACGTGGCCGACGGTCTGCATGCCAACAATCTAAGCAAAGCCACTCTTCTGCTTGCAGTAGACAGCCTGGGCGCTGAGTATTTTCCGGCCTACGAGATCGTGTGCGACGATCTTCGCGACTACCGCTACTATGCTGCCGACCTGAAGCATCCGTCGGACACGGCGATAGAATAT
Source organism: uncultured Porphyromonadaceae bacterium (assembly GCA_947177185.1). GTDB lineage: Bacteria > Bacteroidota > Bacteroidia > Bacteroidales > Muribaculaceae > CAG-873. The sequence continues at coordinate 42,610 of CAMWTJ010000007.1, read as the reverse complement.
ATTTACGAAAAATTTGCCGACACTTATTTCACGCCGGCCACTAAAGAAACCGTGCGCGCGCGCCATGCCGCTTACTTGCGCCAGGCCCACCGCGAAAGCATAAACAAGTTATGAAATTCACACTCGAAGACATTGCAGGCATCACGGGCGCCCGTATGGAAGGTGCTCCGGCCGCTCCTACCATAGACGTGCTGCTGACCGACAGCCGCACCTACGTCGACCCATCACACTCGCCTATGTTTATGGCGCTGCGCACAGCCACCGGCGACGGTCACCGATACGTAAAAGACATGTATCGCCGCGGCGTGCGCGCGTTTGTGGTAAACGAAGTTCCGGCGGTGATGCGCAGTGTGTCCGACGCCACTTTCCTTGTGGTGCCCGACAGCATGGAAGCGCTTCGGCGCCTTGGCGCGGCAGCGGCCAAAGCCTTCGGCGGAACCATGGTGGCGATAGCCGGCAGCCGCGGCAAAACACAGGTGAAAGAACTGCTGTGTGCCGCGCTCATGCCTGAGGCCTGGCGCTCGCCACGCTCGTGGAACTCGCAGATAGGCGTGCCGCTGAGCCTCTTTGCAATAGACCCCGCGGCGCGCTTCGCACTCATTGAGGCCGGCATCGACGGCCCGGGGCAGATGGAGCCTCTCACAGCCATGATAGCGCCCGAATTCGGCGTGCTTACAGCCATCACCGGCGAGCACGACGGAGGTTTCGCGACGCGCCGCCAGAAAATTGAGGAAAAATGCCGGCTGTTTGCCGGATGCAAAGCTGTGGTTTGCGACAGTTCCGAGCCCGATGCCTTGGCCACGTTGAGGCGGATGTATCCCTCGCTGCACGTAGTGGAGGCCCGCGGCCGGCGCGAAATAGCCGAAGCCGTGATGCGACTGCTCGGCGTAGAGCTTACCGATGTGCGCAAGCAGGCTATGGACAGAGTAATGGATGTGTCGACGCGCACAGATGTGAACGAAGGCACCGGCGGATGCCTTGTGCTGTCGGACAATTTCACGCCCGATCTGCAGAGCCTCGACGCTGCTCTCGACTTTATGGAGCGACGGGCAACTCCCGGACGCACGAACACACTGATAATGTCGGACCTGATGCACAGTCCGGGCGATACGGAATCGCGCACGCGCGAACTGTACGCAAGCCTTGCGGCTACGCTGCGCCACAGGGGCATCAGCCGTCTGATAGGCGTGGGGCGTGAGATTTCAGCCCACCGCGATGTGTTCGACCCACTGATGGCCTCCGAGTTCGCCGAAAGCGCCGCCGATTTCATGCAGCGCTTCGGCAGTGCCGATTTCGACCGCGAGCTTATAATGCTGCGTGGCGACGCCGTCTGCATGCGCCCTATAAAGAACATGCTGGCCAACGCCGCACACGACACTGTGATGGAGGTGAACCTTGACGCGCTCGTGCACAATTTCAATGCCTACAGGGCGCTTATGCCTGCCGACGCGGGCATTGTGGCCATGGTGAAGGCATCGGCCTACGGCATCGGCGCTACCGAAGCGTCGAAGACCCTGCAAAGCCACGGCGCCGCATATCTGGCGGTGGCAGTAGTGGACGAGGGCGTAAGCCTCAGAGATGCCGGCATAACGATGCCGATAATGGTGATGAACCCTATCACCACCAATTTCCGCGCGCTGTTCAACTACAGACTGGAACCGTCGGTGTTTTCGCTGATGGAACTTGAGCGCATAGCGGCTGAGGCTGAAGCTGCGGATAGTACGGACGTGGCTGTGCACATAAAACTGGAAACGGGCATGCACCGCACCGGCTTTGTCGAGGAAGAGATTCCGCGCCTGGCCGAAGCGCTGAAACATATGCCGCGCCTGCGGGTTTCGTCGGTGTTCTCACACATGGCCACAGCCGACTGCCTCGACCAGGACAACTATACGCAGCAGCAGCTCGAAGCGTTCGCGCGCATGAGCTCCACGCTTGCCGGACTGCTCGGCCACCCCTTGCGCCGCCACATCCTGAACACCGCCGGCATGATGCGTTTCGGCTCTACGGCCAGCGCCTACGACATGGGACGCCTCGGCATCGGACTGTATGGCATATCGCCACTGCCGCCCGAGGCCACACACATTGACCTCAAGCCGGTGGCCGGGCTCAGCACCACTATCATAGCCCTGCACAGCTATCCGGCCGGCACGACCGTGGGCTACGGCCGACGAGGCGTGCTGAAGCGCGATTCGGTGGTGGCAACACTGCCCATAGGCTATGCCGACGGCATAGACCGCCGACTCGGCTGCGGAGCAGTCACGTTCGGCGTGCGCGGCACGGAGTGCCCCACCGTAGGCAACATATGCATGGACATGTGCATGCTCGACGTGACCGATGCGCCGGGTGTTGCCATCGGCGACACGGTGGAGATATTCGGCCCCACGCTGCCCATAGAGCGACTTTCGGAGGTGCTGGGCACTATCCCCTATGAGGTGCTGGCACGAATCAGCCCGCGTGTGCGCCGCATATACTACAGGGAATAGCGCCGACAATGGCTATTCGTCGCGGAACGACGGCAGCGGTAGCCTCGACGGACGCATAAGCACGCGCAGCGGCGAGCCGAAATTGAAATAGTTCCAGAACCAGTTCAGGAACACCATGGCACGGTTGCGCATGCCCATCAGCGACATCAGGTGCACCACCATCCACAAAAGCCATGCGGGAAAACCGCTGAAGTGCATCCTGCCCATATCCACTACGGCTCGGTTTCGCCCGATAGTAGCCATAGAACCCTTGTCGCGGTAGCTGAACGGGCGCGTAAACTCTCCGCTGTTAAGGTTCCTGGCCAGCGTGCGTGCCTGCTGTATGGCCGGTTGCGCCACCTGCGGGCATCCCCGCGGATAACGCTCGTCGGCGTGCATGGCGATATCGCCTATGGCGTAGACGCCGTCGAGGCCTTCCACGCGGTTGTATTCGTCGACCGTGAAGCGGCCGCCCCGCCCTGCTCGGACGTCGGTGCCGGTCAGCACAAAAGGCACACCTGCCACACCGGCAGTCCATATAATCGTTTCCGCATCTATACCTGTGCCGTCGGTAAAAGTCACACGACCGTTTTCCACGGTTTTCACCATAGTGTTCAGCTTAAGCTCCACCATAAGCTCGCCGAGTGCCTTGCGCGCGTCGTCGCTCGAGGCGGGGCTCATGGTTCCGAGCACCTTGCCGGTGCCTTCCACGAGCAGCACATGCACCTCGTCGCGGCTGATCAGCGGGTATTCTTTCTTTATGATGTAGCGCTTCATCTCGCCGAGGGCACCGGCCACCTCCACTCCTGCCGGGCCGCCGCCCACCACCACAAACGTCAGCAGAGCCTTGCGTCGCACGGGGTCGGTTTCGATACTGCCACGCTCCAGGCGGCCGAGCACGGCGTTGCGTGTGCGTATGGCCTCAGGCACAGTCTTGAGCGTGTACACATGTTCGTCGAGCGTATCGTTGCCGAAAAAATTGTTGGTCGTGCCGGCGGCTATGACGAGCTTGTCGAAAGATATGCGTTCGTACTGTGTGACCAGTTCTCGTTTCGCCATGTCTATTTCAGTCACTTTTCCGTAGCGGTACAGGACACCGCGCATGCGTCGGCTGCGAATCTCACGACGCACGGGAAAGGCGATGTTGGAAGGCTCAAGGCCACTTGATGCCACCTGATAGAACAGAGGCGGAAAGCTGTGGTAGTTCCGTCGGTCGACCACCACCACATCGTATTTGTTTTTATCAAGTCTTTTTGCCAGATTAAGCCCGCCGAATCCGGCTCCTATGATTACAATCTTCTCTTTCTTCATATATACATACTCTTTTTAGCTGTCGAACAAATATATTCCGCGCAAGGTTTTTGAGTCGGTTTAAAAACAAGCGGACGCGCCCGTCGTAGGGGTGCGCCCGCTGTAGGTCGTCGCGTCTGCTCCCGTTGCATCAGCGGATGCGTAGCTTCTGTCCGGGTCGCAGTGTCGATTTTGTGCTTATACCGTTGAGGCGGCAAAGTGTGGCCACCTTGGTGCCGTTTTTGGCAGCTATGCGGCCGAGGGTGTCGCCTTTGCGCACAACGTAGGTTTTGGCTCCGCTCTTCGAGCCGGACGAGGCCGCGGATGTGGTGGCCGGTTTGACGGGGTATTTCGCGCGGTAGGCCTGTGCATACTCGGCATTGGCCTGCGGCGAGAAATTGCGTGCGTTCTGATACGTGTCCTTATCGAAGGTATACGTGTCGGTGTGCGTGGTCTGATTGGCGAAATCAAATATAGCGCAAGGGTTTATGGCATAGCCCATGTAGCGTGTTTCGAAATGGAGGTGGGGCCCTGTGGAGCGTCCTGTGTTGCCTCCGAGAGCTATGGGCTGACCTGCGCGCACGTACTGGTCAGGCTCAACGAGGAATTTCGAGAGATGGCCATAGACGGTTTCAAGGTCGTTGGTGTGGCGCAGCACTACATAGTAGCCGTAGCCGCGGCGCTCGAAATTGGTGATACGCACCCTGCCGTCGAAAGCGGCATATATCGTATCGCCGATGTTCACCTTAAGGTCCACGCCTTTGTGCATACGGCGAAAACGACGCCTATAGCCATACGGCGACGTAAGGTAGCCGGGACAAGGCATCGCGAATTTCGACACGTCTATTTCGGCCGTCTGCGGCACGGCCACACCTGCGTAGCAGTTCACGTGCTGGCTGTCCCACCCTTCGGTGTATATGTCGAATTCGGGTTCTTCTTCCTCGCTGAAGAGGCTTTCAAGATATTTTGTGGTGTTTTCCACCTGGGCCGCTGTGTTGCCCTGATTGGCGAGAAGGTCGCCGTGTTGCTGCTGGTGCTGTCCGGGAAGCTGATAGTTCTGCGCATAAGCCGCAGCGCCTCCAAATGCGGCCACTGCCAGCGCGCAGACGATGTTTTGTATGCTTTGAGAGAGATTCATCAGTTGGTTTCAGGTTTAGCTACTTTAGATTTCGTCGGGAGCGTAAAGCTGTCGGAGCGTGCAGGGTTCGTAATCAAAAATCTCTTCGGGACGGAAGAAACGTCGTATTTCGATTTCTGCGCTTTCTGCGGAATCCGATGCGTGCACTATGTTTTCCTGTCCGCTCATGCCGAAATCGCCGCGTATGGTGCCGGGTGCCGCCACACGGCTGTTGGTGGCGCCGGTCATAGCACGGACTACAGCCACCGCATCTTTTCCTTTCAGGCACAGCACTATTACAGGCGTCGCCATCATCGATTCCAGTATCCAGGGAAAGAACGGACGGTCAACGAGATGTGCATAATGCCCGCGCAAAATGCTTTCGTCGAGTTGCATCATTTTTATGCCCGCGATAATCAGACCTTTTTGCTGAAAACGGGTGAGAACGTCACCTACAAGGAAGCGGCGAATCGTAGAGGGTTTGAGAATTACAAGAGTTTGCTCCATATCTGCACGGGTGTCAGCCCGATTATTTTTATTGCTCTCAAAATTACCAATTTTCTGACTAAAAACGAAACTTTTGCCACTTAAATTATGTGAAATGCAGTTAAATGCCCCGAAAGCGAGGCGTAACAAACTAATATGCGGAACGTTACACAAAACATGTTTTACAACATATTTTTTTAATTCATCGGCTTGAAATAAAAAATCGGGGCGTCCTATGGCTTGTTCGCCAGGATGCCCCGACATGTGTTGATGTGTATATCTTAATAGACCAGCTTATTACATATCCATGGCCATGTAGTGCTGATAGGGATGGTCGCACGCCGGACATTCTTCAGGCGGCGTTGTGCCCACGTGTTCGTAGCCGCACACGAGGCATTTCCATGTTATAGGCTTGTCGCGTTTCCACACGGTGCCGTTTTCTACCTGTTCGAGGTATTTCTGAAAACGTTCCTTGTGGGTGTTTTCTATTTTTGCAATCGCCTCGAAATGGTCGGCGATATCGTTGAATCCTTCCTTACGGGCCGTCTTCGCTGCCGCCAGGTAGAAATCCACACCCTCGAATTCCTCTTCGCTTATGGATATCTTCAGGTTTTCAGCGGTGGTGCCGATAATGCCTGCGTCGACGTTCATAGGCATGTCTACCTTGCCGCCTTCGAGGAATTTAAAGTACACCTTGCCGTGTCGGAGTTCGTTGGCGGCGGTTTCGCGGAACACCTCGCCGATGGGGAAATATTCTTCCTTATCGGCCTGTGTGGCGTAATATGTGTATCGCGCGTAAGCCTGCGACTCCGCCATATAGGCAGTGGCGAGGTTAATCTCGGTCTGGGTGCCTTTTATGCTTTTGGGAGCTTTAGTTTTTTTATCGGACATGATGTGTTGGATTAATTGATTGTAGGAAATATCTACATCTACAACGCATGCTCCGAAAAATAGTTCAGCGCCCGGAATACATTTCCTCGTAGTATTTCTCGTATTCGCCTGAGGTTATGCGGTCCATCCAGTCCTGATTGTCGAGATACCAGCGCACGGTCTTTTCGATGCCCTCCTCAAACTGCAGCGAAGGCTCCCAGCCGAGTTCGCGCTGCAACTTCCGGGAGTCGATGGCGTAACGCAAATCGTGGCCTGCACGGTCGGTGACATATGTTATGAGATGGTCGCTGTGCCCCTCCGGGTTGCCGAGCAGGCGGTCAACGGTACGGATCAGCACGCGGATAAGATCTATATTCTTCCACTCGTTAAAGCCACCGATATTGTAGGTTTCGGCTATGCGCCCTTTGTGAAATATAAGGTCTATGGCACGCGCGTGGTCCTCGACATAGAGCCAGTCGCGCACGTTTTCGCCTTTGCCGTAGACGGGCAGCGGCTTGCCGTGGCGTATGTTGTTTACGAACAGCGGAATCAATTTCTCCGGGAACTGATAGGGACCGTAGTTGTTGGAGCAATTCGTCACCACCACCGGCATGCCGTATGTGTCGTGGTAGGCGCGCACGAAATGGTCGCTCGACGCCTTCGAGGCGGAGTATGGCGAATGAGGATTGTAGTTGGTGGTTTCCAGAAAAAACTCTGTGCCGTATGCCTCATGGCCGCCGGCGGATGCCTTCGTGGAAAAGGGCGCCGTCGTGCCGCCCGGGTGCGTGAGCTCAAGTGCGCCGTACACCTCGTCGGTAGATATGTGGTAGAAGAGCTTTCCTTCATATTTTTCGGGCAGCGACTCCCAGCGCTCTCTTGCCGCCTGGAGGAGTGCGAGAGTGCCCATCACGTTAGTACGCGCAAATGTGAACGGATCTTTAATCGAACGGTCGACATGGCTTTCGGCTGCGAGGTGTATCACGCCGTCTATCTCATGCTCGGCCATAATGCGCCGCACGGCATCGTAGTCGGCAATGTCGGCCTTGACAAACTTGTAGTTGGGCCGGCCTTCCACATCTTTCAGGTTGGCAAGATTGCCGGCGTAGGTGAGAAGGTCGAGATTGACTATATTGTAGTCTGGATATTTGTTGACAAACAACCGCACCACGTGCGAGCCTATAAAACCGGCTCCGCCGGTAATCAATATATTACGCTTCATTGCTGTTCAGATTTCGTATAGCAGTTTTGAGAGAGTCAGTCCAATAAGGCACGCTCATGCCGAAAGCGTCCTTGAACTTTGATTTGTCGAGCACGGAATACGACGGGCGCACCACCTTCGACGGAAACTCGCACGAACGGCAAGGAACAATATCGCATCCGCCGCATCCGGCTGTTTCGGCTATGGCTCGCGCGAAGTCAAACCACGTGCACACGCCTTCGTCGGAATAATGATATATGCCCTCCCGCCCCTCGTAAAGACGACGGCCCACGATGGCGACCACAGCCTCGGCAAGGTCGCCGGCGTATGTCGGTGTGCCGCACTGGTCGAACACCACATTAACCTGCGGGCGGGAAGCCATGAGCCGCAGCATAGTTTTCATGAAATTTTTTCCGTACTCGCTATACAGCCATGATGTGCGAAGCACGAGCGCGCGCACGCCCGATTCCGCTATCTGCCGCTCGCCCTGCAGCTTCGTGAGGCCGTACACGCCGGTTGGCGCCGCCGGCGCGTCTTCCGCAAGCGGCGTGTTGCACGCATTGCCCCCGAACACATAATCCGACGATATATGCACCAGCGTGCCTCCGGCTTCGGCCATAGCATCGGCCAGATAGCGCACGGCATCGGAATTGATGCGGGCTGCAAGTTCAGGATGGTCCTCGGCCGCGTCCACATCAGTGTAAGCCGCGCAATTGATTATCACGCCGACGCCATGCTCTGCCACCGCCGCTCTGACTGCCGTCACATCGGTGATATCAAGCTCGGCCGAGGTAGCGAATATATAGTTGTCGGCAAAGCCGGCCTTTCCGGCTGCTCTGCGGATGCAGCGTCCGAGCTGCCCGCCTGCGCCTGTGACGAGTATATTCATTGCGCGTAGAGGTCTGTATAGTAATCAAACGGGGAGTCGAAATCGCGCAGCAGAGCGTGACACGTGTCTTTTTCGGAAAGGATGGCCTCCGACAAGCTCACCGGCCAGTCGATGCCGAGCGATGCATCCGTCACAGACAGGCCGCCTTCGGCCTGCGGAGCATAGTAATTGTCGCACTTATACTGAAACACGGCCACATCGCTGAGCACGGCAAAGCCGTGGGCGAAGCCTCGAGGCACGAACAGCTGACGGCAGTTGTCGGCCGACAGTTCTACGGCCACATGCCGCCCGTAGGTGGGAGAGCCTTTGCGTATGTCCACAGCCACATCGATCACACGTCCGCGCACACAGCGCACGAGCTTGCTCTGCGCGAACGGCGGCCGCTGAAAATGCAGTCCGCGCACGACTCCGCGCACCGAACTCGACTCGTTGTCCTGCACGAAATCCACCGGCCTCACCAGCCGGTCGAACTCGCGCTTGCAGTAGCTTTCAAAAAAATAGCCCCTTGCATCGGCAAACACGCGCGGCTCTATCACCACCACGCCGTCGATATCTGTCCTGGTCACTTTCATGGCTTACGGCAATCAGTCGAGATATCCCGCATGCGTGCGGTCGAGTTCTCCGACAACTTTCATCAGATAGCGCCCGTACTGGTTATTGAGCATGGGACGCGCAATTTCCTCGATTCGTTCACGCGATATCCATCCCTGCCTGTAGGCTATGCCCTCGAGGCACGCTATTTTCAGGCCCTGGCGTTTTTCGAGCACCTCGACATATATGGACGCCTCCGCGAGCGAATCGTGCGTGCCGGTGTCGAGCCACGCGAATCCGCGCGGGAGAGTGCGCACTTTAAGCTCGCCGGAGCGCAGGAATTCCTGATTGACCGACGTTATCTCAAGTTCGCCGCGCGCCGACGGCTTTGTGGATGCCGCCACATCCACCACTCGATTGGGGTAGAAATACAGCCCGACCACCGCATAGTTGCTTTTGGGATGCGCCGGCTTCTCTTCTATGGACAGGCAGCTGCCATGTTCGTCGAACTCGGCCACGCCGTAGCGTTCAGGGTCGTCGACCCAATAGCCGAACACGGTGGCTTTCGCATCGCGTTCGGCAGCATCGACAGACTCCTTGAGCATCTGCGAGAAGCCCGCGCCATGAAATATATTGTCGCCGAGCACGAGGCACACCGAATCGTCGCCTATGAAATCCCGACCTATGATAAACGCCTGCGCCAGGCCGTCGGGCGACGGCTGCTCGGCGTAGCTGAACCGCACCCCGTAGTCGGAACCGTCGCCCAGCAGACGGCGGAAGGCCGGCAGGTCGTGGGGCGTCGATATGATCAGAATGTCGCGTATGCCTGCAAGCATCAGCGTTGAAATCGGATAATAGACCATAGGCTTGTCGTAGATGGGAAGCATCTGCTTCGACACGCCCTTGGTGATGGGATAAAGACGCGTGCCAGAACCTCCGGCCAGAACAATTCCTTTCATTGGGGTTTGATTAATATGTTGTTTAATAACAAATGAGAAGCCAAAGCGGACGTGTTTTTAGCCAACATGCCTACAATCCTATGAAGTCATGCTGCATTACAGCAGCAAAGATACACAAAAAAATGAATTTCGCATGCTGCAGGGCAAAAAACAGTGTCCGACCGGCATGCTGCCGACGCAGCTGCACGTTGTCAGCCGCGGCTGCGGTAGATGTATCGCGCGAGCCCCACCACGTAGCGCCGGAAGCCGGGACGATAGCACACCACGCGCGAAAACCACTCCATATGAGGGTCGAGCAGACGCACCAAAGCGCCTACAAGCACCATGGCCACAAGCGTGCCGATGCCTACCACCTGCCATTGCCATGCACCGAAAAACACGTATCCGAGCACCACAGCGCCTGCTACAAGCGTCATATCCACCGCAATTTTCACTTTGGCGAAGGGGCGCCCTGTGCGACGGCTTATGGCCACGGGCAGGCCTTCGCCCGGCATTGTGACCGAACCGCAGCGTATCTCAAGCGAAATGCCCACGGCGAGCACCACACAGCCGAGCAGCTGCCAGAACACTTGCCACGACAACGCGGCAGGAACCACACCGGATGTAAGGGCCATATTCACATCAAGCAGAAAACCAAACAGAAAGCCTATCACGAGTTGAAACAGCTGCACAGGGCTGAAGCTGCGGCCAAGGACCGCAATCTGAAGACCGACGAGCACAAAATTCATCACATACGTGTACTGGCCTATGGTCATGGCCGGAGCCATGCCGCTTTCGCCGGCGAGGCTCATCACCAACGGTATAGTGGAAATAACACTGCTTCCCAAAGCCGAACGCACACACAGCGCGACGCCGAAAGTCATGATAAAAAGCGAAGCCACAAGCAGCATATGCTGCCATATGAAGGACACTGCCTTGTCCTTAAACGATACTACTGTAACCGTTTTGTTCATTCCATAAAAATGTTAGTCCTACAAAAACGCCGGCCCAATGTATGGGCCGGCGTTGTGCTTATGGTGCAATTCCGTGGTTTATTCGGCCTTGCCTGCGCTGCCGAGCACGGCAACGATTTTGTGCTTGTAGAGTTTTTCCATGTTGTCGCGGGCCGGGCCGAGATACTTGCGGGGGTCGAACTCTGCGGGCTTTTCAGCGAACACCTGACGCACGGCGGCAGTCATGGCCAGACGGCTGTCGCTGTCGATGTTGATTTTGCACACAGCGCTCTTGGCAGCCTTGCGGAGCTGCTCTTCGGGGATACCGATTGCGTCGGGGAGTTTGCCACCGTATTTGTTGATGGTTTCAACTTCCTCCTGGGGCACCGACGAGGAACCGTGGAGCACGATGGGGAATCCGGGGAGTTTTTCCATAACGGCGTCGAGCACGTCGAAAGCCAGCGGCGGGGGCACGAGCTTGCCTTCAGCGTTGCGGGTGCACTGCTCGGGAGTAAACTTGTATGCGCCGTGCGAGGTACCGATGGAGATGGCGAGAGAGTCGCAGCCCGTACGGGTAGCGAAATCAATCACTTCTTCGGGGTCGGTGTAGGTGTGGTGGTCGGAGCTCACCTCATCTTCCACACCGGCGAGCACGCCGAGTTCACCTTCAACGGTCACATCGAACTTGTGTGCGTAGTCAACCACCTGCTTGGTGAGGGCCACGTTTTCTTCGTAGGGAAGGTGCGAGCCGTCAATCATCACGCTGGAGAAACCGCTGTCGATGCAGCTCTTGCAGAGCTCGAAGCTATCGCCATGGTCGAGGTGAAGCACAATCTGGGGGTGCTCCCAGCCAAGTTCCTTGGCATATTCCACAGCACCCTGGGCCATGTAGCGCAGCAGAGTGGCGTTGGCGTAGTTGCGAGCGCCCTTCGACACCTGAAGGATTACAGGCGACTTTTCCTCAGCCGCAGCCTTGATAATGGCCTGAAGCTGCTCCATGTTGTTGAAATTGAAAGCGGGCACAGCGTAGCCGCCTTTGATGGCCTTGGCAAACATCTCGCGGGTGTTGACCAGACCTAACTCTTTGTAACTTACCATATTGGTTGAAAATTATGTGTTGACGTAATTTTAGTGTTGCAAAGGTACAAAAAAATCGTCAATTATCGGAATTCAAAAGCAAAAGTTTTTTGCTGCAAGGCCCGTACGCTCAAAAAAATCGTCTTGTGCTTTGCCACATTATTATTTAGATGTAATTTTGCAGCACAACAAAAACGATTATGTCAAGAAAACGCAGACCGATGCCCATCATCGAGGGCCTTAAAATAACGGATGTGGCAGCCGAGGGAAATGCCCTGGGGCGCACAGAATCCGACATGGTAGTGTTCGTGCCTTTCGCGGCACCCGGCGATGTGGCCGACGTGCAGGTGGAAAAAAAACGCAGCAGCTACGCCATAGGGCGTATCGAGCGCCTGATCAGCGCGGGCGATTTGCGTGTGCCCGCGCGTTGCGAGCATTTCACAGTGTGCGGCGGTTGCCGCTGGCAGCATCTGCCTTACGACTTTCAGCTGCAGTGCAAGCAGCGTCAGGTGAGCGACGCGCTGGAACGGATCGCGAAGATTCCGCTCCCGGAAATATCGCCCATCATGGGGTCTGAAAACATATGGGGCTACCGCAACAAGATGGAGTACACGTTCAGCAACCGCTGCTGGCTCACTCGCGAGCAGCTGGCGAGCGGCGAGGAGTTCCCGGACCGCGACGCGGCAGGATTCCACATACCCGGAGCCTTCGACAAGGTGCTCGACATTCGCAGCTGCCACCTGCAGGACTCTCTGGGCGACCGCCTGCGCCTTTTCGTCAAGGGATATGCCAAGAGCCACGGCCTTGCCTTCTACGACCTGCGCGCTCAGCAGGGCCTTGTGCGCACGCTCATGATCAGGCTTGCAAGCACGGGCGAGAGCATGGCTGTGCTGAGCTTCGGCGAAGACCGCCCCGACGAAGCCATGCCGCTGCTCGACGCCATGCGCGCGGAATTTCCGCAGCTGACATCGCTGATGTATGTGGTCAACACCAAATGCAACGACACCATTGCCGACCTCGATATCAAGCTGCACAGCGGCCGCGATTATATAGAGGAAGAAATGGAGGGCCTGCGCTTCCGCATCGGTCCGAAATCTTTCTATCAGACCAATTCACTGCAGGCCTACGAGCTGTACAAGGTGGCCCGCGGATTTGCCGGACTCACCGGCGGCGAAACAGTCTACGACCTATATACCGGCACCGGCACCATAGCCAATTTCGTAAGCCGGTCGGCCGGCAAGGTAATGGGCATCGAATATGTGCCCGAGGCCATAGCCGACGCCAAGATAAACAGTGCCGCCAACGGCATAGGCAACACCGAATTTTTCGCCGGCGACATGAAGGATGTACTGACGGACAGTTTCATAGCCTCGCACGGCCATCCCGACGTAATGATTGTGGACCCTCCACGCGCAGGCATGCACGCCGACGTGGTGGCCACCATACTCCGTGCTGCTCCGCGCCGCATAGTCTATGTGAGCTGCAATCCGGCCACGCAGGCACGCGACCTCGCCATGCTGCACGAGAAATACGACGTGACGGCCGTGCAGCCGGTGGATATGTTCCCGCACACGCACCATGTGGAAAACGTGGTGCGCCTCGACCTGCGTCAGCCCTCGGCTGCCGGCGGCTCTGACGCCATGCAGAGCGACGAATTGTAGTAGCGCGCGTCGGCCGTGACCTCACGGCCGACAAAAGCGGGCAACTCCAGCGGCGCGTCTTCCGAGGGCAACTCTACTTCGGCCACTATCAATGGCGCGAGCGTCCCGCCGAAGACATCCACCTCCCACGTGCGGTCGCCGAACGGAACGATGTATCGCACCTTGTCGACATATCGGCCGCCGCAACAGCGGCCGAGCATGTCGGCGGCATCGGACGGCGGAATATCATATTCCCACTCGTCGCGCACGGCTCCGCGATTGCGGCTTTTTACGGTAAGCACGGCGCGGTCGCCTACGACACGCACGCGCACCGTGGCATCGGCGTCCGTGCAGAGGTAGCCCTGACGGATGCGCACCGATTCCGAAGCCATCTGCTCGAAAGAACTGTCGGTAACGAGGAATTTTCGTTCAATCTCTTTTCCCATGCCTGAATATTTTTCTGCAAAAATACACAAAATAGCGACATGCCGCATCCTCGCGCTCATTTTATTGATGGCTGCGTCTTGGGGTGCGTGTGTGGCACAGTCGGCCTGGGAACAGTCTTCGGGATACTACCTTGTGCGCGGAATCGTTGTAGACAGCATCACCGACGCACCCCTGCCCTACGCTTCCGTGACCCTTCCCGGGACCACCACAGGCGCTGTGGCCGACAGCAAAGGAGTGTTTGAGTTCAGAGTGCCGGCGGGTGCCAAAAAGCTGCAGGCGTCCATGGTGGGCTACGCGAGCCGCGTGACAGACCTGCGGCAGAGCAGCCACAACATGTATGTGATGCGCCTGCCGGCCATGCCCACGGATTTGCGAGAGCTTGTGGTGAAGCGCAAAAAATACTCCAAGAAAAACAATCCCGCGGTGGATTTTGTAAGGCGCATAAAAAGCATGGCCGACAGCATCGACCCGCGGCGAAACCCGTACTACGGCTATCAACGGTACGAACGCATCACTCTCGCCATGAATAATTTCGAGGCTTCCGACTCAAGTTTTCTGGCGCGAAAACTGCCGTTTCTTGCCGAGCACGTCGACACGTCGGAAATTTCAGGCAAGCCGGTGCTGCCGGTGTCGGTGCGCGAAACACTCAGCCGGGTGAATTTCCGACGCTCGCCGCAAAGCGAGAAAACAGTTATTCTCGGCCAAAAAAGCGACGGTATAGATGAGATTGCCGACAAAGCCTCCATGCAGACTTTCATGGAAGACGTGTTGCGCGAGATAGACCTGTACTCCTCCGACATCACGCTGATGCAAAATCGTTTCGTAAGTCCGCTGAGCCGTATCGGTCCCGATTTCTACAAATACTACCTCACAGACACGGTGGCGATAGACGGCGAGCCGTGTGCCGTTCTGTCGTTTTACCCGCACAACAAGGCCATGTTCGGATTTACAGGCCATCTGTACGTACCGCTGGGCGACTCCACCATGTTCATACGGCAGGCCGACATGCGAGTGCCACGCGACATAAACCTCAATTTTGTCGACAACATGCTCATTTCTCAGACCTTCGAGCGCGCTCCCGACGGCTCACGCCTGAAGACTCGCGACGACCTGGTGATGGAGATGAGCCTCGTGCCGGGCACACCGCAGATATACGTGCGCCGCAGCACCGTGTATGCCGACCACAGCTTCACAGCGCCGGCCGACAGCGCCGCCCTGTTCGGCACGACAGGCCCGGTGGTGCGCGACGACAGCGCCTCCGTGCGCGACGACAACTGGTGGAACCATGCTCGCCTAAAGCCCATGGGCGGTCACGGCGAGAGCAACGTGGGCCTGCTCATGCGGCGCCTGCGCTCCATACCGGCCTATTACTGGGGCGAAAAAGTGCTCAAGACATTCGTTGTGGGCTATATAGCCACCGGCAGCAACAGCCGCTTCGACATAGGCCCGCTCAACACCTTCATAAGCTACAACCCCATAGAAGGCCTGCGCCTGCGCGCGGGTGGCGTGACCACGGCCCATCTGAACAAACGGCTGTTTGCGAGAGGCGCCGTGGCCTATGGCTTCCGCGACCATCGGTGGAAATACATGGGCGAACTTGAATATTCGTTTGTGGACAAAGCGTACCACTCGCGCGAATTCCCGGTGCATGCGCTGCGCTTCACCTCAAGCTACGATCTCAACTTCATAGGACAGCAATACCGCTTCACTAATCCCGACAACATGTTTCTGTCGCTCAAGCGACTGAGCGACAACATGGCCACATACCGACGCCTCAACAGCCTGTCGTACATACTGGAACTGCAAAACAATTTTTCCGTCACGGCCACCGTGGCCAACACCAGGCAGGAAGCCACCCCGATGGTGCCGCTCGTGAACGGCCACGGCCAGGCCTTCGCGCACTACGACGAAACCACCCTGCAGCTGCAGCTGCGGTATGCACCCGGCGAGAAATTCTATCAGACCACATCGGAACGCATCCCCGTCAATCTTGACGCGCCTGTAGTGATGCTGTCGCACACCATGGCGCTGAGCGGGCTTCCGGGCTCGGATTTCACAATCAACAAGACCGAGCTGCACCTCCAGAAGCGTTTTTGGCTGTCGGCGTTCGGATATATCGACACACGCATAGGTGGAGCGCACGTGTGGAGCGCGGCGCCATACATCAATCTGATTATGCCTAACGCCAATCTCTCGTACACCATACAGCCTGAAAGTTTCGCGCTCATCAATCCGATGGAGTTTGTCAACGACAGCCAGCTGGACTGGGAAATCACATATTGGGCCAACGGCGCCATACTCAACTATGTGCCGCTGCTCAAGCGCCTCAAACTGCGCGAGGTGTTCGGATTTCGCGGCGCCTGGGGCCACCTGAGCGCAAAAAACGACCCGGCAAGCAACCCCGACCTGTTTCGCTTCGCCCCCGGAGCCACTACAAGAGCCATGGACCGCGGTCCGTACATGGAGGCATCGGCGGGAGTGGACAATATACTGCGCTGCCTGCGCCTCGAATACGTGTGGCGCCTCTCCTACCTCGACGTGCCATACAAGATAGACCGCGGCGGCCTGAGGCTTTCCTTCCACATGACGTTCTGATTATTCGGGCGCATTTACGGTCCTGCAATGCCCAAAAACACGCTCAGAAACAAAGGCGTGCGTATAATCACCGAAAAATTTGCAGGTGCGGAAAAAGTATTGTAATTTTGTGCTCTGACACCGGATTGAAACACATCAACCTCGAACTATACCAATACATATATATAACTACCCAGTTATGGCAGAAAAGAATGAAAAATTGTTTGACCAGTTTCCTGGCGTAAGCTACGACGAATGGCGCGCCAAGGTGGAAGCCGACCTCAAAGGAGCCGACTTCAACAAAAAGCTGGTCTGGCGCACCAACGAGGGTTTCAACGTTGAGCCCATCTACCGTGCGGAGGACATCGCAGACCTCAAGACTACGGCCTCGTTGCCCGGCGAATTCCCCTACGTGCGCGGCACACGTGCCGACAACGACTGGCTCACACGCCAGGACATCGTGGCATCCACTCCGGCCGAAGCCAATGCTACAGCACTTGAGGTGCTCGGCAAAGGAGTGACCTCTCTCGGCCTGCATGTGGAATCGGCCGACCAGGTGGCCGAAGTGCTCAAAGGCATCGACCTTTCGAAAGTTGAAATCAATATAGCATGCTGCGTGTGCAAGGCCAAAGATGTGGCTCGCGCGCTCGTAGACTGCATCAAGGCCGCCGGAGCCGAAGCTGCTTTCCGCGGCGCTGTCGACTACAACCCCCTGCGCCGCCAGCTCGTAAAAGGCAAGGAAGGCATAGACACAGCCGCTCTCGCCGCTGACGCAAAAGAGATGCTCGACATCGTGGCCGAAGTGCCCGGACTGCGCTGCTTCAACGTGGAAAGCCTGCTCCTCGGCAACGGAGGCGCTTACATCTATCAGGAACTGGGCTATGCCCTGGCCTGGGGCGCCGCATGGATGACCCTGCTCACCGACGCAGGCGTGAAAGCCTGCGAGGCTGCATCCCGCATCAAGTTCAACATGTGCGTGTCGAGCAATTTCTTCATGGAACTTGCCAAATTCCGCGCTGCCCGCATGCTGTGGGCGCAGATTGTGGAGCAGTACAAGCCCGAGGTGCTCGACGCAGCCAAAATGATGGTATGCGCCAAGACATCGCGTTTCAACCAGACGATCTACGACGCACACGTAAACCTGCTCCGCTCGCAGACCGAAACCATGTCGGCAGCGCTTGCAGGCGTGGACAGCATCGTCACTACGCCGTTCGACGTGCCTTACAAGACACCCGACACCTTCTCCGAACGCATAGCCCGCAACCAGCAGTTCCTGCTCAAGGAAGAAAGCCATCTCGACAAGGTTATAGACCCCGCCGGCGGCAGCTACTATGTGGAAACACTCACCTCCAACATAGCCGCTCAGGCATGGAAGCTGTTCCTTGACACCGAAGACAACGGCGGATTCTTCGCCATGGCCGGCGACGGCAGCATCCAGAAGGCTGTGAACGAATCCTGCACCAAACGCCACTCCGACGTGGCACGCCGCAAGGAAATCCTGCTCGGCACCAACCAATACCCCAACATCAACGAGATGGCGGCCGACAAAATCGCTGCCACCGACGGTTGCTGCTGCGGCGGCGAAAAAGGCGCCAACGCCCTGTGCATGAAGCGCGCCGCCACCGATTTCGAAGCTCTTCGCCTCGCCACGGAAGCTGCGTCCAACCGCCCGAAAGTGTTCATGCTCACCATAGGCAACCTGGCCATGCGCCTGGCTCGCGCGCAGTTCTCCACCAACTTCTTCGGCTGCGCAGGCTATGAGATTATCGACAACCTCGGATTCGACACCGTGGCTGCCGGCATCGACGCCGCCATGGCAAAGCAAGCCGACATCGTGGTGCTCTGCTCGAGCGACGACGAATACGCCACACTGGCACCCGAAGCCTTCAAACTGCTCGACGGCCGCGCTGAATTCGTAGTGGCCGGCGCTCCCGCATGCACCGAAGAGCTCAAGGCAGCCGGCATAGAGAATTTCGTACACGTACGCTGCAATGTGCTTGAAACCCTCCAGCAGTTCAACGCCAAACTTCTGAAATAATGAAACCCGATTTTAAAACCATCGATATTACGGCCGACGCCCGCCTCGGCGCCGCCCCCAAGGCCGCAGCTTCCGAAGATTGGCTCACTCCGGAACTTATTCCCGTCAAGCCCGTCTACACCAAGGAAGACCTCGAAGGCCTCGAACACCTGAACTACGTCAGCGGTATTCCGCCCTTCCTGCGCGGCCCGTACAGCGCCATGTATCCCCTGCGTCCCTGGACCATCCGCCAGTATGCCGGCTTCTCCACCGCTGCCGAATCCAACGCTTTCTACCGCCGCAACCTCGCGTCGGGCCAGAAAGGCCTCTCCGTGGCGTTTGACCTCGCCACACACCGCGGCTACGACGCCGACCACGAACGCGTGGTGGGCGACGTCGGCAAAGCCGGTGTGAGCATCTGCACACTCGACGACATGAAGGTGCTGTTCGACGGCATACCCCTGAACAAGATGTCGGTGTCCATGACCATGAACGGCGCTGTGCTCCCCGTGCTTGCTTTCTACATCAACGCAGGCCTCGAACAGGGCGCGAAGCTCGACGAGATGGCAGGCACCATCCAGAACGACATCCTCAAGGAGTTCATGGTGCGCAACACCTATATCTACCCGCCGGAATTCTCGATGCGAATCATCGCCGACATCTTCGAGTACACATCTCAAAACATGCCCAAGTTCAACTCGATATCCATCTCCGGCTACCACATGCAGGAAGCCGGCGCCACATGCGACATCGAGCTCGCCTACACTCTGGCCGACGGTCTTGAATACCTGCGCGCAGGTGTGAACGCCGGCATGGACATCGACGCCTTCGCACCGCGTCTGTCGTTCTTCTGGGCTATCGGCATGAACTACTTCATGGAGGTGGCCAAGATGCGTGCGGCCCGCATGCTTTGGGCAAAGATTGTGAAGCAGTTCAATCCCAAGAACCCCAAATCGCTTGCGCTCCGCACTCACTCGCAGACTTCCGGCTGGAGTCTGACAGAACAGGACCCCTTCAACAACGTAGGCCGTACCTGCATCGAGGCCATGGGCGCAGCCCTCGGCCACACGCAGAGCCTCCACACCAACGCCCTGGACGAAGCTATCGCACTGCCCACCGACTTCTCGGCCCGCATAGCCCGCAACACTCAGATTTACATCCAGGAGGAAACCCTTGTCACGAAGCAGATCGACCCGTGGGGCGGCAGCTACTATGTAGAGGCGCTCACCAACGAAATCGCACACCGCGCATGGGAGCACATCCAGGAAATCGAAAAACTCGGCGGCATGGCCAAAGCCATTGAAACCGGCCTGCCCAAACTGCGTATCGAGGAAGCCGCCGCACGTGCACAGGCAAGAATCGACAGCGGACGCCAGACCATCGTGGGTATCAACAAATACCGACTCGACCACGAGGACCCCATCGACATCCTCGAAATCGACAACACCGAGGTGCGTCGCGAACAGATAGAACGCCTCAACGACGTCAAGGGACACCGCGACGAAGCCAAGGTGAAAGAAGCGCTCGCAGCCATCACCGAATGTGTGCGCACCAAGGAAGGCAACCTGCTCGACCTTGCTGTGAAAGCTGCCGGTCTTCGCGCTACCCTCGGCGAAATCTCCGATGCCTGCGAAGAAGTCGTAGGCCGATATAAAGCTGTTATCCGAACAATTTCCGGCGTGTACTCCAACGAAACCAAACAAGACCCCGATTTCGTGCGCGCACAGCAGATGTGTGCCGATTTCGCAAAACGCGAAGGCCGTCAGCCTCGCATCATGATTGCCAAGATGGGCCAGGACGGCCACGACCGCGGCGCAAAAGTAGTAGCTACGGGTTATGCCGACTGCGGCTTCGACGTGGACATGGGCCCGCTGTTCCAGACCCCCGCTGAAGCTGCCCGCCAGGCTGTAGAAAACGACGTGCACATCCTCGGTGTGTCGTCGCTCGCCGCCGGCCACAAGACGCTCATCCCGCAGGTAATCGAAGAGCTCAAAAAGCTCGGCCGCGAGGACATCATGGTAACTGCCGGTGGTGTAATCCCCGCCCAGGACTACGATTTCCTGTACAAAGCAGGCGTCGCAGCCATCTTCGGCCCCGGCACGCGTATCCCCGAATCTGCCATCAAGATGCTCGAGATACTCGCTGAAGGCGAATAACAAGCCTATAAAATATCCCGTAAAAGCAAAAAGCCGGCGCCGCGTGCGCCGGCTTTTTCGCATCTGCTCTATACCGGCCGGGCGACCTTTTATGCCGCAGCGGTGTTGTATATTGGAGATAATTTGTATTTTTGCATCATGTTACAATTCATTGCCACTACAAACGACCGATATTCCGTGGCCGAGCTCGCCCAGATGGCCATCGAGGGCGGCTGCCACTGGATAGAACTTGATTTGCCCGGCGCGTCAGACGAGTACGTACGCGCCACAGCGGCCGAGCTGAAGACTCTGTGTCTTGAAACGGGCACGTTCCTGACCATTGTGGACCGTCCCGACGTGGCCCGCGAAGCCGGGCTGCACGGCGTGCAGCTACGTGGCGCCATGGCTTCCAAAGCTGCCGCGCTGCGCGAGGAGCTCGGAGCGGAAGCCGTAATCGGAATTGAGGCCACGCACCCACAGGATGTGCTCAACGCGCAGAATCTTGACATAGATTATGCAACGCTTCCGGCCGGCTTATCGGCGGAAGAAATTCACACTATAGTCAGCGCCATAAGGCGCGCCGACGTGCAGCTGCCGGTTGTGGCCCGCGGAGAGTTCACCCCTGACGAGGCTATCGAGGCTATCGTAGCCGGAGCCAGCGGTATAGCCGTGGCGTCGGCCATATCCGGCGCAGAAGACCCCGTGGAGGCCACGCGACTCCTGATAGAGGCCGTGCAGGCCGCAAAACAGCTCTGACGCCATGTCCGACGGCACACGACACACCGGATGGAAAGTGCTTCTCGCCACGCTGATCGGAATCGGCGTGGCGGCGTGGATGTTTCAGCGTGAGTTCAATCCGGCAGTACTTGAGGAAATACATTTCGACGCACACACCGTAGGCGGTCTGCTGCTGGCAGCGCTGGCCGTGTGCGGACGCGATTTCGGCCTTACCTGGCGCTTCCGAAGCATCACCGACGGCCAGTTGTCGTGGCGACGCGCGTTCCAGGTCGACCTCATGTGCGCGTTCACATCGGCCATCACCCCGTCGGCCGTAGGAGGCAGTCCCGCCGCCATATTTTATCTCACACGAGAGGGCATATCAGCCGGACGCGCCGCCACTCTTACCCTGACCACACTGATGCTCGACGAGCTGTTTTTCGTGCTGTTCTGTCCAGTGATAGTTCTTACGATACCGTTCGCACAGCTGTTCGGCAACGGCGACAACATGGTGGTCGACAGCGTAAAAGTAGTGTTTTGGGTGGTGTATTCCATAATTGTGGTCTATACGTTCGTGCTATATGCCGGCATCCTATGGCGTCCGAAAGCTGTGGCCGGCGTATTTCACCGACTGTTCGGAGTGCGTATGCTCAGACGCTGGCAGCCTAAAATCGACCATATGACTGCAAACATGACCGCTACCTCCGAGGCCGTGCGCTCGCGTCCCGCACGATGGTGGGCCAAAGTGTTCGGCGCCACAGTAGTGTCGTGGTTCTCACGCTATTTTGTTGTGAACGCACTGTTTTGGGCGTTCGTGCCGTCGGCTGACGGATTTTTGGTATTCGGCCGCCAGTTCGTTGTGTGGGTAGTGCTTATGGTCAGCCCCACTCCCGGCGGTTCGGGCGTGAGCGAATGGCTGTTTTCCACCTATTACGGCGATCTTATAGGCAACGCCAGCATGGCCCTGTTGCTGGCCGTGGTGTGGCGTCTGTTTTCATATTATGTATATCTGTTTGCGGGCGCTGTATTGGCACCGCGCTATTTCCGAAATAATCTGAAGAGATGAAATACATGGCTCTGATACCGGCGCGCTATGCGTCGACACGTTTTCCAGGCAAGCCCTTGGCTATGCTGGGCGACAAGCCTGTGATACAATGGGTCTACGAACGCGCAGCCGAGGTGTTCGACACAGTGGCCGTGGCCACTGACGACATGCGCATAGCGCAGGCCGTAGGCGGCTTTGGCGGACGCGCCATCATGACATCGCCGTCGCACCGCAGCGGCACCGACCGCGTGCGCGAAGCCTACCTCCTGAGCGGCGAGCAGGCCGACGTGATTGTCAACATACAGGGCGACGAGCCCTTCGTGGCGCCGTCGCAATTGCGTTCGCTCGCCGAATGTTTCGAGCATCCCGATACTGACATAGCCACACTTGTGAGGCCGTTTGAAGGCAGCTACGACGAGCTCGCCGACCCGAATAAAGTGAAGGTGGTGCGCGCCACCGACGGCACCGCTCTATACTTCTCACGCTCGGTGATACCATACTGCCGAGGCGTGGAGGCAGAACTGTGGCCTGCCAGTCACCAATATTATATACACATCGGCCTGTACGGCTACCGCACGGAAGCTCTTGAGGCCGTAGCCGCAATGCCACCCTCGCCGCTCGAAACAGCCGAGAGCCTCGAGCAGCTGCGGTGGCTGCAAAACGGACTGCGCATACGCACCGCTACCACCGACGTACAGACCGTGGGCATAGACACTCCCGCCGACCTCGAAGAAGCACGCCGCATACTGCTAAGCCAAACCCATGAATAAGCTCGACCGAAAAATCGCACCGCCGGCCATGCCGTTCGGCAAACTGATTCTTCCGCCCAAACGAACCATTGCGTTTCCTAACGGCGCACGGCTGCATGTGGTGGCCGACACGGAGTGCCCGCTTGTGCGCGTCACCGTGCTCGCTTCGGGTGGCAAATGCGACTTCCCGAATCCGGCGGTATCGGCCACAGCCCCTATGATGGTGGCAGAAGGCTCGGCACTGTTCGACACCGGGCTTGTGGCCGACATGCTCGACTACCACGGCGCATCGTTCGGCGGACGCTGCACCGACCACCATCTGCGACTCGACCTTACAGCTCTCGCCTCCGGCATGCCGGCTCTGCTTCCGCTGCTGTCCGACGCCATAGCCTCCCCTGCCGTGCCGGCCATAAGACTCAACACCGTACGCGGTTCGCTTGCCGCACAGTGTGCCTATTCCATGAGCCGTGTGGCCAACATCGCGTCGCGCAAGGCCCTGAGCCTTATGGCCGGCGCAGGCCATCCATATGCCGAGCACGCCCTTCCCGACGATTTCGCTGCAGTGACACGCGAACAGGTGAGCGCACGCATAGCATCCTCCATGCGCGCCGGCGGCATCGACGTGATACTCGGCGGCGGAGCTGATGCTTCCATAGAAGACGCCGTATGCGAAATGCTTTCAGCACTGCCTGCGGGCGACGCTGCCGCGCAATATATCACTCCGTTCGCGCCATGCGAGGCCGGCACTGTGCGTGTTAATGTAAAAGGCGCCGAACAATCGGCGGTCAACGTGACCATACCGGCCGTAGACCGCAATCACCCCGACTATATTCCGCTAAGACTCGCGGTGACTGCCCTCGGCGGATTTTTCGGCAGCCGTCTTATGCAGAACATACGCGAGGACAAAGGACTGACCTACGGCATTTCTGCCTCGCTAAACGGCGTAGCGGAAGGCGGGTTTGTAGAGATTTCTGCCGAGTGTGCCCACGAATACGCCGAAAGACTCACCGACGAACTACGCTCCGAACTGCTGCGCATGGCTTCTGTGCCTCTGACTGCCGACGAGCTGCTGCGTATGAGGCTTTACGAACAGACGCGCCTTGCGGCGGTTCTTGACAATGCGCTTGCCACGGCTGATTATTACGCCACCGCCATAATTGTGGGCATGCCCGACGACTATTTCGAAAATCAAGAAAAGATTACCGCATCTATAAGCCCGGACACAATAGCCGATATATCTGCGCGTTATCTGCGACCTGAGCTCATGCGTACGGTTATTGCGGGGGAATAATATGGTTAATATATGTTAAAGAACTTGCAGGATTAACCCAAACTCCTTAACTTTGCACCCGTAAAACATCGCGGGGTGGAGCAGTGGTAGCTCGTTGGGCTCATAACCCAAAGGTCGTAGGTTCGAGTCCTGCCCCCGCCACCAACAGAGGCTGTGTCAGAAGACGCAGCCTCATTTATTTTACAACTAATCTCAGCCATCTTCATTAATCTCCAAAAAGGACATTATGTTGGCATATTAGTGGATTTATTTGTGCGTTTAAGGGCAAAATTGTAATTTTGCGCTGTCTATGAGAGTCACATTTCTTACCATATTACTCACAGCAGCCATAGCGTGCACACCCGTGCGCGCACATGCATCCCAAGCGACCGACACCGCTTCGGTTCAGACGGCTCGACCGGGACTCATCAGACGCATCATAGATTATTTCAGCGAGTCAAACGAGCCTAAAACCGACAAGAAATTCGATATCAGCTTTATCGGCGGCCCGCACTACTCGTCGGACTCCAAGTTCGGCATAGGACTGATGGGAGCCGGGCTGTACCGCACGTACGAGGCCGACAGCCTGACCCCGTTCTCGCAATCGTCGATTTACGCCGACGCCACCACCGCCGGACATTTTAAAATCGGAATAATCGGCACCCACATCTTTCCGGGCGACAAAAGCCGCATCACCTACGACGTGAATTTCTCACGCATAGCCACCAGTTTCTGGGGCATTGGCTATGAGGAGTGCCGCCACGACGCCAACGAAAGCAAATACAAATACCTCAACTCGCAGATACGCGCCGACTACCGCGTGCGGTTCGGAAAACATTTTTACGCAGGGCCGCTCGCCGCGTTCGACTACATACACGGCAGTTCCTTCGGAAATCCCGAGCTGTGGCACGGCGAAGCTGCACGCACATTCAATTTCGGACTGGGTGTGCTCCTTGAGTACGACAGCCGCGACAACCTGAGCGCCCCCTTCCGCGGCACCTTCGTGCGGCTGGAGCAGCAGTTCAACCCACGCTTCCTGGGCAATAAATATGCATTTTCAGGCACCAAACTGCACGCATCGCAGTACTGTCCGCTATGGACAGGCGCCACACTCGCCGCAAGTTTTGACTGCCGCCTGACCTATGGCAACACGCCATGGGGGCTTCTGAGCACCTTCGGAGGCTCAAGCAATATGCGTGGATATTTTGAGGGCAGATACCGCGACAAGTCGGCCATGACTGCCTGCGTCGAGCTCCGGCAGCACATCTGGAGGCGAAACGGACTTGCCATATGGGGAGGCGCCGGCACTGTATTCGCCGAGTTCAACGACATCAGAGCGCGCAGCATCCTGCCGAACTACGGCATAGGCTACCGCTGGGAATTCAAACAGCGCGTAAATGTGCGCGTCGACCTCGGCTTCGGAAGAGGTTGCACAGGTTTTATATTCAGTATTAATGAAGCTTTCTGACATACGAAACATATCGTGGGCCAATCTGCTGATGTGGCTCTTTCCCTTCCTGCTCATCGTGCCCAACGTGGCATTATGCTTTACCGAGCACTACTCGGCTGCGGCATGCGCCGCAGGTGTGGCACTGCCGCTGGGTGTGTACATGCTGCTTTGTGCGCTCTCGAAAAACGTAGGCCGCTCCGTGCTGCTGCTCACACCGATCAGCATTTATGCTGCATTTCAGATAGTGCTGCTGTTTCTGTACGGAGGCTCCATCATAGCCATTGACATGTTTCTCAACGTGGTCACGACAAATGTGGGCGAGGCCACCGAACTGCTGGCCAATCTCGGCACCGCGATAACCGTTGTTGTGGCGCTGTATCTTCCGCCCATCGTGCTGGCCATCATATCGTGCTGCAGGCATCTGCATACGGCCGACGCAGCCAGGAGCCGCGCCCTGGCTGCCGGGTTGTCGCTGGCCGCAGCCGGCATAGCTTCGCTGGCCGCAGCTTACGTCGGCACGCCGGGGTATTCCGCGACCCGACAACTGTTTCCGGTCAACGTGGCACACAACACGGTAAGCGCCATTGCCCGCTTTCACGCCACGCGCGCCTACCCTTCCACCTCTGCATCTTTCAGTTACGATGCCCATAGTGAAAGGCCCGACACGCTGCGCGAAGTCTATGTGCTCGTGATAGGAGAAACCTGTCGCGCCGACAACTGGCAGCTACTCGGCTACAACAGACCTACCAATCCGCGACTATCGAAAAGAGAGGGACTGGTGGCGTTCGGCCGCGCATTGAGCGAAAGCAACACCACACACAAAAGCGTGCCGCTGATGCTATCGCCGCTGACAGCCGAAACGTTCGGCGACTCCATCTACACCGTGCGCAGCATCTTCGAGGCCTTCAGAGAGGCCGGCTTCGCTACCGCCTTTTTCAGCAACCAGCAGCGCAACCGCTCGTTCATTGACTTTTTCGGCGAGCAGGCTGACACATGTGTGTTCATAGCCGACAATCCCGCCGCAGAGCGTAGCGACAGCCTTCTCGTGCCCATGCTTGAGCGCTTTCTGCGCCAATCGCCGGCTCGCAAGAAATTCGTGGTGCTGCACACCTACGGGTCGCATTTCAACTATGCCGACCGCTATCCGGCATCTTGCCGGCATTTCACTCCCGACAACAACGCTGAAGCATCAGCCGCCAACCGCAGCGTACTGATAAACGCCTACGACAACACCATAGTGGCGGCCGACGCGATGCTCGACAACACTATCCTGGCCCTAAGCAAGCTGCCGGACACGACTGCAGCTGCCATGCTGTTTGTCCCGGACCATGGAGAAGACATATTCGATGACTATCGCGGGCGCTTCCTGCACGCATCCCCTACCCCCACTTACTGGCAGATACACGTGCCGGTGCTGCTATGGACATCCCCCGCACACCGAAGCATGTATCCCACGCACACCGCCGCTGCCATTGCCAATTCCTGCAAGGATGTGGCCTCCAGCCGCGCCGTGTTCGATACTATGCTCTCTCTGGCTGGCATAGTGTGCAACCACTCACGCCCGCTACGCGCCCTTACAAGCCCCGACTATCGCACAGAACCGCGGATGTACCTCAACGACTACAACGAAGGCGTGGCACTGGAGTCGGCAGGCATGCGCTACCCCGACTTTGAAATGCTAAAAGCCAAGGGCATTTCAGCACGCTGAGCACAAAGCGCTGCGACATAGCATAATACACATTTTTGAGCACGCGGCCGACGACAAAGTTTTCCAAAATAATTTTTATCCTTCTGATTTTTAGGCGTTTGCAATTTCAGTGCACCGAAAAAGTTATCTAAAACGAAAATTGTTGAAAAATTTTTCGGGTTTAGTGTAGTCTATTTTGGTATTTATATATACCTTTGCAATGCCCTTTCGGGGACACCCGTAAACATACACTCACACCACACTTTCCCAAGCAAAAATGATACAGACAGTAGTAAAGCGCGACGGACGCGTCGTGGGCTTCAACGAAGAAAAAATAAAAGCCGCAATCCGCAAAGCCATGCTCACGACCGAACTCGGCGAAGACGAAAGTCTTATCTGCAAAATCTGCGACCGCATATCGTTCTGCGGAGAAGAACGCATGACGGTGGAGCAGATTCAAGACCTTGTGGAGCTCGAATTGATGAACAGCCCCCGAAAGGAAGTGGCCAAGCGCTACATAGCCTACCGCGACCAGCGTAGCATAGCGCGCCGCGCCAAAACGCGCGACATGTTCCACGAGATAATCGAGGCAAAGAATAACGACATCACGCGTGAGAACGCCAACATGAACACCGATTCTCCGGCGGGCATGATGATGAAATTTGCCAGCGAAACCACAAAGCCGTTTGTCGACGACTATCTGCTGAGCAACGAAGCAAGGGAAGGTGTACGCTCAGGCTACATACACATACACGACAAGGACTACTATCCCACCAAAAGCCTCACATGCGTGCAGCATCCGCTCGACCGCATACTGCAGCACGGATTTATCGCCGGTCACGGCGAGAGCCGTCCGGCCAAGCGCATCGAAACGGCCACTATCCTCGCATGCGTGTCGCTTGAGATAGCCCAGAACGAGATGCACGGCGGCCAGGCCATTCCTGCTTTTGATTTTTACCTCGCGCCATTCGTGCGGAGCACATTCATTGAAGAGGTGAAATATATCGAGCAGATGCAGGGCGCCGACCTCAGCCATCTGTACGAGCGCCATTTCGACGACTATGTGACCACCGACCTCACAGGCCTCACAGGTGAAGAGCGCATGCTGCACCATGCCATAAACCGCACCGTGAGCCGCGTACACCAGTCCATGGAGGCGTTCATACACAACATGAACACCATACACTCCCGCGGCGGCAACCAGGTAGTGTTTTCGTCCATCAACTACGGCACCGACACCAGCGCCGAAGGACGCTGCATCATACGCGAACTGCTCAACAGCACGTACGAGGGCGTGGGCAACGGCTCCACTGCCATTTTCCCCATACAGATATGGAAGAAAAAACGCGGAGTAAGCTACCTGCCCGAAGACCCGAACTACGATCTGTATCAGCTCGCATGCAAGGTGACAGCCCGGCGCTTCTTCCCCAACTTCGTAAACCTCGACGCCACGTTCAACCGGCACGAGAAATGGCGCGCCGACGACCCTGAACGCTACCGCTACGAACTCGCCACGATGGGTTGCCGCACGCGTGTGTTCGAAGACCGTTATGGCGAAAAAACATCCATCGGCCGCGGCAATCTGAGTTTCACTACCGTCAACATAGTACGCATAGCAATCGAGTGCATGAACATCCGCGACAAGCAGGAACGCATCGACGCGTTCTTCCGCAGGCTCGACAATGTGCTCGAAATAGCGGCCCGGCAGCTCAACGACCGATTTGATTTCCAAAAAACAGCCCTCGCCAAACAATTTCCGCTCGTGATGAGCAAGCTGTGGAACGGCGCAAATGTGCTCGGACCCGACGACCGCATCGAGTCCGTAATAAACCACGGCACGCTCGGCATTGGTTTCATAGGCCTCGCAGAGTGCCTGGTGGCACTCACAGGCCACCACCACGGCGAGGACGAGGACGCTCAGGCACTCGGACTGCGCATTGTGGGACATATGCGCTCACGCGCCAACGAATTCTCCGAAAAATACGAGCATAACTTCTCGATACTCGCCACTCCGGCCGAAGGACTTGCAGGAAAATTCACATCAAAAGACCGCAAGAGCTTCGGAATAATACCCGGCGTCACCGACAAAATATACTACACCAACTCCAACCACGTGCCCGTCTACTACCACTGCTCTCCCAGGCACAAGGCCGAGATAGAGGCACCGTACCACGAACTCACGCGCGGCGGCCACATCTTCTATGTGGAAATTGACGGCGATGCGACTCACAATCCCGAGGCAATAGCCGACATCGTGGACCTCATGGACCGCCACAACATCGGCTACTGCTCCGTGAACCACAACCGCAACCGCTGCATGCACTGCGGCTACGAAGACGCGTCGGCCGACCTCAAGGCATGCCCCGAATGTGGAAGCACGGCCATAGACCGCCTGCAGCGTATCACCGGCTATCTCGTGGGCACTACCGACCGCTGGAACACCGCCAAGCTGGCCGAGCTCAACGACCGCATAGTGCACAAATGAGCCGTACCGTAAGAATAGTGGACATAGTCGACGGCACAGCCGTCGACGGTCCCGGTCTGCGCACCTCCATCTACACCGCAGGCTGCGCCCATTGCTGCCCCGAGTGCCACAACCGCCACACGTGGCCATTCGACAGCGGACGCGACATGACAGTGCAGGAACTGCTCGAACAAGTGGAACGTAATGGCTTCAATGTGACGTTCAGCGGAGGCGACCCCATGTATCAGGCTGCCGCACTGGCACCTTTGGCTGCAGAAATACGCAGCAGGGGCTACAATGTGTGGTGCTACACCGGCTTCACATTCGAAGAGCTTGCGCGCATGCCCGAAGCAACCGAATTTATGCGGCATATAGACGTGCTCGTCGACGGCCCGTTCATAGCCTCGCGGCGGCGCGACGGGCTCCATTTCCGAGGCTCGGACAACCAGCGCATACTCGACCTGCCCGCAAGCCTTGCGGCCGGACATGCGGTGGAACTTGCCCGTTACGCCGGCATGTAGGCCGTACCGTCAGCGGGTGATGGTGAAGCCCAGTTTCAGAATCAAGCGTAGGGTTTCCTGCGATGTAGCGCGGTCGTAGTCTTTCTCGTTTTCAGGCAATTGCTCGTAGGGCACCAGGCATGGATGCGTTTTGAGCGCGTCGTTGCGTTCGAGGCCATAAGTCCAACCTTCGTCCATGCGGTTTCGGGCCCACACCTCATGTACGTTTTTAGCCATTTCCTCCACGAGAGGAAGCAAGGCCGCCGGAATAGCCACTGCTTCAGTATCAGCCGGCGCGGGTACGTATTCCTTATCCATTTTTCAATTGCTATTTCAGATTAATATCTATAGAGGTTTCAACCACAGCGAAATCGTAGCTCTTATAATCACATTTCCAATCGTGCGAAGACATTGCCTGCGACTCCGCATCAAGCTCGTGCCACGGGCGCAGGCAGTTGTGGCGCATCGTACGCTCGTCGGTGCTACACCCTGAGTCGTTGGCTATATAGCCAAGCAGTTCATGAGATGCGCTCCAGCGCAAATGCTCCAGCATGGCAAGATTAAGAATCATACGATTTTCTGTTTCATTAAGTTTCGGATAGCAAATGTCGACTCCGCCTCCGGCCATAGTCGAGGAGCCATCGCTGCTGAAAAAGCGCGACCGAAAATCATGCGGGTTGAAAGCCGGTCCCGATGTGCGCTTCAGCAGCTCTATCTTAGTGATTGCGTGCAACGCATTGGCCATGTCCTGCCCTTCTTGCCGGCGAAGTCGGCGCAAGTTGTCGAGGCGTGGCTTCGCGCTGCTATCCGACGCGGTTAGCTTGCTGCGCCGCGTGTGCCAGTCGTCGCCACCGTGACGGAGGCGGTAGCTTTCAAGAAATCTTTGTCCTTGATGCTGAAATTCTCTGCCCACAACCATATCGTAGGTATAAATCTCCGACGGAGCGCCGAACAGGCGAATCACCGGCACATTGTCCCTTCCCGTAGCTTGTCCGAAATTGTAATGAGCGGCGATACGCCGCATCATGCCTGTTTTTTCATCGCTGAGGCAACGCACCATTATAATCAGCCGCGACATGTCCACGCGATGGCGACGAATCCGTTCGAACAGGGCGGATGCGAGTGAGATGTTGCTGTCGTCGTCGCCGAGCGCAATCACTATATAATTCAGCGACCGACATTTTTCGGGTGTAAGCATATCGCATAAGAACTCCGTACTGTTGCAGTCCATCTGCTTGAGGGATATTCGTCCGTCGTCGAAACGCACACCGGGAAGCTGCGCCACAAAATGTCCCTTTATGGAATCCATGGCTGCATCCACGGCCGTTATGCGCGGCAGCATGGCTACCGTACGCACCTTGTCGGACTGCTCGCCCACGAATACTCCGAACTCATACAAAAACCGAAATGCGTCGCGGCCCACCTCGCCGAATCCTATCACCAACGCTTCTATGGGTGAGCACACTGCCGCCGGCACGTTGTGGCTGAGCGCTGCCGCCATCACCGGCTGCACGTCGCGGCTCGATTTCAGTAGCTCGACCGCGAGGTGCGAAGAGTCCACGAGCACCACATCGAGCCGTTTTGACACCTCGATATCTTCCACCACGCGGTTTGGCCCGTTGCGGCGTGCATGGCAATATATGCGGCAGGTCACATCGTCGAGCTTCGCCACGGCAAGTATGCCGGCATCGTTTGCGAGTGCTGTCAGATTCATTATGTTAGCATCTTCGTCGTCGGACATAAAGAACGCATGCAGCTCGGCATCCTCGCGGAATTGCGGCAATTGCATCACCAATTGCTGTACTCTCGCCAGGCCTGCCGCCGCAAACACATCCTCGCCCTCCGCTCCGCAATCGGACAGAGGCAAGTCCTTGAACTGGCATGAAGCTATGGCCACAAGCGCATCCGACTCATCGGCCAGGCGAAAAGTGCGTCGACGGTGCGTGAAAAGGCTCACGATGCTGCCCAGGCTGTCGCTTTCGTCTTCGTTCACGTTGGCCTGCTCCACAAATACTATCAGAGCTTTGGAATCCTTACGCCGTATGTCGGACGCGAGAAGGCGTCCGGGCTCGTTGACACCAAAAAACAGATACAGATGGTTTTTATCTGCCGACAAGCGCGTCTGCGCATGCAGCCGGTAGTATGCCTTCACACGAGAGAACACGAGGCTGAGCAGCAGGACAATCGTGCATGAAAAAGACAATGCGCACTGCACCGAAATCATGGCCTTTAGCATAGGTCGCGAGTCGAGCCTCTCGAAAATGCTTCCGTCGACATCGAGCATAAACATATCAAGCGAGCATATCATGGAACGCACCACAAGCTCGGTGTTGCTGAAAAGCACCTCCTGCGAATCCGCACACATAGCGCTGAAAGCGCTGAGAAATATAAGTGTGCCCGAGATAAAAAACAGACCCGATACACGGGCAAGGTTCTTTATCAAACGCTCCTGCGATGCAGCTCCAACGCCATCGGACGGACAAAGCAGCGACAAGAACAGTCGCGCCGCCACACACAGCAGCAGAGCGACGAAAAGCCAATATCCGACACTGCCGCCGAAAAATACTACAGCGATAAAAACCGACAGCAACAGCAATTGTAAAACAGACTTCTTTCTGAATTTCATATCAACGACACTTATATAACGCCAAAACGGCACGCAATGCAAAGATACTATTTTTCAGTATAAAACGCCACAAGCTCACCATAAAAAAACACTCCGCGAAAAATGCTTTTCGCGGAGCGGAAATTAATACAGGATGCAGAGGGTCAGATGCGCTCAAGCACAGTGGCCACGAGGTCGCGCACGCCGCTCTTGTAGTTGGGGTTGGCTTCCGTGTTGAAACGGTTGGCAATAATCGAGCACACCGTCATGGCGCGGTGGCCCATCAGCTTGCCGAGGCCCTGAAGCGGAGCGCTCTCCATCTCGTAGTTGGTCACACGGCGTCCCTTGTACTCAAAAGCTTCTATGCTGCTGTTGAGGCCGGGATTGGCAAGCGGAAGGCGCAGTTCGCGTCCCTGGGGACCATAGAAGCCGACGGCGGAAATAGTGATGCCACGCACCATGTCGTCGCGACCGATTTGTTCCACCAGTTCGGGATCAGCAGGTACCACGTAGGGCTTGGCCCAGTTTTCGTTCCAGTCGGTGTGGCGGGTGAACTCGCGTTCGAAATCAAGGTCGGCCACGTCGTTGCGCCCGGCGTAGTAGTTCAGCACGCCGTCGAAGCCGATAGAGTGCTGGGCGATGACGGGGGTGCCCAGGCTAAGTTCGGGCTGCAGAGCGCCGCTCGTGCCTATGCGCACAAGGGTGAGCACGCGTTTTTTGTCGCGCACTTCGCGCGTCTTGAAATCGATGTTGGCCAACGCATCGAGCTCATTGATCACGATGTCGATATTGTCCGGGCCAATACCGTGGCTGAGGCACATGATGGGCTTGCCTTTGTACGTTCCGCCGATAGTATGAAACTCGCGGCTCGACACATCAAATGTGATAGTGTCGAAGAATTCCGCAACCATGTTGACACGTCCGGGGTCGCCGACGAGAATCACGCGGTCGGTGAGCTGCTCGGGCAGCAGGTGCAGATGAAACACCGAGCCATCGGGGTTGATGATGAGTTCGGATTCTGGTATGAATTTCTTTTCCATGTCTTATTAGAGAAGGGGTTAAGAGGTAATATTTATGTTAAACGTAAATGAAGGCGGCTAAGTTTTCAATGCTCAAGCACTGCATAGCGGCCTCCCGGCAATGTCATGACAACATCGGCCATTTCAAGCTCGAAAAGAATACTGCTCAATGATGCGAACGGGCGCGCGAGCGCCACGCACATATCGTTGACAGAGTGCTGAGGGTTCAGCCGTATATGGTCCACCACGGCCTGCTGCTCGGGCGTGAGTTCAAACACCATTTCCTTCTGCGAGCCTTCCGAAGGCCGCGGTGTCCAGCCGAGCGCGTCGCCTATATCCTCGGCGCTGCGTATTAGAGATGCCTCCCGGCGCACAATAAGGTCGAGGCAGCCGCGGCTTCCCGCGTCGGTCACACGGCCGGGCGCGGCAAAGAGTTCTCTGCCGTATGCCGCCGCTATACGCGCGGTGGCCATAGCACCGCCGCGCATGTCGCTTTCCACCACCACAACCGCATCGGCCAGGCCGGCCACTATGCGGTTTCGCGCCAAAAAGAAGCCACGGTGTATCTTGGCCGACGAAGGGTATTCGGAAAGCAGCATGCCACCCTCGCGCACCATGCGTGAGGCCGTGTCGCGGTGTTCGGCGGGATAAACGGTGTTCAGACCGTTTGCCATCACTGCCACGGTGGGCAGTCCCTCCCTGAGGGCCGCGCGGTGGGCAGCCACATCTATGCCGTAAGCAAGACCGCTGATGATGGCCACACGCCCGTAAAGCCCGGCCAGATCCGCCACGAGCCGCGACGTGAAATCCTGACCATACGCCGAGCACCGGCGGGTGCCCACGATGGCCACAGTGCGCAATTCGTCGAGCGGCGTATCACCAACCGCATAGAGCAGCGCCGGAGCGTCGTCGCAGTCAAGCAGTCGGCGCGGATAGTCTTCGTCGGCGAAATACAGCGTGCGGATGCGGTTCTCGCGCACGAAAACCTCCTCGCGCCTGGCGCGTTCACACACTTCGAGCCTGTATTCAGCCCCCGCAAGGGAGGCACCGCGCCCGAGCAGAGCTTTAAGTTCGGCCTCGCTGCGCTCGAAAACAGCTTCGGGCGAGCCGGCACGGCGCACAAGCTCCCGAGCTGTCGAGAGATTGATGCCGCCAAGCATGCCTAACGCTATTTTGCTGCAGAGAGGTGTCATAGTGCTGCGATTACAGATAATCTTTAAATGCCTCGGCAAGGCGTTCGCCACGGGTCAGCCTTCCGCCCTCAAGACAGGCAATGCTGACCATGGCATGCACCACGGGCTCGCCTTCGGGAGTGAAAATATCCTGACGGAACACAAACAGCGGCCCCTGACGGTAAAGCGCAATCTTGCTCACCATAGAGTCGCCGAGCCCAAGCGGACGCAAATAGTCCATCTCAATCCGCCGCACCACCGGGTCGAGTCCTGACTCGTGCATTTCTCGGAAAGAGATTCCGGCCTGCTCGCAGAACATATGGCGTGTGTGTTCGAGATAGTGCTGGTAATTGGCATTATTGACTATGCCCTGCGCGTCCACCTCGTAGTCACGCACCTTTATGGGCATTTCGTACACGTATGTGCAAGGTGTGAGTATGCTGCTCATGCTTTAACCTCCGAAGTTGTCGTAATGAACGCTCGACGGCTCCACTCCGAGGCTGTCGAGCATGCCATTGACAGCATTGCTCATCGGGCCGGGGCCGCACATATAGTACTCGATGTCCTCGGGCGCGGGATGGTCCTTAAGATACGTGTCGTATATCACCTGATGCACGAATCCCGGAGTATATTTCACTCCTGCCGCATCGGCCGCCGGGTCGGGACGGTCGAGAGCCAGATGGAACTTGAAATTGGGGAATTCTTTCTCAAGCTGCAGGAAATCGTCGAGATAGAACACTTCGTTGAGCGCGCGGGCGCCATAGAAATAGTTCATGACGCGGTCGGTGGTGTGTAGCGTGCGCGTCATATACATTATCTGCGAGCGCAACGGAGCCATGCCGGCGCCGCCGCCTATCCACATCATTTCCGCCTTGCTGTCGATTATAGGATGGAAATCGCCGTAAGGTCCGCTCATAAGCACCTTGTCGCCGGGCTTGAGCGTGAATATATAGCTCGAGGCAATGCCGGGCATAACGTCCTGGAAACCCACCTCGGGTTTCGGTTTGAAAGGCGGGGTGGCGATACGCACGGTGAGCATTATGCGGTCGCCCTCGGCGGGATAGTTGGCCATCGAGTATGCGCGCACAGTCGTTTCCTTGTTGACACACTTGAGCCCGAACAGTCCGAATTTCTCCCATGCGGGCAAATATTCCGGCCCGATAAGTTCCTTGTCTATATCCTTGTCGTAGTCCATGGAGTATGGCGGAATCTTTATCTGCGCATACGAGCCCGGTATGAAATTCATGTGCTCGCCAGGAGGAAGAGCCACTATAAACTCTTTGATGAAAGTGGCCACATTGCGGTTTGAGATTACCTCGCACTCCCATTCCTTTACATCAAGCACGCTTGCCGGCACCTGTATCGAAAGGTCGTTTTTCACTTTCACCTGACAGCCGAGGCGCCAGTGGTCGGCCACCTCCTTGCGTGTGAAATGCACCGTTTCTGTGGGCAGAATCTCGCCTCCGCCTTCTGTCACCTGCACCCGGCACTGGCCGCAGCTGCCTTTGCCTCCGCAGGCCGACGACAGGAATATGTTGCTCGTAGCCAGCGACGACAGCAGCGTGGTGCCGCTTATGCCTTCTATGGTCTTGTCGTCGTTTATCGTGATGCGCACTACGCCGGTATGCACCAGAAAGCGCTTGGCCACAAGAAGCACCGCCACAAGCAGCAACGTGATGAGCAGGAACACGCCCACGGCACTGACTATGGTGAGAGTGCCGGCGGCAAGCGCCAATGTTATATATGCTATAGCCATAGTAATCAGATTTTTATGCCGAGGAAGCTCATAAACGCGATGCCCATGAGCGCAGTGATTATAAATGTGATGCCGACGCCTCTGAGCGGTCCGGGTATGTTGCTGTACTGCTCAATACGCTCGCGTATGGCGGCAATGGCTGTGATGGCCAACAGCCAGCCTATTCCCCAGCCGCCGCCGGCGCATACTGCCGTAAGAACGCTGTCGAAATCGCGCTGCTGCATGAACAGTGAGCCGCCGAGTATCGCACAGTTCACGGCTATCAGCGGCAGAAATATTCCGAGCGAGGCATACAGCGTAGGGCTGTATTTTTCTACCGCCATTTCCACGAGCTGCGTCATGGAGGCTATAACGGCTATAAACACTATGAGCGAGAGAAAGCTCAGGTCCACTGCGGCATACTCCTCGCCGAGCCACGTCAGGGCTCCGGCACTCAGCACGTAGGTCTGAAGCAGATAGTTGATAGGCAGCGTGATCACAAGCATAAACGTCACTGCCACGCCAAGGCCGAGAGCTGTCTTGACGTTTTTGCTCACAGCCAAAAAGGAGCACATGCCCAAAAAGTAGGCAAAAATCATATTGTCGATGAAAATCGACCGTATGAATATATTGAAATTTTCCATATTCTTGCGTGCTTACTTCTCTTGCATGTTTTTATTAACGGAACGCTGCACCCATATGATGCATGCCACGACAATGAGCGCCATCGGGGGCAGTATCATAAGGCCGTTGTTCTCGTAGCCGGCTTCGTAAAGACAGTCGGGCACAACCTGATAGCCCAGAAGGGTGCCGCTGCCGAGCAGCTCGCGGAAAAAGCCCACTATTACGAGGATAATAGTGTAGCCTATGCCGTTGCCCACACCGTCGAGAAAGCTCGGCCAAGGGCGGTTGCCCATCGCAAAAGCCTCAAGACGTCCCATCAGTATGCAGTTGGTGATTATCAGCCCGATGAACACCGACAACTGCTTGCTCACATCGTAGGCATATGCCTGCAGCAGCTGGCTGACGATAACCACCAGACCGGCCACGACCACCAGCTGCACTATGATGCGGATATTGACGGGAATAGTGCTGCGCAACAACGATATTATCACATTGGAAAACGCCAGAACAGCGATAACACTCAGCCCCATCACCATAGCCGGTTCGAGTTTGGCTGTGACGGCGAGCACGGAACAGATGCCGAGTATCTGAACCACTACGGGGTTGTCCTTGGAAAACGGATTGAAAAACACCGTTTTGTTGTTTGTTTTTTCTGCCATGCTTTTTTATTTACTTAATTTTGACAGATATGCTTCATATGGAGCCAGGCAGTTGGCAAGCATAGAGCTCACGCCTTTACTGGTGATGGTGCCTCCGCTGATGCCGTCGACATAATCTTCGTCGCCAAGAGGCTTTTGACCGGCTTTCACCACCGCAACAGGGAGGAATTCACCGTTCTTGAACAGGTGCTTGCCCTCAAACTGCGAACTGAAGGCCGGCTTCTCTATCTCCGCACCCAGTCCGGGAGTTTCTCCCTGATGGGCGAAATAAGCGCCATACACGGTGGAGCCGTCGGCGTCGAGCGCCACATAGCCCCATATCGGCCCCCAAAGACCGGCACCGTAGACCGGCAATACGTATTTCAAAGAGCCGTCGGCCACTTTGCACTCAAACACGGGCAGCTTGCGCTCTGCCTCAGGCAGTTTGCTTTGCTCGGCCACATTGATGCCGAACGCATCGCCGTTCTCCTCGTCGCCTTGGCTGTCGACCACAAAGCTACGCTCCACTACGGCATCGTACGTGCTTATGATTTCGTCGGACGCAGGCGTCAGACGCACCGACGCCAGTATCTGTCGCATCTTGTCGGCATCGGCATTGGCCTGCTGACGCGAGCGCAGCGAGATGGAGGTAAAGGCCAGGGCTGTGCCCACCACCACCACGAGAACTATAATATATATTATGGTGTAAACGTTGCCTTGCTTGTTCATGATTCGGAAGTTTTAGCTGTTAGACGGCGCATACGGCGGCGTATGTTGGCCTGAACGACGCACCAGTCGATGAGCGACGAGAACACATTCATAAGCAGCACCGCGAGCATAGCGCCTTCGGGATAGCCGTTGTTGTAGACACGGATTATCACTGCCATCACGCCTATAAGCACACCGTATATCCATTTGCCGGTATTGGTGCGCGCGGCCGTCACAGGATCGGTGGCCATAAACACGGCTGCAAAGGCAAAGCCGCCGTACAGCAATTGCTCCCATGCCGGCAGCAGCGATGCGGGGTAGACCGGCGAGGCGAACACATTGGCTATCCAGCCCATGCACAATCCGCCGGCAAACACTCCGGCCATTATGCGCCAACTGGCCATGCCGGTGAACAGAAGCACTGCCGCACCAATGAGGATGCAAAGCACCGAAGTTTCACCGAACGAACCGGGTATAAGCCCCAGGAAAGCATCCCACGCAGTGAACACATGCCCG
Source organism: uncultured Porphyromonadaceae bacterium (assembly GCA_947177185.1). GTDB lineage: Bacteria > Bacteroidota > Bacteroidia > Bacteroidales > Muribaculaceae > CAG-873. The sequence goes on along the minus strand of CAMWTJ010000007.1, from coordinate 3,087 downwards.
TCCACTCCCGTGAGCATAAGGTCGCCCCCGGAGTGTGTGGCTATCTGTCCCAACGGCGTGGCGCATGTGAATCCGTCGGCCACAGGGGTGCCGTAACCCAAAGCCTTGCCGGTGGCGACAAACACCTTGTCGCCGCTCATATGTCCGGGATAGGCGAAGAAGAGAAACGCACGCGCCACAAGCGCTACGTTCACAATATTGTAACCCGTGCCGCCGAACACCTCCTTGGCAAACACCACGGCAAAGGCCGTGGCCACGGCAAGCATCCACAAGGGTATCTCCACAGGGCATATCATCGGAATCAGGATGCCTGTCACCAAAAAGCCCTCCTGAATCTCCTCCTTGCGCCATTGTGCGAAAGCAAATTCAATGCCCAGGCCCACAAAATACGACACAGCCACCTTGGGCAGTATAGCCAGGAAACCATAGAGCATAAGCGGCCATAAAGGCATCTCTTCGGCGCCCAGCGCGAGCCAGTGCTGATAGCCGGTATTGTACATGCCGAACAGGAAACACGGCATCAAGGCGAGCACCACTATTATCATCGTACGCTTCGAATCGTTCGCGTCGTGTACGTGCACCGACGCGGGACCCGAAACCGTACGCGGCGTGAACAGGAAGGTTTCGAAACCGTCGAACACGCTTCCAAAAGCCGACAGACGCCCGCCCGGTTCAAATGCCGGACGCGCGCTGTCAATCATTTTTTTAAGAAATCTCACTGTATGTCTGCTGTAGGATTAAACTTCTTTACGCATGAATTCTATCCCCTCCCGCACTATGTGCTGAAGAGGTATCTTCGAGGTATCGGCATATTCGGCCAACGCAAAATCCTCGGGAGCTACTTCGTATATGCCCAGCTGCTCCATCTTGTCGATATCGCGCGCAATAATAGCTTTGAGCAGATACTCGGGCAGAATGTCCATAGGCATCATGGCATCATACTCTCCGCTGAGAATCATAGCCCTCCGGCCGCCGAGCAGACGCGCATCGGGGCGGAACAGACGCTTGAGAAAATGCCCCGGGAACGAGCGGTAAACGCTCATTTTCGAGGGCGACAGCGAGGCCCACCCCATGAATTCGTCTATATCGTCGCCATTATCAAGCACTGTGAGCAGCCTGTAAGGATAGTGCAGATAGCCGTCGGCGTCAATGGCAGTACCCACAAGCACGTTGCCGCTCACAACGCGGTGATGGTGTCCGTCAGCCACCACTCCCGCAGCGGCAAGCAGAGGGGCCACTGCGGCACCGGCCGATGTGCGCACCACGCATGGTTCTTCCACCGCCGGGCCTACGATGCCCACCACGGCCGAGGTGTCGACCACTCCGTGCTTCATCAGATAGCCCACACGACGCAGCGTTTCCACGTCGAGCGTCCATACGGATTCGCCTTTATTGACAGGCTTGATGTTGGAAATCTGTACTCCGACGTTGCCCACGGGATGCTTGCCCCGGAATTCCACCATCTCAGCTCCTTTCACTCGGCCGAGTGTCCACGTCTTGTCGTGCGATATGTACACCTTGCCGGGAGTGAGCGAAGCGAGCAGTGCGGTTCCCAGCTCCAGCAATTCAACATCGGCCTCCCCTACACGCGCAGCGAGTGGTAACTCGAGCGGTGCGGAATAAATCGCAGTGACAAAAATGTCGCGCGGCACCTCGCACGGGTCAGGCACGATATCATATGGACGGCGGCGCATCATGGCCAGCAGGCCGCTGCCGGCAAGCAGTGCCACCGCTTTCTCACGCGTGAGTTGCCGCGTGTCGAAACGCTGCGGTTCGATGCCGTCTTCGGCCTCAACCACCACCTGAAGGAGCTTGCGCCGTTCGCCGCGCACCACGGCCGTCACCCTACCGCCAAGCGGCGACACAAGTTTCAGCCCGGGATAGGTCTTGTCGTGCATCAAAGGCGCTCCCGCGCCCACCACATCGCCCGGCGCCACGTCGGGCTTGGGCACAAAACCCGGAAAATCGCCGGGGGCCACAGCCACAGCCGCCGCCTTAATGTCGCGCGTGCCTGCATCCGCAGCCACTGCGCCGGCAATCGGCAGGTCATAGCCCTTCGTAAGTTTAATTTTCATCTTATATAGCGCTATTTTTATTTTTCCGCCGCAAAGTTACCAACTTTTCTTTACACATAAATATAATACGGCAAAAAATAACGCGGCATAGCCGAAAAAACATTTTGAGCGCACAAAATACCATCGGCCACAATCTGAAAGAATCTTAGCACAAAAAGCATCACATCCTCTTAAAAAAGGTTTCAACGCTGCAATTTTTGAATTTTTGGCCCACTTTTATTTTGTAAAGCGAAAAATCCTTTATACTTTTGCGTAGCAATTGTGCAAACAAACGTCTAAAACCAAGCAATCCGCGCCTCACAAGCAGGCAGGAAAACAAGAAGAAAACACGCCGCGCAAGCGGCTATAGAGAACGATATCACAAACTTAACCAATCAACAACCATTTATTAAAAACCATTAACCACAACTATGGAAGCTCAAAAGCCCAATGTTGCCACCAAGCCCGCAAAGGCAGCTGACAACAAGAAATCCAACGCTCCCGGCATCAAAAACGCCGTTTGGGTAATCATCGCCTGCGCAGTAGTCGCAGTTTGTCTGTTTATCTTCTGGTTCGGCAACGACATGCACTTCGACGAAGACGGACATCCTCAGAACATCTGGGGCACCATCTACAAAGGTGGCTTCATCGTACCTGTGCTGCAGACCCTCTTCCTCACCGTTATCGTCCTTTCCGTAGAGCGCTACTTCGCACTCAACGCCGCCAAGGGCAAAGGCAACATCACCAAGTTCGTTGCCGCTGTGAAAAAGAGCCTCGCTTCCAACGACATCAAAGGCGCTCAGGAACTCTGCAAGAAACAGCAGGGCACCGTCGCTGCCGTTGTAGCTGCCGCTCTCAAGAGCTATGAGGAAATGGACAAGAACACCGAACTCACCAAGGAGCAGAAGGTGCTCAACCTTCAGAAATCTGTAGAAGAGGCTACCGCTCTCGAAATGCCCTCGCTGCAGCAGAACCTCCCCATCGTGGCTACCATGACCACTCTCGGTACTCTCGTCGGTCTTCTCGGTACTGT